>CAWVTP010000035.1:0-18566 GCA_963933035.1 uncultured Puniceicoccaceae bacterium | reverse complement strand
TCTGGGGCTGTGTATAAAAAGGGGGCGCTGATTGGTTTAATCGGCGTGTGGCTTCTTCGAGTGTGGTTTTCTGATTGGCCTTGAGTTGAACGAGTACCTCGCCGCCGCGTTCTTGAACGATCTCGCGTACCAGGTTCTTGTTGGAATAGAGGGCATCGCCGCTGAGAGTTTTGCCTTCCAGAGCCGCTTCGGGTAGTGCCTCGATCAGTTGTGTCGTGAGTTTTTGCTCTTGCTCATTTCCGCTGGCGGCGGCTTGGGCAATGGGACTGCCGTCGGCGGCATCGACTAATGAAACGATGGTCGCGAGATTGGATGCGATCACCTTGCCGTCGATTGATAGAAGATCGGGCAAGGCGTCTTTTTTAGATTGGCTCTGCATCCATGCGTTCAATGCCTTTGCCAGTTCCTCGGGATCGACGTCTCCAAGTACTTTACGCCAACAGCCTTCGCCAGGAGGTGGCACGACCTTGCGGGCTTTCGGGTTGCTGCGGAAGCCGAGCATGGCTCGCTGGGGCGAGCTTAGGTCCTGACAGAATCGGAAGATCCCGGTCACAGTGGATTCGCCACAGCACTGGGCTAATACCGCAGTGGCTAGCAGTGCGCACAAGGGAAACTGTCGCCCGCGCCGACTGCGCGGATCTTTGACTGTGCGCAGGGCTCGGTAGAGACTCTCAGCGGTTTTGCTTTTGACCGGCATGGTGCCTGGGGCGCGTTTCCTCGGGTCTTCACCACCCAAGAGTCGGCTGGGATCACGTAAGCGTTCTAATGCATCTTTGGCCAATGGTTTAACCCAGAGGTGCTTGGGCCGGTCATTGTCCTGATAATACTGCGGAGCCGATACGCGAGCGAAGCCTTTGGTCTGCCCTAAACGACTCCAGCCAGCAGCATGGTAACAAGTGCCCTTGTAAGCTTCAGGATCGACGAAGGTTTCAGCCAATAAGGGGCGCTTGCCGTAACGCGCCTCCCATGCACCAGGCAAAGCCTTGATGGCTAAACCCAAGATGCGGCTCGCCAAGTTCGTGGGCCGATCTTGCGGCAATAAAAGAAAACGGTTGTTCTGTACGATCCAGCTCAAACGCTTCTCGCGTGTACGACTATCCCAGCCAATATATTCATCGCGATGGATTAATTTACGACTGCTGGTTGTCCAAATTAATAACGCCACCGCTTTGCCTTGGTAGCAGGCCACTTGACTGAGGTGACGCTTGCGAGCGTGCGGACACTTCAGGTAATGGTGCTTATTCAGCAGTTCGACATACGCATCGACCTCATCGTCGTGCCATTCGCGCAGCTCTAAGTTGCGCAGAGCTTCATCCGGGAGTGTGTTGAGCCAAGCTGGAATAATCATCCGAGTATAGCATAAATGCATTTTCAAAAGTTGCCAGCATAAAATTTAAAATTATACGCTTTAATGAGTTAGATTTTATCAATGAGGTGCCCTGAGAGACTGCGCGCTATCGAGAAATTGATCTTGTCCGCTCTTCGCAGACTCGCTTATTGTATTCATTGGTGGTTTTCTTTTGGTTTTTTCTCACCGATAGCTTGATCGCTATCGGGAGGAAAACCACCTTAGACTTTTAACAATTTAGGGGACGCTACCGATATTCTTGGTTGGGGCTTTTTTGGGCAGGCAAAGATTGTGTGTCGATATCTGTCAGATTTTTTTGTGGTGTATTATTTTGGTTTACTCAGTGTCGCACGTTTCAATTTCTAATTTTTGATGAGCTGTTGCCTAATTAATGTCCGATTTAGACATATGGGTTGCGTGCTAAATTGATACGTTGCCCAAAAGCATTTTGGGATTTTTAGATATATTTAGTACAGTTCTGGACGCCTCCCCGTTTGCCGAGATTGCCGATTGATTGCGACGCCGGCAAGGCTATCTCTCTTTCACGCTGGGGCTGGAAGCTCTGCTTTGGCGAGAGCAACGCCGATGGGACACAGCAAGCGGTAAAGATATCATGGCGATTCGCTTTGGGGTTCGAGTTGCGTCGAGTCGCCTGACTCAATATTAAAATTGCATTCGTCTCGATCATGGTCGGGATTCAGAGGTGCCCTTAATTAAAAAATAATCGAATTGCCTGTGATGCTAGACGGCTCAATCATGACTTACTCATAAATTACTTATCGTTCCACAAATGATGCATCCACTCTTAAGTTTTTTCGTTCTCTGTAGCCTATTATTTTTGGCGGCTTGCGATCGTAGTGTTGATCAGAAAGCTTTATCGATACCGCGCTTGGCCCTTGAGGCGGGTAGTTTAAGCTATGGTCAGATGTCGGAGCAAGTGGTGACAATGCCGATTAGTGGCAGCCGGATCGCTATCAATCGCGAACTTCTGGTGAGTGAATTTGAAATCCAGCAAGTGGAACTGGTGCGTGTGGAATTGGGCCTAGCTCTCATGCTGCAATTATCGGACGCAGGCGCTCGAGCTCTCTATCGGGCTTCCGTTGCAAGTAATGGGCGTCGGGTGGTCTTGCTGGTTAATGGAAATGCGATTGCTGCACGGCGCTTGGATGGGCCAATTACAGATGGGAAGTACTATACTTTTGTCGAAATGGCGGATGACGCTTTGCCGGATTTAGTGCTAGATTTGAAGCGTTCGATCCGCGAAATTAAAGCGCAAAAATAATTATTTAGTTAGCGGGGATGGTTTATTTTGGCAGCAAAATGTGCACGATGCGATGTTTTGGGGTCGGGGCTTGGCTAGCCTGTGGCTGTTGGATCCAAGGGTTTGCGAGTCAGTCACTGCATTGGCCGACTCCGAACGCTGCCTTCGCTGAAGGCCGTACTCTGAGCGCCTTTATCCAACCCACTGCCTCAGGCTTGATCCAGTCGGGGCTATTTGGATGTGTGCGCAATGGAGGGGCTCGCTTTCATGAGGGAATAGATCTTTTTCCGATACGACATGACCCCCGCGGAGAAGCTCTGGACGCGATTTACTCCATTTTGCCCGGGCGTGTGGTCCACGTAAGTGCGACGGCCGAGCACAGTAGCTATGGCCGCTATGTGGTCGTCGCCCATCAGCAAGCTTCGCTGCAGTTTTACAGTTTATATGCACATTTAGCGAGCATTCATTCAGCGATTAGACCTGGGGTGAGTGTCTCGGCCGGCTCCGTCCTTGGAGTCATGGGACGATCGGCTGCAGGGTATCGCATACCTCAGTCGCGAGCACATCTCCATTTTGAATTGGTCCTAAAACTTAGTGATCAGTTTCAGGCTTGGTATGATCGACAAAAATTTGGAAGTCAAAATCGTCACGGTATCTGGAATGGGATGAACTTGATCGGTGTGGACCCATTAAGATTTTTTCAGCAATGCCAGCGCGGAAACGTGCATGACTTTAGCTCCTATTTACGGCAAAAAAAAGTAGTGGCACGTATTCGTGTACACAGTCGCCAGATTCCGAACTTTGTTCGGGACCATCCTGTATTGTTGATGGCGTCTTATCAGGGGCGCAGATTGCTTGCCTGGGACATCGGGTTTACCCAGTACGGTGTCCCAATCGAGTGGACGCCTCGTTTTGAGGCGGCTTCATTATCCGGGCATGAGGGAGATGTCTCCGTGATCGCCTATAGTTCTAGTACAGTGTGCAATCAGACTTGCCGGCGGGTGGTTGAGGTCAAAGACAATCGAGTCCGGATAAGTTCGGATACCTTAAAAACACTGCAATTATTATTTGGGTTTAGGTCGAACCCATAAAAACGTGCTTGCAAATGTTTGCAAAAAAATGAGGCCCTTGGTGCACCTTTAAGGTGCGCCAAGGGCTACTTGGATGAATGTAGTTTCTATGTGAACTCAGTTGAAAGCAGCATTAAAGTCATTCAGTTCTAAACTGGACGCATATAAACCATGTAAGCCGCGAGCGCACCCAATGCAATGATGGCCCACCAGAGTAATTTAGCTAGCGAGGGGACTCGATTGATCAGCACAATAATGCCCCCCCAAAAAAGCCAAATCACAATTTTCACCAACATCCAAGTTTGGAAACTATTGTTGTAGAGTTTGGCCATTAAGCCGAATCCAGCAATGAAAATTAGGACTAAACCAATTCCACTGGTAATCGATCCCAGACGTTTTAATTTGCTGGAGTCATTGCGGACAATACTGCGCGCTAAAAGTGCGCCATAGCCCATAAAGAGCATCATGATTCCCGTGATGTGCAGAACGTGGTAAACTTGCGGAGGCATAAATGTTGCTAAGCCAGCATCCTTACAAATGCAAGTAAAGTGTTACTTTGGTCCACACTTTTACTTTAGGCCATTCCGATTGCCTCGGAGATATTATTTATTGGCTGTAATAGATGACAAGCAATTAGCTCAGTCGGACTCTATTGAATCCTGCGATTAGGCACTCAATGCGGCCTTAGGGATTTCTGCTGGAATATCTACCTCGTGGAGTGTCTTGCGTTTGACTTTGAGCTTGCGAGAGCGTCGGCGGAGCATTCGATCAAGCTTGTGGACGAGGTCGTCAATCGATTTATAAAGATCATCAGTTGAAGCACTGGCATGATGGTCATTGCCACTGACTTCGAGCTGCCCTTTTGCGATGAATTCATTGCTATGGGTTGTCTTGTGGTTGTCGTGCTCTAATTCAACGCGCATACGTATGATGCGGTCCTCGTGTTCAAATAATTTTTCAGCTTTGTCTAGAACGATTTTTTTGATCGAGTCAGTTAAATCCATATTTATGCCAGAGATAATAATATCGTGTTGCTTCATGTATTCTTTCGTTTATTGACTGTTGTTTCTAATGCCATTTTCAGCATCCCTATTTAGCTATTTGAACAAAAAAATACCAACGCCTTCAGAACTTTTGGATGGCACGGCAATCGTTGTGATTACGGGCGGTTCTTCAGGAATTGGTGCTTCGCTAATCAAATCAATAAGAAAGCTAAAGCCTGAGTTGATAATATGCAACCTTTCTCGCACTCAACCAGATGATTTTTTGTCCTCATATGATCATCACTTTACGGCAGATTTAGCGCAGCCAAACGCGATTGCTGATTGTGCAACACGCCTTTTTGACTGTTTGCAAATGGCACCGGCTGGAAAACTTGTACTGATAAACAATAGTGGCATTGGTGATTATGGGCGTGCGCAAGATCTGGAGCGCGCAAAGCAGCTGGAGCTACTCGCAATTAACGTACGGGCAGTGTTAGATCTGAGTTATCGACTGTTGCCAAACTTGCTAGCGCGCGGTGGTGCGGTGGTGAATATTGCGTCGACTGCAGCCTTTCAGCCGACGGCTTATTTAGCAAGTTACGGAGCCAGCAAAGCATTTTTGCTCAATTGGACCTTGGCGTTGAATGAGGAACTGCGCGATACTTCTGCGCGCGCAATCGCTGTGTGTCCTGGGCCGACACGTACCGCATTCGTTAAGTCGGCGGGGTTTGAGTCGGCTCCGCTGGATGCGGTTGGGGCCAATTGGATGAGTATGACGGCTGATGCCGTTGCAGCTGAAACATTGAGTGGCTTGGGACGGCGCTCTGCAGTCATCGTGCCCGGCTGGAAGAATCGTTGGCTGGTGCGACTGAGTTCTGTGTTGCCTTTGAGCTGGCGTACACGCTTGAGTGCTCGCTTAATGGAGCGTTTGCGCTTGGGAGCGCTCAAAGATTAGCTCCATGGATCCCTATGGCGAAGAAGCCCCATTGGTTGAGGTCGACGATTTTAGGCGCTGGATACTCTTCGAAGACGAGGATGTATTATTGATTAATAAACCGGGATGGTTTGTGTGTCATCCTTCAAAGAATGGGCCTCATTCGAGTCTCGTTGGCTTGGTACGCTTGTATTTAAATGCTGACAAATTACACCTAGTTGCTCGGCTGGATCGCGAGACCAGTGGCCTGATCCTATTTGCGAAGCGGCCCGCCATTGCCCGCCGTTACCAGATGGCGATCCAAGACAGGCGCGTCGATAAAGCTTATATCGCCATCTTACAGGGGACTTTTGAGCCCTCACTTGAGTTGCAGGCTCCGGTCGGACGTCGCCCCGCTGGGAGTGGTCCGGTGCATGTTAAGAGTTGCGTTCACTTTGATCGAAAATCTTTGGCTGCGGAGACACATTTCAGGCCTCTGCATACGGCGAATGATTTTACCCTTTGTCGCGTCTTTCCGATAACAGGACGAAAACACCAAATCCGAGTGCATGCAGCTCATTTGGGCTTCCCCGTCGTGGGGGATAAAATATACGGCCCCGATGAGCGCTACTATCTAGAGTTTATCGAGCAGGGCTTATCGGAGCATTTAGCCCGTAAGTTGATCTTCCCCCGACAAGCGCTACACTGTAACCGCTATCGTTTTCGATTTAAAGACGGTTCGCGGACTTTTACCGCACCACTTCAAGGCGACCTGCAAGCCTTTTGCATCAACAAGCTCGCTTTATCCAGCTCGGAGCTGGAGGCTTTACTGATCGAATCAACGCCTTTTTAATAAAAATACGCCCGCACCGTCATGCCCAGTTTCCCAAGGCAAGCTAATCTGATATTTGAGTAATTCAAACTCAGCGCCGACTGAACTTTTGAGGAATTTTTGAACCACTGCGATATTTTCGGCACGCTCAATACTGCAGGTACTGTAAACCAAGCGACCCGCTTTCGCCACAAATTCAGCGGCCTTTTGTAACAAATTTAATTGCAGCTCGGCGCAACTGGAGATGTCGCGCGCTTGCAAGCGCCATTTGACGTCGATTCTGCGCTGAATGACGCCAGTATTACTACAGGGAGCATCCAGCATGACGGCGGGATAGCTAGGCGGCAGTCCCTGGGCGCTGAAGTCTGTCGCTTGTAGTTTTAAAACGTCTTTTTCCACAATAGCGGTTTGGAAAGTAGGCTGCGTCAGTTGCACTAAATTTTCTTTTAATTGGGGGATGCGATTGCCGGGGAGGTCCACAGCTACCAGCAAGCCTTGCCCCTTCATTTGTTGCGCAATATCAAAAGCTTTGCCCCCAGGTGCGGCGCACAAATCTAGCACTTGCTCGCCGGCTACAGGCGCTAATAACTCAGGTGCCAATCTGGTCGAAGGGTCCTTAATGTAAGCTGTCCCTTGGTTTAATAGGGGGACAATGCTGGCACTCCAATTAGTTTTGGGCGCAACTTTAAAGAATTTCGGCCACTGACTTGCGTGTAGTATTGGTGGCAGTTGCTCGGGAACTGGTTCTAATTTTATATAATTGTTTGGGATTTGCTGATTCCATTGCAACAGCTTTGCGGTCGATGCTTCACCCCATTCTGTTTGCCAGTGATTGACGAGCCAATCCGGGTGGCTGTAGTGAGCTGCGAGTGCCTGCTGGTCGATCTTTGCCATTCCCTGTGGAAGTTTGCGCAACAGGGCATTTAAAAAGCCAATCTCTGCTTTGCTGACAAATTTTTTGCTGTGCTCAACTGTGAAGTGAACTACTTTTGCGTGAGTTTGTGCATCTTGGCGTTCGATTTCTGCTCCTGCCAGCATCAAGATTGACTGAACACGCGCTCGTGGGGCTTTTTTACAAAGCGGGGCCATCGCCGCTGTGACCTTATGTCCATAACGTAATGCGTGCAAAAAGTAGGACTGGCATTGTGCACGGCGATCCCCTTTAAAGCTGGCTGGCAGCTGTTCTAAGACTTGACTCGATTTTATTTGTTGTGACAAATAGTGTTCAAGCAGAACGACAGCCGCATCCCAAGGGGAGACAGATGTTTTATTTAAATTAAACTTAATACTTCTCATTAGCGGATAAACTGTGCATGTTGGAATGTTTACAGATTAGAAATGTACCGCAACTTATTATGAACACAGAAGCCATCGAAGCTTTAATCGCAAAAAATCCCAAACTGGCTGCTGCGCGTGGCAAGCTAGAAGCTATGCAGGTCGGCCGCTATTGCCTTCACCGGAGCTGGGGCTTCGGCAAAATTGTAGACTATGATGCCGTTGCGGGTCGTTTGATTATAAATTTTGAAGAGGGCAAAGAAGGTCAAGCCATGGCGCCGGCCTTTTGTGTCGATAAGCTAGAAGTGTTGGATGACAAAGATGTATTGGTACGATCGCGCACCGAATCCGAACTGATTGCGGAGATGATCAAAAAGCAGCCGGTTGACTTTATGTGCGAAATGCTGGCGGCCTCGAACTCCCAAGCGATGTCAGTCGCCGAAATCGAACGCGCATTGGCGCGGGTGATGGGACCAGTTAAATATAAAAAGTGGTGGACGGCGACTAAGAAGTTACTCGTCAAAGATCCTCGCGTGGGCGTGCCGATCAAAAAAACGGACCCTTATATTTTTCGGGAAAAACCGGTTGCTCCCGAAGAGGAGATCCTTGAACAGTTTCATGCCACAAAAAACTCCAAGCATAAGATCCAACTTGGGGAGCAATTGTATGCCCTCTCGGAAAATATTTCTGTCGTGCGTGACGAGATGCCCAAAATTCTCGAGGAGTTAACTGAAGCGATTGCACACGCCAAGGTGCTAAGCCAAGCAGACCGTTTGCATGGCGTTTGGGTGCGCAACAACTTGGCACGTGATCTCCATGAAGATGTGGAGCTCTTGGAGCCTTCGTCGGCTTCAATTCTGGATGCGACCAATGATTACTCTGAATTGGCTGAGCAGCTTCCGCCCACGTATTATAAGCGTTATTTGGATTTGATTCAGCGTACCTACCCTGAGAAATGGGGACACATGCTAGAAGACCTCTTGCGTAATTCCAGCGGTAAGTTCACCAGTGAGTGCATTAACTTCCTGTTAGAGCAGGACTTGGAAGAACGGGTGACTTACTGCATTAACCGCTGGTTAAACGAGCAGACGATAAAAGGGCCACTGCTGTACTGGTTGGTTAAAAATCGTGCCTCCAAGAAATACCAATCGATTATTGAGCCTATGGTGTCGGCTCGCCTTTTGGCAGCAATGTTTTATGCGATCGATTATGAGTCGCTGCAAAATGCCAGTGCGCGACGCATCCCATTGGCAGACTTGCTGAGTGATGATGCGCAGCTCATCCCAGACCTATTGGCCGATGCTAGCTTAGAAACTGCAAGGGATCTGGCGCAGACTTTACTGCTGAATCAAGGCTTTGAAAATCTCACCAAAAAGTCTTTGCTAGCCCGCTTTATTCGCATCCATCCTACCATTCAATCTTTGCTTGCCGGTGAATCCAGTGGCGGTAAGGAAGATGAGGGGTTGATTGTTTCGCAAGCCAGCTTCGACAAGGCGAAGCAGGAATACGAGGAGCTGATTGCGGTCAAAATACCCGAAAACAAAGAAGCCATTGCGACCGCTCGCGAGCACGGCGATTTGAAAGAAAATTCGGAGTACAAAATGGCGCGTCAAGATCAGGATATTTTGCTTTCTCGCAAAAATGAATTGGAAGTCGATTTATCGCGTGCGCGCGTCACCGACTTTTCAGAAGCAGAGTCAGATAGTGTTGGCATCGGCAGCGTTGTTGAGCTCAAGGAGGGCAGTTCTGGACAGACGGTCCGCTATGCGATTTTGGGTGCATGGGATAGTGATCCTAACAAAAATGTCTTGTCTTACAAGACGCCATTGGCCCAAAAATTATTAAACGCGGGGCTAGGTGCAAGTGTACAGACAAATATCGGAGGCAACGAAGAAGTTTGGGAAGTTTTATCGATTGCACGTTGGATTGATCAAGCCAGCTAAAACAATCTAAAATATATGAAGGAATAATATGGAAGAGACATTGATTATTTTGAAGCCAGATTGCATGGCTGGTAAACTGGCGGGGGAGGTCATCACGCGCTTCGAGCAAGCAGGTTTTTCAATTGTCGCCGCGAAAGTGATATTACTCGACTCTGCCATCTTGCGGGAGCACTATGCGCATGTTGCGGATAAGCCATTCTTTCCTGAAATTGAAGCCTTCATGAGCAGTCATGCCGTTATGCCAATTGTACTTGCTGGGGACAATGCAGTGGCGCGTGTCCGTGAGCTCTTGGGGCCCACCAATTCTAAGGAGGCGCCTAAGGGTACTATTCGTGGAGATTTGGGCACGGATATGATGCGCAACATGGTGCATGCATCTGATAGTTTAGAGGCTGCCAGCGCTGAAAAGGCACGCTTTTTCCCTGAGTTGTAGGCCTAGCTGACTGCTGTGCGGGTTAAATCAGGCATTGGCATCGACAGTCATCGCTTTCTGGATGGGAGCGACCGTAAGCCTTTGGTATTGGGGGGGCTGCGAGTTAAGGGTGTGCCTGGGTTAGCCGGTAATAGTGATGCGGATGTCGTATTGCACGCACTGACTGATGCTATCAGTGGGGTTACGGGCGAAACTGTTATCGGCGCGCCAGCGGATGCTATGTGCGCGCAAGGGCTGACAGACAGTCGCTTATACCTAGCTCGTGCGTTGGAATCGCTGGGAGCTTGGTCGATTACACATGTATCGATTGCAATCGAATGTAAGCGGCCTAAAATCGATCCATTTGTGCCACAAATGCGCCAATCTATTGCCGACTTATTGAGTATCACCTTCGCGGATGTCTGTATTACCGCTACGTCCGGTGAGGCGTTGAGTGATGTGGGTCGCGGGCTGGGTATCTTTGCAACTGTCATTGTGACGGTTTGTGAGTCTGATTAAGCTAAATCAGTAGCTGCGGGTCTTGACGAAGCTGCTTCATTTTAGACTTCAGCTACTTGATTCGGGTGATTTTTGTGGGGTACCTTACTCTGAATTGAGTTGAAAACTGTGCGTTTGAATACTCACTGCTTGCTATGCAGAGCACTGATCTAAGTTGTGAATCCGTCTTTATTGTAGGCTGCGGGTACGTGGGGATTGCGTTGGCTCAACGCTTACTGTCATCGGGAGCACAGGTAGGAGCTCTGACGCGTAATCGTCAGCAGGTAGAGCGCTTGCGGGCGATCGGGGTGCACGAATGCGTGGTGGCGGATTTAGACGATCCTCGCTGGATGGAGCAAGTTGGTGGAGATTATCGCATCTTGGTCAATTGTGTGAGCTCAGCGGGTGGTGGTTTGGCCGGATACAAAAAGTCATATGTAGACGGACAAAAAGTCGCATTGGCTTGGGCTCAAACGCACGGGGTAGAACGTTACATGTATACCAGTAGCACTTCCGTCTATCCTCAGCAGCGGGGAGAGCAGGTGGACTGCACCGCTGCGACAGAACCCGCCTCCGATACTGCGCAGTGCTTGTTGCAAGCGGAAGATTTGGTGCAGCAAGCTGCTGCGGTTTTTGAGCGCCACTTTGTCTTTCGATTAGCGGGAATTTATGGCCCAGAGCGCCACTTTTTACTCGACCAACTCAGACAGGGGGCTGGCGTGATTGCTGGGCGCGGTGACTATACCCTCAATTTGATTCATCGCGACGATATTGTTGAACTTTTGGTACTGGCTATGCAGCACCCTAAGGCGATATCTGGCATTTATAATGTTGCGGATCAAGGAGCTGTGCACAAAACCGAGGTATTGGCTTGGTTGGCCCAGCAAACTGGGCAGCCGCTACCGACCTTCGATCCAAAAATGCATTCGTCCCGTTTGCGTCGTCGCAGTGGCAATATTCCAGATCGAATCGTCTGCAGTCTTCAGACACGACAGGCTTTTGATTGGCAACCACGCTATCGAGATTATCGGATGGGCTATGCGGCGCTTTTGCAGGGATTTGAAGCTTAGAGATGCTGGGAATGAGCGGCCGATTGCTTTGTCCGCTTGCATTCTTGGCCGCAGATGATCAGCATGAGGAATTATTGCTGTAATGAGTGCTTGTAGCTGTATCCTTCGCTATTGAAGTTTCGATTTTTAGACAGCGCATCAATTATGATCAGTTTAGTTCATCGTCATGTCTTACAAGAGATCCTGCTCGCGACCGGGATGGCCATGGCTTTGTTTGTATTTGTTTTGCTGATTGGGAACGCTTTGCGTGATATTGTACAGCTTTTGGCTGCTGGTAAATTGAGCCTGGCAGTCTGCTCTAAGCTCTTACTTTTGCTGATTCCATATGTGACTGCGTATGCGCTGCCATTAGGGATGTTGGCCGGTACCTTAATTGCTGTCGGGCGTTTGGCGGCTGATCAAGAGATTACCGCCATGAAATCAGCTGGTTTGAGTTTGTATCATATTGCAGCGCCCGTTTTTCTGATCGCACTGCTCGCTATGGTGTTTGGTGTTTTAGTGAACCTCCATTATGGCCCGCAATCGCGGCTAACGTATAAACAGTTACTGGCCTCGGCTATCAGTGAAAATCCACTGGGCTTCATCGAAGCAAAGCGCTTCATTCATGAGTTTCCGGGCTATGTCATTTACATGGGTGCACGTGAGGGTCATCAAATGCGGGATTTCTGGATTTGGGAACTAGATGAACATAAGCGTGTGAAATTATTTTTGCGAGCTGCTGAGGGATCTTTGGAATTAGATTCAGCTGAAAATCAGTTGATTCTAACGCTCAAAAATGGGACGGCTGAAAAGCGTAATGATCAAAGTCCCGAGGATTTTGCATCCAATCCGGTTCGCTCACTTTATTTTGGAGAGTTGCCGATCGCGCTGGCTCTGGATAAAATTTTGGGTAGCAGTCTACAACGCCGGGTGCGTCTTAAGGAGATGACCTTTGCCCAATTAATACAGCAGCGACAGCAAGCTTTAGAGAATACTGCGGGACGGGATCCACGAAAAAATGATCGCTTGATGGCCTTGCAGGTACATCTGCAAAAGAACTTCGCGATGGCTTTTTCCGTGTTTTCACTTGCTGTGTTTGGGATCCCACTGGCGATTCATGTTGGACGCAAAGAAACCTACGCCAATCTGGGGCTAGCCCTGGCCATTGCGATGGTGTACTATTTTATGATGATCATGGCTAGCTGGGTTGAGCGAGCCCCTCAATGGCGACCAGATTGGTTAGTCTGGGTGCCGAATTTTTTATTTCAAGCGGTGGGATTTACGCTTTTGAAGCGCTCAAATAAGCGTTAGGTATCCTAGTTGATTGCAGATGATTCAAGAAGTTTTATCAGCTCCTTCCTTTGAGCGTTTAGTCGCTTGTTTTGGTTCGCGTGATCGGGCCTTTATTTTGGAGAGTGCCGCCCACGGAGCTGGCCTTGGGCAGTGGAGCTTTTTGGGTGCGGAGCCCATCGACTCGATTCGTGTCGAGTCCAATAATATTGCAGGTTTTGAGGCCGTGCGAGCGCAAATGCGCCATTATCAGATGCCAAAAAATGAGTCGCAGATTCCCTTTGTTGGAGGCGCGGTCGGGATGATCAGCTATGAGTTTGGACG
This sequence comes from uncultured Puniceicoccaceae bacterium, assembly GCA_963933035.1. GTDB lineage: Bacteria > Verrucomicrobiota > Verrucomicrobiia > Opitutales > Coraliomargaritaceae > CAWVTP01. The sequence goes on along the minus strand of CAWVTP010000035.1, from coordinate 5,368 downwards.
TGTGCTTGAGTCGATTGATGCTGTTAGTACAGATGATCGCGGGCTGCCGAATCTTTATTTTGGGATTTATGATGGGATTGCCGCCTATCATCATCCCAGTCAGCGCCTCTATCTGATCGCGCATGACTTTGTTCAGTCTGCTCAATCTAAAATTGGGCAGATGCAGGATTGGATCCAATCTGCGCCCTCCAAGCTTCCAGCGCCTGGTCAATTAGGAGCTTGGGAGTGGAACATGTCGTCATCCGATTTTGAGCGTAAAGTGGAGGAGGTCCGAGCCTGGATTGCGCGTGGGGATGTCTACCAAATTAACTTATCGCGACGGGCTCGGGCCAGCTATTCAGGTCCAGCGCTGCCGCTTTTTTCAGCGATTCGCCGTGGGAATCCAGCCCCATATGCCGCTTTTTTGGATGCGGGAGATTTTCAGCTTATTTCCAGTTCACCCGAACAATTTTTACAGAAGTCGGGCCAGCAATTAGTGACCCGCCCGATTAAGGGGACGCGTCCGCGCGGACGCGATGCTGCCGAGGATCGCTTGTTTGCGCAGCAGCTAGCTGAATCGAGCAAGGAGCGTGCAGAATTATTGATGATCGTTGACCTCGAGCGCAACGACTTGGGCCGGGTCGCGGAATTTGGATCTGTGCAGGTCAAAAATCTGTACCAATTGGAATACTATGCGCAAGTGATGCACCAAACAGCAGAGGTCAAAGCCCGCCTCGCTGCTGACAAGGATCTTTACGATTGTCTCGCAGCCATGTTTCCCGGGGGCTCCATTACGGGCGCCCCCAAGGTGCGTGCGATGGAAATTATCGAATCGCTCGAGCCGACGGCTCGGGGTGCTTACTGCGGCTGCATCGGTTACATTGGCTTTAATCAGGATGCTGAGTTTAATATTGCGATTCGCACACTGCAGTTGAAATCTGGACTTTTGGACTATCAAGTGGGTGCCGGTATCGTGTGGGATTCAGACCCACATGCAGAATACTTGGAAACTGAAGATAAAGGGCGCGCCATTCGTGAAACCATGGATTCTCTATGACAAAGTTACGATGTATTCGCCAAGGAGAGTCGATCTCAATAGATCCCTTGTCACCCAGTTTTGCGCATGGGGTGGGGCTCTTTGAAACTATGCGGCTCAAAGCGCGGCAGCTGTTCTTTTTCCAGCGGCATTGGCAGCGAATGCAACAGTCTGCACAGCAACTGGACTTGGAACTTGCATGCGATCCTCAAGCGGTTATCGAGAGCATTCGGGCTTTAGTTGATACGGATCAACTGGAAGATGCTTGTATCAAGTTGGCATTGATTGAGGATGTGGACGCCAGCTCTCATTTATACGTTTACGCACGACCTTGTGGCCCAGCCCCTGATTCAATTGCACTATATTACTCCCCGGATTATCCCATAAACGCACATGCGCGCTTAGCAGGACACAAGACCCATAATTACATGGAACATCGGCTCTTACATGCGAGGGCTCGAAAATTTGGTTACTACGATCAAATTCGGGAGAATACTGACGGCGCTATAGCCGAGACCACGCTCGGAAACGTATTTTTGGTCCAAGGAGGTTCTGTGGTTACACCTGCAGAGGAGACGGGTTTATTGCCAGGCGTCGCGCGCAGACTTGTTTTGTCGCAGTCTCAGTTACCGGTGCGGCTTGATGCGAAGATAAATGCCGAGGATTTATATGAGGCCGAAGCGATCTTTTTGACGAATTCTGCAGTGGGGATTGTTCCTGTACACCTTATTGGATCTAGGCAGTTCCCAGATCATTGCATTGCCAGCGCCTCGCATCCGCTGGTACTCGACTTGAAAAGACAATTTGCAAGCTGGCAAAAAAGTGAAGCTGTCAGTTTTAGTGAGTGAATGGCTACTCTGGAACAGGGTTCGAATAATCCGCTTGTGCGGACACGGTATCTACTTGAATTCTAAATTGAGATAATTGCATCCGAGGGCGATGCTCGTGGCGACGATGCTGATATATTTGATGGTCGTGTGGGCTCTTTGCTTGTAGATGGCGGTGTCATTCCGGGTAAAAGTAAAGCTGCGCCTGGTGATGCGAATGCAGACGGTATTGACGACGCATTTGCCGCAAATAATCCAGATGGGCTCACTATCAGCCTGGATGGAATCAAAGGCATTGGCCGAGCGAAAGCCATTGTGAGAAGTTCTGATACTGACGGTGATGGTGACCTTGATGATATCATCATGTTAAGTGATCGCGGGGTTACTGCCTACGAATACACTAGGGGCACGCTGGTGGAAGTCGATCACCTTGAAGGGATCGAAGCATTCCTTGCCTCTCAAGACAAGCGCCGCCACAATGCCAACGATGGTGGAAATCCCGATGAGAAAGACAAACGTTCCGACGATAAGGGCCCAGAACTCGAAGCACTAGCGGTAACTGAAATTAATGGAGTCATGCTTGCAGCTGTGGCTGCCGAGCGGCAAGGCGGGATCGCACTCTTGGATATTAGCGACCCAGCAAATATCAATTTACTTTTTGACTTTTACATCAATGGACAGCCCAACGATTTGATCTCCCCGGAAACGATGCAATTTATTGACGTTAATGAGGAAAAAGTCTTATTGGTTGGTTTCGAAGGTGATACGGAAATTTCGGGTGGGATTGGGATTTATTCTTTTCAGCTTTAGTTCAGTTATTGTGCTGCGACTTAGGATCTTGCTGTACTCGAAGATTTAATGGCTAGGGTAAAATTTGACCAAAGCTTATTTGTTGTTCGGTTTGGGAATGAACTGTCAGAGCATGTCAAAAGGTCTTTATCATCCTTTACGCTTCTTCATCCAGTTGAGTGCGAGTTTGGGACCCTTTTCTTTCGGTTTTTTTTCCAAAAAGGATTCAATGTAGCTGAGGACTTTATTGCGGCCGCGTTGCGTTTTGGCGGAGGACTCAAAACAGCGCGCGTTATCGATTCCCAAATCGCTTAATTCTTGCTGCATGAGCGACTGCAGTTTGAGGCTGGTTTGCTGGCCTTGTTTGTCAATTTTTGTCAAAATTATGGCATAAGGCAGGGCACAATCGTGCAGCCAAGTAATAAACTCTAAGTCGCTGGTTTGGGGTTCGAGTCGTGCATCGACCAGCACGAATATGCATTTTAGGTTGCTGCGTTGGCTTAGATAGCGACTCACCTCTTGGTGGAATTCGGCTTGTTGGCTGCGCGCGACTTTGGCAAAGCCGTAGCCGGGTAAATCGACCAAGTACCACTGCTGGTTGATGCTAAAGTAATTGATCAATTTGGTTTTGCCCGGAACGCTGGAGGTCTTGGCCAGATGCTGCTTACCAGTCAGCATGTTAATAAGCGAAGACTTGCCGACATTCGAACGTCCGACAAAAGCAAATTCAGGTAGTGAGCTGACGGGACAATCGTCCAGCGTGCGGGCACTTCTGGTGAATACGGCGCTTTCAATTTTCATGGCTTATTCGCAAGCGCTCTCATTTGGGCTAGTCATGCAGATTCCAGTCTCGGTGAAGCGAATGCGGCGGGATTTGTAGAGACGTCCGAGTGCTTGTTTGAAGGCTTTTTTACTGACATCAAATTGCTCTCGAATTTCAGCCGGACTGCTGTGATCGTTGAGCATAATCTGCCCCCCAGCAGCTTGCAGTTGTGCAAATATTTTTTCGGCAATTTGGTCGGATCTCCCAAAACCAGAAGGGTCTCTACGGAGATCAATTTTACCATTGCTATGTACTTTTTTGATATAGCCCACAAATTGGTCGCCCGGCTCTAGTACATCAGAATTTTCTTGATGGTAGATGAGCCCTCGGTAGCGGCGGTTGACAAAGGCTTTGTAGCCGAGTGGACTGTTGCCGTAAATAAGCAGATTGACGGGTGTATTGGGCTCAAAATCTGGCGTTTCGGCGCAGCGGTGGCGATGTAGGCGGGTGGAAGCGACCATGCGCTGGGTATAGGGGTCGACATAGACGGCCACAACGGCTCCATCGCCCACATGAAAATTCCAGTCACCTTGTTCGCGGTGGGGCAGTAGCAGGTGTTTGTCCAAGCCCCAATCTAGAAAAACCCCGATACCAGGTTTGACATCGACAACTTCTAAGTAGGCGAATTGATCAGCCTCAGCTAGCGGCTTCTGGGTCGTGGCGACCAATCGGTCTTTGGAATCTTTGTATATGAAGACACGAAGGTCGTCTCCGATCTGCATGGATGGGGAGACGAAGGCATTGGGTAGTAGCACTCGCTGGGGGGCGCCTGCATCCAGGTACAATCCGTGTGGGGACTTTTCTATGATAGTGAGCGTATTGAAGTGGCCGATTTGGAGCATAGTGATCAGTTCTAATTTAGCGGGTCGATTGGTGTTCAGCCTTGACGCCCAGTCGGCGCTCCCACTCAGCCCAATCGATTTCGCTGAAGGTGGGTTTGCCGAATGGAGAGCTGTGAGGCACCTCACAGCGAAACAATTGTGTCGGCAAACGCTGGAGTTCTTCCGTGGATCGTGACTGATTACGGCGATAGCTACTCTGAACCGCCAGTTTCGCGACAATGTGCCAGTTAGATAGCTTGTTGGCCTTGACAGCGCCGCTGATGCGCAGTTGATCGATTAAATCGCGAATAAATTGTTCCGCTTGTGCTTCGCTGAGCCATTCAGGAATGGCGCTCAGACGAAAGAAATTTCTGCCGAAGGCCTCGATCTCAAAACCTTGGCGCCGAAATAGGTCCCGGTGCTGCTCTACAAGCGCAGCATGGAGGGGGTCCAGTTCTATCGGATGGGGCACCAGTAATTGTTGAGTCAGCACTTTGTTGTCCGTATAATTTTGGCCAATCCTTTCAAATTGAATGCGTTGATCTGCGTGACGCAGGTACAACATTACGAGGCCTCGTGGCGTGGCGTAGAGGGCGTAGCGCTTTTGGAAGCAATGAATGAACTGCCAGCCGATGTCGGCAGGTTTAGCTGTTGCTAATGATTGTTGGACTGGCGGGCTGGCCTTTTTGGCTACGGAGAGTGCCGGAGATGTGACTATGGACGGGACTGATTTTGTCGTTTTGGCTTGGCGAGCAGTAGGAATCGGGGTGCCTGGAGTTGCTGTAGGCACTTCATCTCCATTTGGTGTCAGTGGCGACACGTCCGGTTTGCTGGCAGCGATTTCGCTGCGGACAGAGCCCGATAGCGGTTCGGTGATTGGCGCCGACTGGTGCTGCGCGACTGATTGCGTCGTGTATTCGTTTAAATGACTATTGATGCAACTGAGAATAAAGCGCCGAATGCTGGCTTCATTACGGAAGCGCACCTCTCGCTTGGCGGGGTGGACATTGACGTCAACCGCATCGGATTGCATGCTTAAAAAAAGGAATGCGGGTGGATAGCGCCCTTTTTGAATACGACCATGGTAGGCGTC
>CAWVTP010000034.1:0-18676 GCA_963933035.1 uncultured Puniceicoccaceae bacterium | reverse complement strand
GTTTCGGTTTGAAAGACTTGCCGCTTGCTGTGCGCTGGCGGCGTTGCTCTCGCCTGCATCACAGCAAATCGGCAATCTCGGCACATGGGAGGTTTCCAGAGGTGCTCTAAAGCGCAGTTCAGCTTGACAGATAAAAAAATACCAACTAACAGCACAGTATGCACAGAATGTTGGCAATTGGTGTTTTAGTTTTCCAGCTTCTGGGAATTTTAGCTCCCGCGAGCAACACGTGCGCCGAGAGCCAACACTGTTGTTGCGCACCAGATGTGTCGGTTTCCACCCAAAGTTCTGAATGCTGCCAGCAAGAGCCCTTAGAATCTAAGCACACCAGTTGCGATAACACCTGCTCACACGAGACACCTGAGTTCTACCCGCAAGCCACACAAAACTCGGCAACATCCACTATCTTTTTTGAGCTAAAGCGATTTCATGCAGCCAAAGACGGCAAGCCTGACCGCAATCATCAACTCCGCCTTCCGCCTAAAGTATTCAGCCATACATCGACTGCGCTGGCTAGGTGTAGCCGCTTGAGTGTTTGGCGACTCTGAAATAATTGTGAGGATCTCGACTAGCTGAGCAAATTTTCCAGACGTACACTTGCTCAGTTTCTTGTAATCAATAGCAGCAGCTGCTAGCTGCTGTCACCCATCAATTATTTCACATACCATGTTTAAAAAAATTTATTTTATAATGGGAGCGCTTTTTTCTTTAAGCACTTCTCTATACGCCTCTTCAGAATTTAAGCCCGTTACTGAAGCAATGCGCGACCAAGCTGCCGCGCAGCATATAGCAGCTCAACCTAATCGAATTGCCATCTACGCGAAAGGCTTTGTTTGCAGCTCCTGCGGGATCGGCCTACGTATTCATCTTAAAAAATTACCGGAAGTCGATTCGAGTCAATTTGATAAAGGTGTTTTGATGGATGCCTCTAAACAATTACTCGTATTGGGTATAAAAGCAGACAGTAAAATTGACAGCAAAAGGCTGGCTAAAGCCATTGTAAAGGCTGGCTATGATTCCGAGTATTACTATCAGTGGAATGGTCACACGACACAGCGCCTCTACTTCCAGCAAGAAGAAAGTGATCAGTAATGAAGGTAGCTACATTAATCGCCTGCATAACCCTAACCTGCAGCGCTTGCTTGCTTCAGCTACAGGCTGACCAACCCATTATGAATATGATGCCTCGCTGGAACGGTGGCTATGGCATTCAGACTCTGCTAGAAAATATCGACAAGCAAGATCTCAAGCTTGGGGATTCTGTACATGCAAAGGGTCTTTCGGAACAGATACAGACCCTGCACCTACAGGGCGTGTACACCTGGACACGTGCCGTTCGGATGACCTTCAAATTGCCCTATACGCTGGCAGCTCGTAAGGAATCGCTGAACGAGTTCGATCAAACCATCGTCGAGAAAGATCAAGGATGGGGCGACCTCACATTAGCACTTCCGCTCAAACGCTATTTTAATTTAGCGACCAGAACGGGCAATTGGTCGATCACCCCGCAAGCGAAGATCCCCTTAGGTAAAGATACCAATCTTTACCAAGTGGCGGATCGTTTATGGGCTAGCGGACTCTCCCTAGGCTATGAAACCGAAACGTATCAGTACTTTTTCGCGACTAGCTTGGGTGGCTGGATCTATGAAAGCGATAAGGCGGCACATCTAAACGCCTCACTGGATATCGGAATCAATGCTTTGGACTCCCTACAAGTTCTCTGGGAAAACGATCTCAAATACGGGGAGTTTGGTCGGCTCAGCTATGCAATAGGCCCCGCCATTTACTGGCGCTGGCAGGATCAAGTCCATTCGCGCATTGAATGGAAGCATGAACTGATGTCTAGGGTCAGTAAACGAAATGCCGAACATGGCAACAGTGACCGCATCTCTGTCGGCATCGGCTTCGTGTTTTAACCAGTCTTGCAGGCCGAAATCATCGAACTTTTGAGCAGTTATTTCGGCACTCTAGCCTGTCCCATAGTATCGCGACGACCACTGGGGACAATTCGTTTGCTTGCTTACGCATTGACTTGTCAGCATTGAGCTTTCCATGCTGAGGTACATTTCAATTCAATTTCAGCCAATCATATCGCCTTTACCTTCCAATCATGTCAAAAGTTCGCGTACGTTTTGCCCCGAGTCCCACCGGGTTTTTCCACATTGGCAGTGCCCGCACGGCACTGTTTAATTGGCTGTATGCTCGGCATTCCGGCGGCGACTTCATCTTACGGATTGAGGACACCGACAAAGCGCGCAACACGGAAGCCGCTTTACGGGTACTGCTGGAGGGGATGCGTTGGTTGGGACTCGACTGGGATGAAGGCCCAGAAGTCGGCGGTTCTTGTGGCCCCTATTTTCAAAGTGAGCGACAATCAATCTATAAAGCCTACTTAGAAAAGCTGCAACAAGCTGGGCGCAGCTATGAAAAAGAGGGTGCCATTTGGTTTAAACTGCAAGGTGAACGTTACCAAACTTACGATGCCTTCCACAAAGCCGAAGTTGAAAAGGTGCACAACCAGTCGGTCGTGATTGAGGATGCTGTGCGCGGACGCGTTGAGCGAACAGAGGAAATGGACTTTGTTATCGTCCGCAAGGATGGCAGTCCGGTCTTTCATTTCGTAAATGTCGTTGACGACATTGAAATGGGTATTACGCACGTGATTCGTGGAGAAGACCATTTGTCCAATACCAGCAAACATGTCGAATTGTTTCAGGCCTTAGGCGCAACACCTCCAAAATTTGCCCATATCCCTTTAATCTTAAAGCAACAAGGGCCCGGCAAAATGAGCAAGCGTGATCAAGGCGCTTTAATCGAAGACTATGCTGAGCGTGGCTTTATGGCGGCAGCGGTGCGAAACTACATTGCTCTCTTGGGCTGGAACCCCAAGGACGAACAAGAAAAAATGTCGATCGACGACATCATTGAGCGCTTTGACTTTGCGGGCGTAAATAAAGGGAATGCTCGCTTTGACGAACGCAAGCTGGCATCGCTCAATACAGACTACTTGCGCGAACTGAATCTAGAAAGTTTTTGCTTCTTAGCCAGACCACGGCTACACAGCGCGGGTGTCATCGAGGAAACGGCTTCGGAGGACTATATTCAAGCAGTTCTAGAACTTTGCCAACCGAAGGCACGCTCGCTAGAATCCCTGCCGGAATTATGCGCTTACTTTTTCAAGGACGACTTTGAACTGAATGCCAAACTACTAGAGAAATTAACAAAAAAAGGTGATCCACGAATGCTGCTGCGTGAAGTGCTACCGCTACTCTCAAGCATAGCAAGCTTTGATGCCAGTTCTATCCAGAGCTCACTGGAGGCCCACGCCAGCGAGCAAAGTAAGAAGGTATTTGCCTATTTTCCCGCCATTCGTTTTGCTCTCAGCGGTCAATCTGGAGGCCCTGACTTACTACCCATGCTACAAGTCATGGGCCGTGAGCGTGTCGTCCAGCGGATACAATCCTTCATTGAGGCCAACGCTACTGAGTAAATAACGGCAGCAATCTACAGTCAACAATCAGTACACACATGACTGAATAAAGTGGCTGTAGAAATTATAGAATTTCTACAGCTTGACGCAACAAAAACGTTACTCGCCCAAGCCTTCCAGCAACTCAGATGCAGACCAAACGTTCGTCCGAGCCCCGTAGGATTCGATGTATGTTTCCGCCATTTCAACTGTCACATCAGGCGCTTGATTTCCCCACTCTTGCCGAATGTAGGTCATCACACCGGCCAACTGTTTTGGTTTCAAATTAAGCCCATTGGGTCCAAAAGCTGGCATATTTCCATTGTACTCTTTACCCAGGACTTGGATCGGTCCGTTCAAGCCGTTAACGAGAATGCGTCCCAAGACCTCAGGATCTTCGATCACCCAGGATGAAGCAACCAAGGGAGGATAGACTCCGGCAACCCCTAAACCAGATGCTTGGTGACACTGCGCACACTGATTGCGAAATACCTTGGCGCCACGCTTGAACAATGGAATCTCAGGCGGGGGCGCTACATCTGCCGTGGGATTGAAGTCTGGAGAATACGCATCCCAGCGGAAGCCTCCAGAATTCTCCATGAGGTACAATCCCGACCAAAAACACAAGGCAGCAAATGCAAACACGATCAACATCGGAACCGGCGAAGCATTTTCCGTCGGCTCAGCCTTTTCACGCATGAGTTGAGCGTGCAGGTTTTGCACCTGCTCATCTTGCATCTTCGCGTACTCTAAATTTTTCGAACGCTCATTCGACTGTTTGTTTTCTTCACTCATGCTTACAAAATCGGAGCTTCTGGCACGCTGTAATCAAGTTTTAAACTCAGTAAATAGGCCACAAGTGCCTCAGCTTTACGAGTTGGCACCACTTCATAACCCGCCGCGGGTGCGTATGGAGATCCGGGAGGAAATTGCAGCGCATCCGCAGACGGACTCTGCTCAATCGCTTGGACCTCGTATAAGAAAGCAAAAGGAGGCATATTGGAATGCTCAGATGTGATTTGCGGATTATAGAGATGCAAATGATGCCAATCAGCATTCAGAGGACGTCCCCCCACATTCATTAAATCTGGCCCCGTCCGCATGGTCCCGAGTAGGACACGCTCTTGAGTGATGTAATCACGAGGTACGGATGCACGAGGCCCCCAACCACGTTCCGCATCACCACCGAAACCAGCACGTCTGACCTGTTGGCTATGACAATACATGCATCCCATCTCAATGTAAACTTGTTTACCTTGCTTGGCCAGTCCTGGCATAACCCGAGGAAAAAGTTCCTCCCCCTCTTGCAGCTGCCCCTCTTCATCTAGGGTTTCGGTCGTGCGCTGCAAACCACCAAGTATGTTGTTACTCGATAAAATCAAACCCGAGAAAGAGAACGCCAAGGCAAAGAATATACCGCAGAAAAGTAAGGCTAAATTCCTCATTTTGCAAATGCCTCCCCATCATTTTTACTGAGCAAAGTTGGAGCCGCCTTTGCCCTGTAAGAACCCGCCGCAAACAGCATCCAAAAAATATTAAGCGCAAACGCAATGTGAGCCACAGTCAAAAACAAACCTGAAACCGAGCGTGCTTTCAGCCAGGGCAAAGTCATTTGAACAATCTCTAAAAAGGGAATGCTAGCATCCTTCATTTGAACCCCTTGCAGCCATCCAGCGACGTGTAAGGCTACCAGCATAATGGTGATCCCGATCGCAGATCCCCAAAAGTGAACCCGAATCAGTGTCGCTGAGGGCCACTCACGCTTCAGCAATCTCGGAAGCATGTAATAAATACCACCAAACATGATCATGGTGAAGAAGGCATACACACCATGGTGGGCATGTCCGACCGTCAAATGCGTAAAGTGTGTAATTTCATTCACAGAGCGCAAAGCCATCGCTGATCCCACGAAACTGGCCAGCGTGTATGAGATCGAGCCAAAGACCACAAAACGTAATGCTGGGCTACGCCACACAGCGCGATGCAAGCCCACTACAGACATGTGATGGTTGATCCCCACGACGACAACAGGCACCACCATCATAACCGATGCCACAATACCGGCTGAAATCAGCCATACTGGAATCGGACCGCCGATCAGGTGGTGCACGCCCGCCCAATTGTAGAAGAGAGCCAATGACCAAAATCCCAAAACTGACAGATAGTAAGAATAAATAGGACGCCCCAAGACCTTTGGGATAAGATAGTACGCAGTGGCCAAAGCCATCGGAGTCAGCCACAGCCCCAAAACATTATGCGCAAACCACCAGTTCGTCACTGACTGCACCACGCCACGGGCGGGGAACCAAATGATCATAATTTGAGCGATTGCGTATAACCACGGGAACCAAAAAAGAGCTGCTAAAATATACCATTGAGACACATACACATGGGCTCCTTTACGAAAGTGAAAGGCCATGATGCCCCACACGCCGACCAATAAATAGGAGAACGCCAACAGCGGAGTTGCATAGTGAGGGATTTCTAACCACTCGACCGAGGTCATATCCCCAAAAATAATTCCCGCCAGTCCCAGTGTTAATCCAAAATTCCAGAATAAACCCGCTATCAATAAAAGCCCACCATGTCGGATGGGTGAACGACATAGGCGCGCCATAATCCACAGACCGACCGCGAAGATCACATTGTTGCCCCAACCTAAGGCCATCGCATTCAAGTGAGCCGAGCGCATGCGCCCAAAAGTAGTCCAAGCATCCCCACCTAGAAAATCCGGATGATGCATTTTGATGGCCGCTATAATGGCAAAAACGGATCCGATCAGTAACCACAGAACCGAGGAGACGGTAAAAAATACGGATGCCGTACGAATCGAGGCATCAATTTCACTCAACTCCGCTCGAACCCCCGCTTCATTTGTTGAGTAGGTATCCGTGACAGATGAAACTGTTTGTGACTTAGAATTCATTCAAATTTAATTCCATTAAACCCAGATGTTAAATTGCTAACGCTTCTCATCGGGAAATTGATCACTGACAACGCCCTCGGGTTCTTCATCAGTAAATATAGTTTTGGCTTGCGAATCAAAATCGCGTAGCTGACCGCGCTTGGAAGACCAATAAAACATGGCGAGTGCAGAAATAAAAAACACAATACCCAGTAAAATAATCGGCATTAAATCCTGATAGTTCTCGACATCCATCGCTCTAATTCTCGGCAGCTTTTTGATAGTTCTCTACGGTCACCAACATAGCACGCTCGATGGGAATACGCACCTGTTGCTGATCCGCATCGATAACGGCATAACCATTGAGTTTGGCCTTCCCCTTCGCAATCGCTTCGGCAGCTTTTGCTTTTCGAGCCGCATTGATTTCAGCATCAACCGCTGCTGGACGATTGGGAATATAGGCAATCAAAAGCAGCAATGCAAAAATCAACAGCGCACCAACAGCACCGAAAAAAGTCAGCAAGCGAGACCGAGTAGTGTTTTCTGATTGTGCCATAAAATTATTCGGTGTAGTTAATTGAAAGTTGAATATTCGGGTCACGAATAGGAATTGGCTCCGCCTTTCGCATACTGCGGCACATGGCAAAGATGCAAATCCCCCCAATACCGATCAGTGCGGCAAAATCATAGATAGAAACCGAAAATTGACGAACAATATACCCGGCAGCATGCGGGTCTGTTGGGACCAGTTTTCCAGGAACGATATTCCAATAGAGATCGAGTAAGTGGAAAGCTAAAATCCATGTAGCAATCGCTACGGTACGCCAGATAACAATCTTTGTTTTGTACCAGAGCAAGCAAAGGAAAGGTGTTAAAAAGTGACCGAAAATAAGGCCCATACTCACCCACCACCAGGAATTTAACTCCCCATTGTAGTTCTTCTCACGAATGTTGTACCAAAAGGTTTCCTCAGGAATATTGGCACTGTAGATTAAGAAATACTGCGAAAAGCTGATATAGGCCCAGAAAACTGTAAAGGCGAGCATCATACACGCAACATCATAGCGATGAGCCTGTTTAAGAATGCCCTTGAGATAACCTTTTGCTGCAAGTATCACCGTCAATATAATGATCGCACTCAAGGCTGCACGAATGCAGGCCGCAAAAAACCAAACGCCATACATGGTGGAAAACCAGTGATACTCCAAAGCTTTAAACCAATCAATGGCTCCGAGCGTCAAAGCAACCGCGCACAGGAAAATGCCAATTGAAGATAGCCGTCGGGCATTGTGAGTGTTTTGGATAGAGCCTGTTTTGTCGGTATTGAAAGAGAAATAACGTAATGCGGCCGCCATACCAATAAATACCCCAAAAATAGCGATGGCACGGATACTAAAAAAGCTCAGATTCAAAAAGGGTGACTTCCAGTTGTAAATCGGGTCTTCGCCAACAGTGCCATGCCCGGGCAACTCGTTGTATCCATTCATCCACTTCCAGAGTAAGCCAGGGTTCTCATGCAAATAAGGAATCGCCAATAGTGGTAGAAACAAAATGAGCAGGTAGGGAAACACCGATATGAAATGCTCACATTGACGGCGAATGATGACCGGCCAACGAGCATGAAATACATACCATATTTGGATCAAAAATAGCATACCCAAGGCAATTGAAAGCCAAAATCCAATACCAATCAACCAACTCATGATGGGACGCACATCGCCATCACGCCAGCCTTGCATGAATCCAAACAAGGCGATCGCGCAGCCCACCAGCCCAATGACCAGTGCATATAAACCTGTTTTGTTCCCGCGGGAATCTGTAGTATCCAGTTGCATAGTATTATAATCCTAACTCACTGATTTCAGCCGAGCTGAGCAGGTCAGCATCATAGTTTTGAGAAGCTTGTAGTGCCCGCAGATAGAGGACAATTGCCCACCGCTCTTCCGGCGTAATACGCCCTTTGAGACCGTACATGAGACCTTTACCATTTGAAATCACGTCATACAAATAGCCATCCTCAATCGATCTTAGCCGATCATCGTGATAACTGGCAGCAAGCACACCATACGGTTTAGTCACACCATTGCCGTCACCGGCAGAGCCATGACAAACTGCGCAAAAAATACCATACTTTTGCTGTCCCAGTGCCATCAATTCGTGGGTCACCTCAACGGGTAGTGTTTGAATGAAAGAGCCATCCAAGTTCTTGCCAGCTAAATATACTTGGTCTCCCAGTGTATCATCGTGGAAATCTTCAGAAAAAACTTCGGATTGACTGAAATAATCACCGCGCGCCACCGTGTTGGCGGGAATTGAACGATTGTTGCGACCATCAGCGAAGAAGTCATTCTCTGCCTGCGGCTTGTAGCGAGCTTGACGATCCATGTCTGGAAACACTTCGATCGGTGGTTTCGTGGACAGGTCGCCCCGAAAGCCCATAATCGTCACCACAGCCACGATCAAAAACAGATAGATTGCTAAAAATATACGCATAATCAAATCCTAAACTTGTACCTCCTCAATGTCCGTACCGCCAATCTGCTCGAGAAATGCCCGAGTTGAATCAGCGTCGTACTTAAGATCGCGTGCTTCTATCGCTATCACTAGACGATCTCCCGAGACCTCAAGAAAGCGGTCGTTGTTGAATAGCGGATTGTAATGTTGGGGTAATAAATTGGTCAAAAACATCCCTCCCAAAGTCCCAAAAGCTGATAACAGAATCGTCAACTCATACATAATTGGAAAAGGGAATACTGGACTAAAGAAGGGCTGAGCACCCACAATGAGTGGATAATCGTAGCTGTTCATAAACCACACAAGCAAGGTCCCCAGTGTAAAACCGGTAATGCCGCCACAAAATGTAAAGATGGGCACCTTAGATCGTGCCTGCCCCTGTGCCTCCGGCATACCGTGAACAGGGAAAGACGAATACGTATCCCATTTTTTGAAGCCTGCGTCACGGACTTTCTCCGCTGCGTGAAAAAAGGCCGGCGTGTCTGGAAAACTCGCCACCATACCATAAGTTTTAGCCATTAGTGCTTCCCTCCTTTATCATCGCCATGCGCTCCATGTGGGTCAGCCGCTGGCATTACAAACTTCACCTCTGCAATCGGCATCAGTGGTAAAAACTTCAAAAATAATAGGAATAATACGCTAAATAAGCCAAATGTTCCGAAGAATGTCATGATGTCGACAATTGTGGGCGAGTAGTAGCCCCAGCTGGATGGCAGAAAGTCGTTTGCCAAGGAGGTGACTGTAATCACAAAACGCTCAAACCACATACCCACGTTAATAAAGATCGACATCACCCAAACCAGCGCAGCATTCTCGCGCACCTTCTTAAACCAAAACAACTGCGGAGTGAACACATTACAACTGAACATCATCAAATAAGCCCACCAGTATTGTCCAAAAGCACGGTTTATAAATGCATAGCTCTCATAGGGGTTGGCACCATACCAAGCAATGAAGAACTCCATAATGTATGCGTAACCCACGATGGAACCTGTGCCTAAACAGATTTTACACATGTTGTCGATGTGACGCTGTGTAATCAAGTCGTGCAAGCCATAGAGCGCGCGCAGAGGAAGCATTAAGGTTAAGACCATACCAAAGCCAGAGAAAATAGCTCCCGCCACAAAGTAAGGGGGGAAAATAGTCGTGTGCCAGCCCGGTAACACTGAGAGCGCAAAGTCAAAGGAAACGATCGTATGCACCGACAACACCAATGGAGTCGATAGGCCCGCTAAAATCAGATAGGCCATTTCATAATTCCGCCAGTGATTGCCTGCATTGCGCCAGCCCATTGCAAAAATACCATACAGATATTTACGAAAGACATCCATAGCCTGTTGCATGGAAAATCCGTTGCCGTATAGTCCTGTTTTCAGGCGCTGGACAGCCCGGTCGCGGAGTACACCCAGATCAGGAATCATGCCCATGTACCAAAAGAGTACCGATACTGTCCCATAGGTGGACACCGCAAAAACGTCCCATTCAAGCGGAGAACGAAACTGTGGCCAAATCCCATTGGCGTTGGGAATCGGAAATAACCACCACGCAAACCATACCCGCCCCACGTGAAAGAGCGGAAAAATACCAGCACACACCACTGCGAAAATGGTCATCGCTTCGGCAGCCCGATTAATCGATGTCCGCCAACCTTGTTTTAGCAAACACAGCACAGCGGAAATCAAGGTACCCGCATGGCCAATACCAATCCAAAAAACGAAGTTCACAATTGCCCAACCCCAATTGATGGGATTCGCGAGGCCCCAAACGCCCACTCCAGTACTGACAAGCCACAGCAAGCCAACTCCAGTAAAGGCAGCTGTAGCCAATGCCACCGCCATACAGACCCACCACCACAGAGGTGTCTCGGTCTCGACAATACGGCAGATCTTATTGGTCACCCAATTAAAATCTCGATTGTTTGTTACTAAAGCCTGTTCCTCAAGGACAGCCGGTTCAACACGAGCGAGCAGTGCTGATTGCGCCGGCTCGAGTGAAGGATCTTGTGATGTCGTAGCCATTATAGGAATTCCTGAATCAATTAGTGCGCGGGATGGGCCGCATCATGAACGTGGGAAGCGCCCTTAGAATGCTGACTTGGAGCAGCACTGCCGTAGCGTTTTTTATACTGTGAATACGCATATGGATACTTATAGGCATCCGGCATTTTTGGATTTGGGTTCCGTAAGCGAGCGAGGTAGGTGGTTCGAGGACGCACATTCAAATAGCCCAAAACAGAGTAATTTCGCTCATTCGCTTTGAGTTTAGAAACCGCAGTATTTGGGTCTGAAAGATCGCCAAATGCTATTGCATCCGTTGCACAAGCCTGCTGACATGCCGTCTTAATTTTGCCGTCCGGAACCTTGACTGCACCCGATGCACCTGCCAAGCGTTTTTGCTCTATTTTGGCTGCTTCAATACGCTGTGTGCAGTATGTACACTTTTCCATTACTCCGCGCATGCGAACCGTAACATTCGGGTTTTTCTGCATCTTTTGCAGCTCAGGTTCATCCACCGGGCCCAGGGGACCTTTGTAGAATTCTCCAATTTGACGCTTATTCCAATCGAAAAAGTTAAAGCGACGGACCTTGTAAGGGCAGTTGTTCGCGCAATAACGGGTACCGACGCATCGATTATAGGCCATGGTGTTGAGTCCTTGACTGTCGTGAACCGTCGCATTTACGGGACAAACCTGCTCGCAGGGTGCATTCTCGCAGTGCTGACAACTGACACCCATAAACGAGACTTGGACGTCTTCCGGGATTTCAGACTGATCGTACTTTTCTGCTGAGAAGTAGCGATCAATACGCATCCAATGCATTTCACGTCCCCGTAAAACCTGATCCTTACCGACAATCGGCACGTTGTTTTCGCTCTGGCAGGCCACGACACAGGCGTTACAGCCCATGCAACTATTTAGGTCGATCGCCATTCCCCACTGCTGGACATCAGGAAATTTATCTTCATTACCTTCCCATACCTTCACATTGGGAGCCGGCTTGGTAAAGCTAGGGTGCTTGTAAGCAGAATTTCCACGGTACTGGTTGGTGACCTTTTCCTGCAATGTCTTGTCTTTGTCTTTACCGTAGTTGGCAGGCGCATGAGACTCCACCCCCATTTGGGTCGCAAAATCGGACTTTTTGCTGTAGTAGCTAGCCGTACTTTCGCGTACAATCGCACGGCCTTCCATCGACCAATGCTCCTGGGTATTGGCAAGCGGATAGACATCTTCAGTTAATTGGATTGTAGCTCCCAGACAATAGCCCAAACCTTGGCTGTTACGAAGCGGATACGCATTGAAACCCACACCCTGACCTACGCGGCCAACAACTGTACGCCCCATTCCCAATGGGAGTACGAGGGTATAATTAGCTAGGCCAGGTAATACGTGAATGGGCGCTTCGATCTGCTTACCAGCGATAGTAAGTTTAGCCACCACTGCTTGTTCTTTACCGCGTTTAAATTCTGCCGTATTGGTTTGCAGTGTACCCTTGGCCGCCTCAAAGAACGCGCTGTCTTTGTTCATCGGCTTCTTACTCGGAAAGATCTGCACCCCTTGTGCCTGCTCAAGTTCCTTGGCCAAACGCGGACTGATTAAGATCGCATTGTCCCATGTCAGTTGGGTAATCGAATCTGGACACTCCATCATCCAACCGTTGTTGGCATAACGACCATCGTAGCTGTGAGCATTGGCAGTGAAACGTAACTCCAGAGCGTCCATTGACAGCGTGACTGCGCTCAATGCGGCGCTGTCTGCAGCGACCAAGTCCAATAACTTATCTGCTGAGGGTGAACCAGAAATCTTCCCATAAGCACTGTCATTCAGTAGGCCATCACTCAGGAAACGGTTGAAGTCACGTCCGCCACTTGATGAGAAAGTACTTTTGACAATTGAATAGGCATCCGTTTCCGACTGCATGCCCAAACGAGCAAGCAGTTCTAGCTCATTGAATGTATCAAAGAGCGGTTCGATCATGGGTTGCACCGGTACTAGGGTTCCGTCGAAGGCCCGACCGTCGCCCCAAGATTCCAGATAATGCGAGGCCGCAATGAAAGTATTCGCCAATTCGGCTGTTTCGTTGTGTGCTCCACCAAAGTAAATGCTGCGCTTGGCAGCCTGCTGCAATTGCGGCCAATTAAGATCCGCTGGTGCATCATAGGCAGGGTTGCCCCCGAGAATGAGCAATGTATCAACCTGCTTAGATTTAAGCTTTTGCGCGATCAGTTCAATCCCCGTCTCCGCTGGCGGAATTTCCACATAATCAATGGGCGCTGCCAACTGCTGATTGATTGCAACCGCAATTGCCTGTACTGCAGGAGACAGATGCTCACCCACTAAAACGATCGACTGCCCTTTGTAGGCTAACAAATCGGCGGCACACTCAGCTACCCAGCGCGCGTCAATATCTTGGGTGGCCGCAATTTTTCTAATGGCTGCCAACAGGGCTGCATTGGCTGCGTTCGCGTCCAAGATTTCAAGGCCCAACTGCGCAATAAAGGCAGCCATCTGCGAGCAACTCAAGCGCAGCCGATGATCCGCCATAGAACCCGTCTGGGTGAGCGAACTTTCGACCGCGTACAGCCGGCTCATTTGCTTCGCATCTTTACTGTTTTTGACCTTTCGGGTGGCTGCAAATGCGCGAGACTGTGCAATACCATTTTCACCGGTCAGAAAATCTGCATCCAAGGATAGAATTCTTTTGGTTTCGTCCAAACGAGGCAAAGCGCGAGCCGGCTGCGCTAGGAGCTTTGCGAGGGCATGCTCATTAGCAGAGTCGTGTAGTGGACTAAACTCTGCCCACAACATGGCGGGATACTGCGCTTTCAGAGCCTCCACTAATCGCTTGCGACTAGGTGAAGAACTGGGCTCAGCAAGCACAGCAAAGCCTTCGCCACCAGCCTGTTTGGCACCTTCAGCCAACTGGGAAATAAAATCGAGTAACTTCTCTTTGCTTAAGCGCTCAGTCCCCGAAAAACTTTTAGTCGCTCGATCTGGGTCGTACAGATCCAGTAAACTCGCCTGAGTGAAGCCCGAAGTCGCGCCTCCGTTGGCAAGGTAACTCGGATTCCCCTCAATCTTCGTGGGACGCCCGGTGTGGGTTTCTACAATAATCGGCGTGTGCGCTCGGGTTCCTGGCTGCGATGTGGTGTAATAAACGGGTATCCCGGGTATCACATTTTCTGGCTGCTTCGAATAGGGAAGTATCACCTGCTCTGGCCGCCGGCAACCAGCAACACCCAAACCAGCTAAGCCAAATGAAGCCGCCATCACCTTCATGAAACTACGGCGATTGACGCCCTCTAGCTCGGATGCACCTGCTGGAAATTCGCGCTCGACCCACTCCTTGAAAGCGGGTGTTTCCGACAAATCGTCCAAACTCTTCCAATAACGAGGACCAGATAAATCTTTAGAATCCATAATAAATAAAATGCGTGTTAGCGATGACAACCAGAGCAGCTCTGAGGTGGGTTCACTTTCCAGTCATGTACAAAGCCCGCAAACTCCGCTTGGCTCTCTTCGTCCGTAGGCCGTTCCCAAGCAAGATTGTAGACTTCTTCTGGCGGGCGAATATATTCCTCAGGGTTGCGGTGACAATCTAAGCAAAATCGCATACTCAGCGACTTTGCATGATGGACAACCTCCATTTGGTCAATGCGACCGTGACACTCAACACAGCTAATACCTCTGTTTACATGAACAGCATGGTTGAAGTAAACATAATCAGGCGTCTTGTGGATACGCACCCATGGAATGGCCTCACCAGATTCATAGCTCTCTCGTACCTGCGCTAAAACTGGATCGTTTTTACGCACCATACTATGACAACTCATGCAAGTGTCGGTGGCCGGGACATTGGAGTGTTCCGAACGGTCGACGAAGGTATGGCAGTGACGACAATCCATCTCGAGCTGTCCAACGTGTAAGGCATGGCTAAAAGGAACCGGCTGCGTCGGCGAATACCCAACACGGGTGTACTTTGGTGTCGCATAGTAAGTCACTCCCAAAACAACAGCCGTTTTGATTAAAAGCAGCGCAACAATAACTTTGATCGGGATCGAATTGACCCACTTAGGAAATACATTAGCCATAGCTTAGCGAGATAGTTGAATGAAAGAGCCCTTCAACCGGGTTGATTTAATGTGATCTAGAAACAAATGCCTGTACTCATGCAATTTGTATGAAACCCCAAAAGAATCAAATAGGAGTGCAGAGCTGGCGGTCATATCACGCCAAATTCGCGCCCACATGCTAGCAACACGCATAAAAAGACATGCACTAGCCACTATAAAAATTCTAGAGTCCATAACAAGTATCCAGCAAATGAACGTGGACCCGACGCTATGGCAATTATTTTTTACTGAGATTAATAAATATTTACGCAGGCATAAGAATACATAATACTAATCATAACTCGCCACGGCACGTGAGGTCACAAATAGGCTCGAGAGCAACATAATCAAGGCAGCGAAGATTGGGTGCAGCCAGCCAGCAGCCGCCAGCCCCATACCCAACAAATTGTAAGTGAATGCATAGAGTAAATTCGACTGAATTCTGCGCTGAACCCTGCGAGCCAACTTTACGAACTGCGGCAGCAAATGGAGTCGATCCCCAGCTAATTGAGCATTGGCTGCCGACTGAGCAAATTCAGTCCCACACTGCATGGCGATGGCAGCAGAGGCCAATTTCATGGCACCAGCATCGTTAATGCCGTCTCCGACAAAAATAGGAAGTTCATTTTTAGATTTTGACCGCTCAATAAAACAAACTTTTTCAGCTGCTGACAGCTTTGAATGCAGATCAAGCTCGGATGGCAAATAGAGCTGCGGCTGGGGATCGCCCGTCAAAACTGTGCCCTTCAGTCCCAATTGGAGCAGTTGTTTCCCTAATTGATGCAAGCCCGGGCGTGGAGATTCTTGTAATACCCAGAGCGCACAGGGCACTCCATTTACATAGCCGTAGATTCGCTTCCCCTGAGCCGTCAGGACTTGCGCGTCCATCGCGGCCAATTCTTGCAAAAAGGCATTCTGGCACAAACCGGCTTCTCCAATCTGCATTTCAAAATCAGCAGACTCCAGGCTCAGACTGGCCACAATGCCCTGACCGGAAATCAGTCTCCAAGAATTCACTTGAACTGAATCTGCGTCTTGCCTGAAAAAGTGCATCCGAATACTCTGAGCAACTGGGTGAGCAGTTTTGGACTCAATCGCACATGCCGCTGCCAGTAATTTTTCTTTGGCAAAAGGTAGCGGATCAGCATACAACTCTTCAACAACTCGAAGACTTGAATCACTAAGCGTACCAGTTTTATCAAAAAAGATATGTTGCGTATTTGCCAGCACATCGATCAGTTGACCATCACGGCTCACCAAACCTCGCTGCGCTAAGGCATACAAGCCTTGCCAAATTGCCGCAGGTGTTGCCAATCCCAGCGCGCAGGGGCAGGCAACCAGTAAAACAGCCATACTGTTCAAAAAGCCATCAATCCAAGTCGCAAAAAACCACCAGTACAACCCCGTGAGTGCGCTCACAGTCATCACAACTGGCACGAAATAACGAACCAGGCGATGCGCTTGCAGCTGCATGACTGAGGGCTGCCCATCCACACTCTGCACCGTCTCCAAAATTTCATCTAAAACGCGCTCGCCCACCGCCGCCGTAACCTCGACCACAAAGCGAGTATCAACAGACCAAGTCCCCGCTTGCACATAGTCACCCGCGCGGCGTACGACAGGCAAGGGCTCACCTGTTAAAGCGGTTTCTTGCACATAGCCAAGCCCGCTAACAATGACACCATCCAGCGTAAATGGAGCCTCGATCGCAACTTCAACTCGATCGCCAACTCGCACCGATTCGACAGGACAAACGTTAACGGCTCCGCCTTCATCCAATAAGGCTGCCTGCGAATATTGCTGGCTTAAGTGCTGACTGGCCAGATGCAACTTAGACTGGGAGCGCTCTCCCAAAAGACGTCCAAAGGTGTAAATCCCCAAAACAATGGCGACGACCTCATAATAGACACCCCCACGTCCCGTAAAAGTGCTCACTAAGGACCCTGCAAAGGCCCCACACAAACTCAAAAAAAACAAAGCTGCAATCGAAAGAGTGCGCTGCTGAACCATTTCGATCAGCGCTCGCAACAGTGGCCCTCCCAGTAAAAAGCAGACGAGCAGCGCAGACAAAATAAGTCCCATATGTAAAAACTGATACGCCACACTCGCAAAAGGCGGTGGTGTCATACTCAAAGCCAAAGAAAACATCATCCCCTGCCCGGCAAAAACTGCGGCAATCCCCACTTTTAACCACTGACCGGCATGGTGCTCCTGAGGACTGGCACAGGCTGCCGAGCTAGAGCAGCTCTGAGCCTGAAAATCATTTGCCTGACTTGCATTCTGGTTTTGCATCGGGTTTAATTTGTTGGTGACGGCGCTCTGCGCAAGCCCTCAAGCCCACTTGTCGTAAAAACCAGCACAATTCGCATCTATTTTTTGGCGCTTGATATCGCAACAGAACACAGCTTTTGATCTTCGTTAACCGTGTCAAAAATTCAAAACATACCGAGCTTACGCAGTCAGTTAATTAATTGGTACCAACGTGAGCAACGCCCGCTGCCATGGCGTCTGCAAGTCACATTGTATAGAACCGTGGTGTCAGAATTTATGCTGCAGCAGACCCAAATCAAAACGATGCTGCCCTACTACGAGAGATGGCTCACCAGCTTCCCAAACTTTGAAGCACTCGCCCAAGCAACCAGCGAGGCGGTTCTCAAACACTGGGAAGGCCTAGGCTATTACAGTCGTGCCCGCAACTTACACCGATTAGCGCAGATTTACACACAACTGCCCGTCAAGCCCAATAACGCGGCGAGTTGGCAACAGCTTCCAGGAATTGGCCCCTATACTGCGGCGGCGATCAGCTCCATCATCCACAATCAAGCCATCGCCGTTATTGACGGCAATGTCGTGCGCATCTTAACCCGATTGATGCATGATCAAAGCCACTACCACCACAGCAGCGCAGCCGTAAAGGCCTGCACAGACTGGGCCCAAAACCTACTCGACCCCGAGAACCCGGGTGACCACAACCAAGCAATGATGGAACTGGGCGCCACCATTTGTACCAAACACAATCCACAATGCACCCAGTGCCCACTCGCCTCCCATTGTCAGACCAAAGATCAAACCCCCGAAAACATTCCCAAGATCGTGCGAAAGAAAACCATCAAAGAATGCATCGATCGCCTATGGATCCAGAGAAATGATGCACTGGCACTCTACCGCATCCCCCAAGATGCCGATCAACTAGCCGGACAATTTGAACTACCCGCAGCAGAGCACTTTCCGCAGTCTGCCAAAGCGGATCAGCTGATAGCTAGCTATAAACGGAGCATTACGCATCGGCGCATCACTGAAAATATATATTTAGCGAAAGCAGATAGTCTCAAAAATAATATTAAAATGAATGACAACTTGCATTGGGTCAGCTGGAAAAAACTGCACACAGTCACACTTTCTGGTCCTCACAGACGCTGGATTAATGAGCTTCTAAAACTGACAACAAACGAGCCATAGAAGAAACACCGTGTTGCAGGACAATACACTGCCCATCATGAAATTGTTGGCTAATCAATCTTCTAAAGATTCGAACTACATCATAGGACACTCCGCGCGCTTACCAAACACCTTTTTATTGCGCAAAGTGTTTTCAAACTAAGTGAGTTAGCTAAAAACCGCCTTTCTCAGTCCCTGAATACAGCTCAAACCCTCCCAATCAGCTCCCCGCAAGGGATGAA
>CAWVTP010000033.1:0-19852 GCA_963933035.1 uncultured Puniceicoccaceae bacterium | reverse complement strand
AGGCCAACCGCGTCGAGGCCTAAGCCCGTAGTGTTGGCTTTGCGACCAACCGCGACTAAAATCTTATCTACTGCGAAATCAATTTGCTGATCTTTTTTCTCCGCCGTCAAAATGAGCCCATCCTGATCATTTTTATAGGCAGTCACTTTCGTGTTTAAGTGAAAGTTCAGTCCTTGTTTCTTAAAGAGTCTTTCAGCTGCCTTTGAGACATCTTTATCAAAACTCGGGGCAATGGCTGGTAAGAATTCAATGACTTCCACTTGGCTACCTAAACGGGCCCAAACCGAGCCTAATTCCAGACCAATGGCTCCGGCACCGACCACCGCCATTCTTGCAGGAATGGTATCAAATGCAATGGCTTGATCGCTGCTGACTATTTTTTCGCCATCGAAGGGTAGGAAGGGGAGCTCGATCGAGGAAGAACCGGTCGCAATTAAGATTTTATTGGATTGGAGCGTCGCCTCCGTTGCCCCATCTGCATTTTTGACTTGCACAGTTTGTTCCGCTGCCAGCACACCGATCCCATGAAACACGCTCACTTTGTTGGTCTTCATCAGATGTTGTACACCCATGCGCAACTGATCCACCGTTTTAGTTTTCTTGCGCATCAGCTGCGCAATATCGATGCTTGGTTTGCCGCATTCAATGCCGTGCTCGCCTGCGCCATGGCTGGCAAAGTGAAATTGCTCGGTTGAATGCAGTAAAGCCTTACTTGGAATACAGCCAACATTTAAGCAGGTGCCCCCCAAATTCGGCTCTTTTTCAATTATAGCAGTTTTGAAACCCAGTTGAGCACCGCGAATGGCTGCGACGTAGCCACCGGGACCAGAGCCGATAACGATGAGATCAAATGCAAGCGTGTCAGACATAATAGGTGTGGGTAGATGATTAAATTCCAAATAGCAAACGACTTGGATCCTCGATAGCCGATTTGATTGTATTCAGGAAGGTGACGGCCTCTTTGCCGTCTATAAGGCGATGATCATAACTAAGCGCCAGATACATCATGGGCCGAATCACAATCTCACCATTGACGACGACGGCTCGCTCTGTGATGTTGTGCAGACCAAGGATCGCTGGTTGTGGATAGTTAATGATGGGGGTACTGAGCATGGAGCCGTAAATGCCGCCATTCGAAATCGTGAAAACGCCACCCTCTAGATCGTTAAGTTGGATTTTACCTGCCCGAGCAGCCTTAGCATAGCCAATGATATCCGATTCAATTTGGGCAAAGCTTTTTTGCTCGCAGTCGCGGATGACGGGCACCATTAGGCCTTTGTCTGTTCCCACAGCCACTCCAATATCGTAGTAATTTTGGCTGACAATGTGATCCCCCTCAATTCGAGCATTGACCGCGGGAATGGATTGCAGCGCATGGGTAGCCGCTTTGGTGAAAAATGACATGAAACCAAGTTTGATGCCGTGTTGCGCAACAAATTGTTCTTGATGTTTTTTACGTAGCTGCATCACCGCCGACATGTCGACCTCGTTGAAAGTCGTTAACATGGCAGCCTCTTGGGTAGCCGTCACTAGGCGCTCCGCAATTTTTCTTCTAAGCGGGGACATCTTCTTGCGCGTTTCACGAGACTCGCTGCTGACGACAGGTGCTGGAGCTTTTGTCGGAGCTGCGATTGCGCTTGGGGTCGCTTGCTTGTGTGCCGCTAGGATGTCGCCTTTGGTCACGCGACCGTCCTTGCCACTTCCTGAAATCTCAGCAACTGCCACGCCTGTTTCTTCGGCCGCCTTGCGAGCAGCTGGCGACAAATGCGGCACTGTTGCCGGAGCACTCTCCGTAGTCGTTGGCTTTGCCGCTGAGGAGCTTGCCGGATCAGTCACCGTTGCACTAGCAGCAGGAGCAGCAGCGGTTTCATCAATTGTGGCCACCACTTGCCCGATTT
Source organism: uncultured Puniceicoccaceae bacterium (assembly GCA_963933035.1). Lineage (GTDB taxonomy): Bacteria > Verrucomicrobiota > Verrucomicrobiia > Opitutales > Coraliomargaritaceae > CAWVTP01. The sequence continues at coordinate 17,954 of CAWVTP010000033.1, read as the reverse complement.
CGACCTCCTCGTCGGCAGCTATGAGAATCTTGATCACGCCGGCCACTTCGGCATTCGCCTCCGAGGTAATCTTATCAGTTTCTAATTCGTAGAGGACTTGGTCTTTTTCGACGTATTGACCGTCTTGAACGTGCCACGCAGCGAGGATTCCACTGCTGATGGATTCTCCCATAGCGGGAATGCTTACTTCAGTTGCCATGATGGTGTTGGATGTGGGTGTTGATGAAATTAAAGGGTGAAAGCTTGTTCCAATAGTGCGGCAAGCTCCTTTTTGTGTCGTGCCAGACAGCCCACAGCGGGGCTCGCCGCCTCTGGGCGACCCGCATAGCTGGGCGCTTGCCCAAAGCAGCTTGCCAGCTTGGGGGCCATAAAGGACCAAGCGCCCATATTTTGCGGTTCTTCTTGGCACCACACTATGTGTTTGACGGCGGGGAAGGATGCTTTGATCTGCTGTAGGCGCTCTACGTTGAGTGGATAGAGCTGCTCGATGCGAACAATGGCGGTGCGCTGGTCATTAGCGGCTGTCCGTTTTTCGACTAAATCGTAGTAAATTTTACCCGAGCAGAGTAGCAGGCGCTTGACCTGCTGTTTGTCGACAGTGCTGTCGTCTAAGATAGATTCGAAATTTGCCTCGGTAAAGTCAGCAACGGAGGAGACACAAGCCTTATGGCGCAAAAGGCTTTTGGGAGCCATGATGATGAGCGGCTTTTTGAACTCGCGTTTCATTTGGCGCCGTAATACATGAAAGTACTGGGCCGGCGTGGTTAGATTGCAGACTTGAATGTTGTTTTCTGCACAGGCTTGCAAAAATCGCTCTAAGCGAGCGGATGAGTGCTCGGGCCCCTGTCCTTCATAGCCGTGTGGGAGCAACATAACCAAACCACTGGGACGGCCCCATTTTGATTCACTGCTGGTGATGAATTGGTCGATGATGACCTGTGCACCATTGACGAAATCTCCAAACTGAGCTTCCCAGATGCACAGCATTTGAGGGTAGTCGAGTGAGTATCCGTAATCAAATCCGAGGACTCCGGCTTCTGACAATAGGGAGTTGTGGACACAAAACTGAGCCTGCTGCTCGGAGAGATTGAGCAAGGGAATGTAGGGCTCACGAGTTTCATTATCATAGAGGACCGCATGTCGATGGCTAAAGGTACCGCGCTCACTATCTTGTCCACTTAAGCGAACGGGGGTGCCATCCATCAATAAACTCCCAAAGGCCAGAGCTTCTCCCATGCCCCAGTCGATGCCTGAATCAGACTCCAGTGCTGTAAGCTTCGTTTTGAGCTGACGGATAATCTTGCGGTTGGCATTAAATCCAGCGGGGAATTGAGTTAGGCAGTTGGCAATATGGGTGAGGGCTTCGTTGCTGATGCGCGTGTCAAAACCTCTGAAGTCGTAGGGGGGTTGTTGTTTCGCCGTAGAGATTGCGAGCAAGCCTGATTCGTTAGATTCGTTGGCTTTGGCAGCCTCAAAAGCTGTTTCCAAGCGTTTATGATAGTCTGCGCAGATGGCATCAACTTCACTTGCGGTCAAAACGTTTTCACGAACCAAGTGGTCCGCAAACGCTTGGCTAACCGGCGGCATGCTGGAGATTTTTTTATACAGCGTTGGTTGGGTAAAAGCGGGCTCGTCGGACTCGTTATGGCCGTGTTTGCGCCAGCAATACATGTCAATGACGACATCGCTGCCAAATGTTTGGCGATAGTCGAAGGCTAACTCGGTGGCGGCGATGACTGCCATCGGATCGTTACCATTCACATGGATGATCGGAGCATCCACTATTTTAGCCACGTCAGTGCAGTAGCGGCTGGAGCGAGCCTCAGAAGGGTTAGTGGTGAAACCAATTTGGTTGTTAATTACGATGTGCAGGGTGCCACCGGTTCGATAGCCTGGAAGCTGTGAGAAATTAAAAACTTCGGCAACGATGCCTTGCCCAGCGATAGCTGCATCTCCGTGGATGAGGACGGGCAAAACTCGCTTGCGCTCTGTATCCTCTGTTATGCGTTGTCGGGCACGTGCCTTGCCCTGTACAACTGGATCGACTGCTTCTAAGTGGCTAGGGTTGGCAGCTAGCCGAATGTCAACGCGATGACCATCCTGTGTGGTGCGAGTCGTTTCAAAGCCCAAGTGATACTTGACGTCTCCATCCCCAAAATGACTCTCGGGGACGTAATTTTCGGAAAATTCTCGAAATATGTACTCAAATGATTTGCCTAAGTAATTGGCAAGCACGTTTAAGCGGCCACGGTGCGCCATACCCATCACAATTTCATCGACTTGGTTCTGTCCGCAGCGTTCAAAAATATTTTCTAGGCAGGCGATGATGGTCTCGCCTCCTTCAAGTGAAAAGCGCTTTTGACCGACAAAACGAGTTTGGAGGAAGTTTTCAAAGTTCTCTGCATGTAAGAGCGTGCGTAAGACATCACGCTTAGCATCATCACTAAACTGAGGAGAAAAACAGTTCGGTTCAATGCGCCCCTGAATCCAGCGTCTGCGAGGAGTTTCTTGGATGTGAAGATACTCGATGGCACAATTTCCACAATAAGTTTTCTTTAGGCGGTCGAGTAATTCTTCTGCTTTGATCTCAATGCCTTCGAGATAATTTCCCGTATGGAAAGACTGTGAAAGATCAGTCGAGTCGAGCCCCAGGCGTTCTAGGGAAAGACGCGGATTGATCGCCGATTCTTTAGTGAGTGGGTTAAATGTGGCAATTGTGTGTCCAATTGAGCGAAAGGCGTAGATAGCACCGATGATTCTGGATTGTTTGCTCGCACTCGTCGGGCTCGCAATTGTTGTGGATGCAGGAGCTGCCGTACTATTGGAAGCCAATTCAAAGCCCTCGAAAAACGCTCGCCACTCGGGACTCAGCGAACTGGGATCTTGCAGCCAGCGCTGGTAATTCTCATCAATAATGTCGGCGTTCCAACGATTGGCAAAGTGCGTGTGATTCATTGTTGCGTATGTTCTACGGGTGCAAAATGTAGCCAATACTGAAGTTATTAGTATTTCAAATTTATAAACTAAAAAGTTCGGGATATTAAAAAATCTAATACTGGGCCAGTGGGTGCGCGTTTTGTTGCGCAATTAGTCGAATGCTAGGATTTCGTTGTGATTAATTTTGTTTGCGACCAGCTCATGAAGCCTCGCCATAGACGAAACTGTCGGATTTGCCTAAAAACGATTGTATCTGTTGATGCTTCATAGCTTGGTGCGCTCAGCTAAGATGCGGAGCGCAACCCATTGCCTCGTATATAGATTATCCTGTGAGCTTGAAAAACGATTTGTGTTGAATACATCTACTACAGTTTACTTATGGTCATGTTGGATTATTTAACCCCTTTTGGTCCCCTGCACATTCTCCTATTGCATTTGCCCATAGGAGGATTTGCGGCTTTATGGTTTGCCTGGATTGCTTCCGCTAATCGCAAACAATATGTGTACTCAAAGTCTTTTTTAGTGCTCAATTTGTTTTTACTCTTATCCACTGGTTTGAGTGTGGCTACGGGCTGGTTGTACATGCAGCAAGGCGCTTATGGAACGGAACTTGATCTGCATGCGCTTTCCGGCTATGTTTTTGCAGGCTTAGTCGCTTTGCAGTATGTTTTTTTGCTCGCAGTCCGCAAGCGGCCTCTAGCCTTTTTTAGCTTGGGCTACTATTTACTTGTTTTAGCTGCCAGTGCAGCGCTGGTCTTTACCAGCCATTTGGGCGGAGAGCTGGTTCATGGTAAGGGATTTGTGAAAAAAGCATTTCGTCAAAAAACTCATCTGGTACAGGAAGCGGATGTTCTTATACCCGAGGCGCGACAAAAGGCGGATGTCGTTAATGAGGTGTTTGAGAGTGCAGCACATGACTCCAGTATGATACTGCCAACAGATCTTCAAGCTGCTGAATCGAAACCAATTATCAGCCAAGAGGAGGCGACACTTTCTCAGGACTTTAATCCCTTTGCACCGATCGAAGTGTCGGTCACGAAAAAGCCGGATTCTGCTGGGGATCCATTTACTCCTTTGCCAAATGATGTTTCGGACGCGCTGATGATGCCTCCAGCTTCTGGCCCAGGAAATTCACTGAGTTTGGGCCAACAGGCTGTGGTGCCTTTGGCTCAATCGTCGCAGTCAGGAGTCTCGATTAAGTGGGATCAAGCATCAGCAGAGCTAGCGCACAAACGTTTTAATCGGGCGGCTCGTGCCATGAAAAATCACTGTTACAGTTGTCACGGAGCCACCAAAGTGAAGGGGGGCTTACGTTTGGATAGCAAAGAGTTTGCGCTGACTGCTGGTGATAGCGGATTGGTGTCGATCATTCCCTACGATGCACAATCGAGTTTATTGATTAAGCGCATGTTGCTGCCTAAGGGGCACGACGATGTTATGCCGCCAAGTAGCAAGGCACCAGTTGACGCAGCAGAGTTGGCGGCATTAATTGACTGGATTGATGCGGGTGCGATCTGGGATCAAGATATTGTATTTGTGCCGCATCAGCAGCCTGCACGCAATGAGCTGAGCACAGCTGAATCTAAGGGAAGCTCTGACTTGGATGCGCTTGCGAAAGCCGGCATTCAATATCAAGCAATGGCTTGGGATGACCCCCGGATTCGGGTCAATTTGAAGTCACTTGAACATGACGATTTGGCCAAAAAAATCTACATATTACAAGCGGTCAAAGAGCGCGTCCTATGGCTTGATATGAGCCATTCGGTGCTTTCTGAGGAAATTTTACAAGCGCTCAGTGGCTTTGAAAACTTAGAGCGCTTAAAATTAATAGGTGCGACTGTTTCTGACCAAGCGCTTCACAATCTAAAAGCGTTGAATGCTTTAACTTATCTAAATTTGTACCAAACGGAGGTAACGGATGCAGTGATCGAAAGTTTCAGCCGGATCGAAAATTTACGGAAAATTTTCCTTGCAGAAACTCATGTCACACCCGCTGGGGCCGAGCGGCTTGCCTCGCTTAATTCTGCGCTTAAAATTGTGTATCGTTAGCGAAAGCTTGAAGCTTATTTAGTGGTCGTTGTTTTTGTAATGCGCATTATTAATTAAGCTAATGGAGCAATTGTCGCATAGAACATCGCTTGACAATTATGCCGAATCCAAGACAGCTAGATGCTAGTTATTGTAGCACCTGAACGCATTTATTATGAATATTCACGAATACCAAGCCAAGCAACTTCTTAGTGACTACGGGGTCCCTGTGCCGAGCGGTTATCCTGCACAATCGAAGGCCGAGGTAGAGTCTGCATTAGCGCAGCTCCCGGACGATGCCATTGTCGTGAAAGCGCAGATTCATGCGGGTGGGCGTGGCAAAGGTACTTTTACGGATGGCTACAAGGGTGGGGTGAAAGTGACATCCGGTCGTGCTGAAGCTGCGGAAATTGCAGAAAAAATGCTGGGTAATACCTTGGTTACCCAACAGACTGGCCCACAGGGAAGAAAAGTTCAGACCCTGTATTTTACCGAGGCCTGTGACATTGAGCATGAGTATTACTTGGCGATGGTGTTGGATCGTGAGAGCTCTCAAGCGGTCATCATCGCGTCGACCGAGGGAGGCATGGACATTGAGGCTGTTGCCGAGGCAACTCCCGAAAAGATTGTTCGGGTTCCGGTTTCGCCCACACTGGGCTTGCGTCCATATCACTGCCGAGAGGTTGGCTTTGCCCTGGGTTTTAAAGGCGATCAACTGAAACAGCTTTCGCGTATCCTCGGGGGGCTGTATAAACTCTTCTGGGATAAGCACGCCATGTTGGTGGAAATTAATCCATTGATTACAACCCCGACTGGTTCCATTCAAGCTCTGGACGCGAAAGTTTCGTTTGATGCCAATGCACTCTTCTTGCATGAAGATATTGCCGAATTGCGCGATTTGAACGAAGAGGATGCCAAGGAAGTGGAAGCCTCTAAGTACAATCTCAGCTACATCGCCTTGGACGGAAACATTGCCTGTATGGTGAATGGGGCCGGGTTGGCCATGGCGACAATGGATATCATCCAGAGCTTCGGAGGCTCACCGGCAAACTTCCTAGATGTGGGGGGCGGTGCCAATGAGGAGCAAGTCACCGCAGCTTTTAAAATTATTCTTTCAGACCCCAATGTTAAGGGGATTTTAGTAAACATTTTTGGCGGCATCATGAAGTGCGATGTGATTGCTCGGGGCATTGTCGCTGCTGCGCAAAATGTCGAATTGAGGGTACCTCTGGTGGTGCGCTTGGAGGGTACGAATGTCGAAGCAGGGAAGCAAATCCTGACCGAAAGCACGGTGGCGCTGACTCCCGCGGACAGTCTGGCCAATGCGGCACAAATTATCGTTGAACAAGTCAGCTAAGTTTGGACCACTCAAATAAGGAGAGAATTTTATGAGCATTTTAGTTAATAAAGACACGCGTTTAGTTGTCCAAGGCATCACAGGCAAAACGGGAACTTTTCACACTCAACAGTGCGTTGAATATGGCACAAATGTGGTCGCTGGGGTGACGCCCGGTAAAGGTGGCCAACTTTGGGAGGGGACTGTGCCGGTATGCAATACAGTCCAAGAGGCGGTCAAGCAACATGGGGCCAATGTATCGGTTATTTACGTTCCGCCTGCGTTTGCTGCGGATTCGATCTTAGAGGCGATTGATGCGGAGATTCCACTGGTCATTTGTATCACTGAGGGCGTGCCCGTACGTGATATGGCGGAGGTGCGCCAGCGTCTTAATTTAAAGGGTAATCGGACGCGTCTGATTGGACCCAACTGCCCGGGTATCATTACCCCCGGAGAATGTAAGATCGGTATCATGCCGGGGTATATTCATAAGCCAGGCCGTGTCGGTGTGGTGTCACGTTCGGGAACCTTGACTTACGAAGCCGTGTGGCAGCTGACGCAACGTGGACATGGTCAATCAACTTGTATCGGTATTGGGGGGGATCCAATCAACGGGACCTCCCAGCTAGATGCAGTGCGCTTACTGAATGAAGATCCAGATACGGATGCAATCATCATGATTGGTGAAATTGGTGGCAGTGCGGAAGAGGAAGCCTGTGCCTACATCAAGGAGCATGTTAAGAAGCCTGTGGCTGGATTTATTGCTGGAGCATCGGCGCCCAAAGGCCGTACAATGGGGCACGCAGGTGCTATTGTTTCTGCAAGCGGTGCAGGAACGGCCGAGGCTAAATTTGCTGCTATGGAAGCAGCGGGTGTGTCAATCGCCCGTAACCCGTCGGAAATTGCGGATGCTTTGTTAAAAATTTACCAAGCTTCATAGCGCTTAGTGTTTGCGGCAGACTGTTCTGCTAAGTAGCCGCTAAAAAGGTAGTCAGCTCGATTTTTATTCGAGTGCATTTGCAGTCAATTCGTGCCGTTCGCTCAACAGCACAGATGACTGCCATGCTGTTATTTGGTTGGATGTGAGTCCCTGGGGGTCCTTCCGGGGACTTTGTGTGTTTTGTCGGCAAGCAGTGTCGTGTCTACTTTGCCGAAGCTTTGCTGGCGCAGTGCAGAGCCACAACTGATCCAGTCATTCCTTGGTGAGTCACTGTGCTAAAACCAGCAGTTTTGAGTTCTTGTGCCAGCTCAGATCTTTTAGGAAACTCTGCTATGGAGCCTGCTAAGTAGTCGTAGGCAGCTTTGTCGCCGGTTGCAAATCGAGCCACCCAAGGCAGGCAGTAGTTTAAATAAGCGTAGTAAAAGGGCCGTAGCACCCATAGCGGCTGGGTAAACTCCAAGACAAACAGTGTGCCTTTCGGTTTGAGAATACGCAGAATTTCTTGCAGTCCCTGACGGCGATTTTCAAAGTTTCGCAAACCAAAGGACAGCGTTACAGCATCGCAACAGTCGTCTTCCAGTGGCAGGTCCATACAGTCTCCCAATTCAAAATCTAGAGCGGCGTATTTTTCTTGAACTTGTGATTTTCGGCGCGCCTCTTCCAGCATGGGCAGACAAAAGTCCATCCCCTTAATCGTGCAGGAATTTGGGAGTCGGTCCCTGAGTTTGAAGGCCACATCGCCACTGCCAGTTGCCAAATCGATCACACTTTCAGGTCGAGCAGCTTTGACTCTTTGGCTTAGGCGATAGCGCCAATAGAAGTCGAAACAGCCACTGAGTAAGTGGTTGGCTGAGTCATACTTGGCAGCAATTCCTGCAAACATGGTTTTGACGGCTTTTCCTTCTGGCATGGTAATCTATGAGTGGAACCCTGAAAATTTCTAAATTTTAATAAGTGATAATAAAGTAATCGACACCAAATGTGCAAATGATGTCGCCAGAATCATTTTGTCTTCCGAGCCGTTCCGTAGCTCTGGTATTGATGCTAGACAGCAGAGTCAGCAATTAGGCCTCCTGACAAATGCTCTCTAATTTTTCCGCCGCGCATTCCCATTCATAATTCTTTTCAGCCAGTCGTTTTGAGATGCGAGCTAATTGGATTGATAAGTTAGGTTTGTCAGCATGGTCATCGGCGGCAAGCGACTGTGTCAGCTGAGCTTGTTCTTGCTCAAGATCGATGATATTTTTTTCCAGACCTTGGATGAGTTTTTCAATTTGACTGCGTTTTTTGCGTTCTTGCGCACGATCCTGAGCGAGCCGTCTGCGCCGGTCTTTGGCACTTTCTTTGGGGGGAGCAGCACTTTTCTCAGATTTTACAGCTTCCATTTTTTGCCCGGCGACTAGGCCTTTTCGATCATTCGAAACGCCTGACTTTTGCAAATAGTAATCATAATCACCCGCATAGTGGGTCAGCTTACCAGCATTAATCTGGATCGTCCGCTCAGCCAAGCTGCGAATAAAATAGACGTCATGACTGACAAATATGAGGGTACCTGTATAGGATTTTAAGGCCTGTACTAAAGCGTCAATACTGGCGATATCTAAATGGGTAGTTGGCTCATCTAATAGCAGTAAGTTGGGTGGATCGAGTAGTAATTTGACCAGTGCTAAGCGACTTTTTTCACCACCACTCAGCACTTTTACGCATTTGTGAACGTCATCACCCTTAAAGAGGAAGGCTCCCAGTAGGCTGCGGATCAAGACTTCACTGAGGCCGACCACATGACGCTGGCTGACTTCTTCCAGCACCGTGTTGTTGAGATTGAGCTCCTCGGATCTTTGCTGGGAGAAGTAGCCAAGCTGTACTTGATGTCCGAGCTGACAGCTTCCAGATTGAATGGGAACCCGCTCAGCAATAATTTTTAAGAGGGTCGACTTTCCAGTGCCATTGGGCCCCACCAAAACGACGCGCTCGCCTCGTTGAATCTCCAAGTTGAGACCTTGGTAGATGGGTTGGTTGCCATAAGCTTGCTGGATGGCGTCCAACTTGACGACCTTTTGGCCACTTTTTATCGGTTGCGGGAAGCTAAAGGCAATGCTGCTGTCTTCACTCTCCGGCGGACTCAGGCGCTCCATTTTTTCTAGTTGCTTGATGCGAGCCTGTGCTTGCGAGGCCTTGCTGGCTTTGGCCCGAAAGCGTCTTATAAAGTCCTCTAAGTGAGCGATTTCTTTTTGTTGGTTGTTATAGGCCGCACGATACTGCATATCACGTTCCGCCTTTTGTCTCTGATATTGATCGTAGCCCCCCTGGTAACGATTGAGCCGATTGTGATTAATTTCAATGATGGAGCTGCAGACAGCATTCAAAAAAGCACGATCATGTGATATGGTGATCAAAGATCCAGCAAAGCGTTTTAGCTGAGATTGAAACCAATCGAGGGTTTCCAAATCCAGATGATTTGTGGGTTCATCTAACATCAGCAGGTCTGGTTCCATGAGTAAGAGGCGGGCGAGGTGGGCTCGCATAATCCAGCCACCACTCAGACGGTTGGCAGCTTGCCGGATGGCATCCGGTTTAAAGGATAATGCTGCTAGAATTTGCTGGGCCTTGGCTTCCAGTGCATAGCCATCCAATTCAGCAAAGCGGGCCTGTGCTTGCAGACGTACTTCAGAATTGGCCGCCGGGTGCTCCCGCAACTGTTGATAGATCCTCTTAAAAGTGGGATTAATCGAGCAGGCCAGCTCCAGGACTGTAGCGGCATCGGTCGGAGCGCTTTCTTGGGGGAGAAATCCAATTGTGAGTCCCCGTTCAAGTTCAATTTGGCCACTGTCCGCTTCCGTCTGGCCTAGAATGATGGAAAATAAGGTAGACTTTCCGGCTCCATTGGCACCCACGAGACCGACACGATCACCAGCGTTGAGTTGAAATGATAGGTCCTTAAATAGCGTTTTAGGGCCAAAGTGTTTACTGATTTTTGAAATCGACAGCATTATTTAGGGATTCTGGCTTGCTTGTTGGTATATCGAGTGGACTTATTAACGGCGTCGTTCACCTTGTGCAGTGAATTGATGCGTGAATAAAGTAAATTCTATGAAAAGCATACGATTTTGGTGGCAGCCCCGACAGCTCTTTCGAGAACTGTTACCGATGGCCTATGCCCACAAGTTAGCCGTCGCCATCACTATCTTGTTTGCCCTAGTGCAAGTCTATCCACGAGCAGTACATGCGGATAATTTTATTTTAAGCCTTGTTTTGGCCGGCATATTTGGGGTCGCCATACTCTATGGATATGGCCTATTGCTACGAAATTTTGGCCGTTGGATGGGCGGACATGCACCGCTCTCGTCTATTCGAACCGCTATCGGTCTAGGGCTGGCTCCTTGGACAGTTCTATTTGCCTTGGCGTTAATGTTTCAAAGTAGTTTGCAAACTGCAGAGTCCATGAATTGGATTCTTGGCGGCCTATTTTTGGGCTTCATTTATGGCTTTGTCTGTTTACTTTTGTTTATTGCAGATGTGCTAAAGCTCTCATACCTGCGTACGCTTGCAGTCATGGTAATTGCTTTTCTGGTCGCCTTATTCCCCAGTATTGCAGTGCTACAGCTATTGTTGAATCCCTAATTTTTCCATGACTGCGATCGCACCTATTTACGTATACGCTTACACCGCATCAGCGCACCTTTTCATTCATGATGAAGAGGCCGCAGATTTTTTACAAAGTCAGTTTTCTAATGATTTACGCCCCATGGAGCTGGGCAGCTGTACCTATGGCTTGTGGCTGAATGCCAAAGGGCGTGTGTTGGGGGATAGTTGCTTACTGTGTGAAGGCGAAAATCAATATCGTTTGCTTTCATCTTCGACACCCCAGCAGGTGATTCAGTCGACGCTTGAGCAGCACATCGTGGCAGATGATGTTGAAATTGATGCGCAGGCGCCTGCCTGCATGCTCTATGTTTCGGGCTCGGAGGTCGATGGCAGCCTAAGTGCTATTTTGGACAAGCCCATGCCGAAAACGATGCGGGAATTTGTCCAAATAGGTGCGTACACTATTTTCAAAACACGTAGATCACATCTTGGTGGCTATGAAATTTTCTGTCGCACTCAAACGGATGCAGCTGCTCTCATGCAGCATCTAAAGACTGCATCGGCACAGAGTTTAGATAATTCGGAGATGCATTTGGCTCGTTTACAGGCTGGTTGTCCACTCGTCCCGCAGGAAGTGGGGCCTACCGATTTCCCCGCAGAAGCAGGCTTTGAAGCCGATGCACTTTCTTTCACAAAAGGTTGTTTTATTGGACAAGAAGTCGTTGTGCGCATGCATAATTTAGGCCGCGCGCGGCGCATGCTTTGTCTAGTACATATGATTGGCAAAATGCCGAAAATAGAGGCCGATATCGTCAATGAGGCCGGGCGCATACTCGGACAGCTACGGACTTTCTATCCATGTGCAAATGGGTGGGTTGGCGCTGCGATGATTCAGCAAAAAGCAGCATCTGCCGGTGATAAGATGTATCTAGAAGATGTCCAGTTGACCGTGCTTGGACCTTTGCGAAATGGCCTCTGTCAGGATTTTCTGACATCCATAGTGCATACAAAGCCCTAGCATTTGTAAGACCAACGGTTTGCATATCCAGATGTCTGAGGCTTATGCTTGCCTTTGGGGACCTCTGAAAACTCCCATTAATTTATATATAAACAAATTGCTGCAAAGCAGCTTCGTTGAACAAGGCGGTGCATGTGACCCCGATATCTCTGGCGCGAATGACGGTTGACCGAGTTTTCTGGTGCGGCTAACAGCACTATTTAAAGAGTTTACTTGTCTCATTTGCAAGCGTTTAGCAATCTATTGATAGGGCTCAAGTGTAGTTCGTGCAGGCATCGTGCTTAAAAGGTCCGTTTGCATTACCTTGGTTGAATGCACACAATCTTGGCTTCGCGGAATGGTAACGCTCTACTCAATGCTGTCGCGTGGATTATGTCGCATAGATCTTGCATATATTTAGCTAATATACACGAGATCTTCCGAGCGCACCAGCTCGAAGAGCTCGACGATATCCGTGTTGTAGAGCTCGATGCAGCCGCCGCTGAAGGGGCGTCCAATGCGTGCTTCGTGATTGGTGCCGTGGATGTAAATATAGCGGTTATAGGAATCGCAATCAGGCCCTAAGTTCAGCCCTGGCTCTAGGCCCTTTAAGCGCAATATGCGGCTGGTGATCAGATTCTTTTCGCATTTCTCAGGCGTAAGCTCCCAGTAGCATTTCCCAATGGCTGTACGCGCTTCAAAGACCATCCCCAGGGGGGCCTGCTGCCCAATGCAGTCGGCAATTGCATGTAGACCTGTCGGCGTGCCCAAAGAGTCCGCTTGGCAAGAGGGTGGTTTGGCTGAACTTGAGATTGCGTAGCGATGGCTTAATTGATAGGCTCCATCTTCTAGCGTGAAGCGGCGCATTGTTTGCTCTTGCAGGCTGATCAACAAAAGGCGCTGCGATGGGAGTATTGACAAGTCTGCACAGCGGCGCATAACAGCAGCGATTTGAATTGGGTAAACATATGGCATACAAAATAGGAATCTTAGGAGCGACGGGTGCAGTTGGCAAAGAAATCATTCGTCTTTTACACGAGCGTCAATTTCCAATTGCGGATTTGAAACTACTGGCTTCGGCTCGCTCTGCAGGTAAAACCTATTCTTACGCGGGACACACCTGGACAATCGAAGAAGCTCGTAACGATGTTTTCGATGCACTGGACCTGTGTATTTTCAGTGCGGGGGGTGATCAGTCCAAGCGTTTTGCGCAGGCAGCGGTAGATCGAAATTGTCTCGTTGTCGACAACAGTTCGGCCTTTCGCATGGACCCTACGGTGCCGCTGATCGTGCCGGAAATTAATCCTGAAGCCACCGAGCAGCATCGTGGCATTTTTGCCAATCCCAATTGTTCAACGGCCATTGCGCTCATGGGCCTCTATCCGCTACACAAAGCCTTTGGCTTAAAGGCGGTCATCGCCTCCACCTATCAGGCGGTATCGGGTAGTGGCGCCGAAGGCATTGTTGAGCTTGAGCAGCAAAGCCGTGCCTGGGCTCAGGGTGCTGCCATCGAGTCGTCCGTCTACCCGCATCAAATCGCTTTTAATTTACTTCCGCACGTCGACCAGTTCTTGGAGGATGGTTACACGAAGGAGGAGATGAAGATGCTCAACGAAGGGCGTAAAATTTTGGGCTTGAGCACGCTGAAAGTGACCTGCACCTGTGTGCGGGTCCCAGTTTTTCGGGCGCATAGTATTTCAATCAGTGCGGAGTTTGAACGTCCCGTCTCGCTGGCGGCAGCCCGCAATGCGCTCGCTAACTTTGAAGGCTGTGAGCTAGTTGACCGCCCCAAAGAGGCGGCTTATCCCATGCCTTTGGACTATTCCGAAGTCGTGCCCTGTGGGGTGGGGCGCTTGCGCGAGGACGCCGTCTTTGACAATGGCTTGGCTTTTTGGGTAACGGGTGATCAGCTCTGGAAGGGTGCGGCACTCAATGCCATCCAGATTGCCGAACTCTTGCACGAGAAGGGCATGATCGGTAAAACCTTTATCGCTTAGTTAGCCGCGCCCGCATAGCTCGCAAGCAGGCATTGCTCGTGTGTGCTCTAGGGCTTGCAGGTTGCGATCATCCTGTTGTCGCTTAGGATCGACACGTAGCGGGCTGGGTCTCCGCGTATTTTTCTGGATTCCCGAGTTTCAAGCTTGTTTCGTGGTGCATAGGTGTTTTTGATTCGCCGTCTTATGACTCGAACACATCATTGCTCTGAACTGCGTCCAACTGCCATCGACTCTGTAGCCTCACTCTGCGGATGGGTCGATTCGGTACGTGACCATGGTGGTATTTTATTTGTCGATCTGCGTGACCGCGAGGGGGTCACACAACTAGTGCTAGATCCGAGCAATCCAGGATTGGAAGGGCACTTCGCCAGCATCAAACCCGAGTCTGTGATTGGCGTTACGGGGCGCGTACAGGCACGACTAGAGGGCAGTGTGAATGCCAAACTGGCCACTGGTGCCATTGAATTATTGGTGACCGAGCTGAAGATCTTTAATGTCTCCAAGACGCCGCCTTTCCCGATGGATGCCAGCGCCGATCGTGTCAGCGAAGATCTCAAGATGACCTACCGTTACTTGGATTTGCGCCGTGCCAGCAACCTCGATATTTTGCGTATGCGCCACCAAACGAGTCGCGCCATTCGTGATTACATGGATGGTGCTGCGTTCATCGAAGTGGAGACGCCCATGCTGTTTAAAAGTACCCCGGAAGGGGCGCGTGAGTTTTTAGTGCCGAGCCGCATGAATCCGGGCGCTTTCTATGCCTTGCCGCAATCTCCGCAGCAGTACAAGCAAATGCTGATGGTGGCTGGAGTGGAACGTTACTACCAGTTAGCCCGTTGCTTCCGCGATGAGGACTTACGTGCTGACCGTCAGCCGGAGTTTACCCAATTGGATATTGAGCTGTCCTTCGTTGATCGTGAAGGCATGTATGCTCTGATTGAGGGCTTGATGCAGCACATTTGGAAGGAAGTTCTTGGCGTCGACTTGCAGGCGCCCTTTGAACGGATGAGTTATTTCGATGCCATGAACCGCTATGGAGTCGATAAACCGGATCGGCGCTTTGCGATGGAGCTGGTTGACTGCGCAGAGGTCTTTGCTCAGTCTGACTTTAAGGTGTTTGCTGCCGCCATTAAAAGTGGCGGCGCGGTGAAAGCCTTCAATGCGAAGGGCCTTTCTGATATGACGCAGGGTGAGCTCAAGGCACTGGAGCAGAGTGCCAAATCTCTTGGTGCTAAGGGGCTAGCGTACATTAAATGTGTCGATGGCGAATGGAAGTCGCCCATCGTGAAATTTTTCTCGGAAGCGGAAAAAGCTGCGCTGCAGTCGCTACTCAACATTGAAGATGGGGACACTGTTTTCTTTGCGGCCAGTGAGTGGGAGCGTGCCTGTACCATTTTGGGGCGCATTCGCTTGGACGTGGCGGCTTTGCTGGTGCAGCGTGGACGCCTCGTCTTGGACCCCAAGGATTACCAATTTTTATGGGTTATTGAGTTCCCATTGATGGTCTATGATGAGGAAGCACAGCGTTTTGTGGCCTCCCACCATCCCTTTACTGCGCCGGTAGAATCTGACGTAGAATTTTTGGATAGTGACCCCAAAAAAGTCCGAGGGCAACACTATGACTTAGTCCTGAACGGTGTTGAGTTAGGTGGGGGGAGTATCCGGATTCACCAACCACAGTTACAGAAAAAAGTCTTTGAGGAGGTCCTAGAGATTCCCGCAGACATCGTAGAAAGCCGTTTTGGATATATGCTGAAAGCTTTTGAGTATGGGGCACCGCCACATGGTGGGATTGCGTTTGGTCTAGATCGGATGGTCACCATTTTGGCGGGCAAAAACAGTATCCGCGATGTGATCGCCTTTCCAAAAAATCAAAAGGGGCAGGAGATGATGACGGCTAGCCCCGGCATTGCGAGTGACGCACAATTGCGCGACTTGCATATTCAATCGCTCGATCCAGATGCCGATGACTAAAGGCGTAGTCGGGGTAGCCGCTCGCTTTTGTCGGCTCAGCCAGCATCTTGCATCAAAGTTTCAATGATCTGCTAGCTATTATGCCTTATCAGCTGCGCACTTCCCTCGGTCTATGGATCCTTGTGGGTCTAGCTTTGCCCCTGTGCGCTGGCTTAAGTCCACATGCCCCCGTCCGGGATTTTAAGCTACCACGTTTTGCGGAAAACGGCTATGCGGAGTGGGTCCTGCAGGGGAGTTCTGGACATTATGTGAGCCCAGAGTTGATCCATATTTCGGATATGGCGCTGCGCATCTATTCCGCAGATGAACGGATGTTGCGGGAACTGGCCTTGGAGAGTGCCTTTGCCGCCTTGCAGTTGCAGCAAAATACTGCTCGATCGGATGCGCCCATTCGAATTGAGGGCAACCATTTTAATGTCGCGGGGACTGGCTGGAACTGGGATGGGACTGCGGGAGAAATTGAGGTCTTGTCCGATGTCGCGGTTGATTTTCAACAATCCATTACACCCGCTTTGCGCACAATGGATTCTGCGGAAACCATGTCATCCCGCTCAACTCAAATTCAGAGTGAGCAATTGAAGCTTCAGACCTACGAAGATCAGCACCGATTCATTTTCAAAAATTCAGTTCAAGTAAATTCTGACAGCATGCAAATGCGGGCTGGCCAACTGGAGGTTGCGGCAAATTTACCGAGCCAAGGTCGTGATACCGCGTCTCCCAATTTTCAGGCGCCTCAAGATTTGAGCGCTATTCGTCATATGCAAGCTAGTCGGGGCGTCGAAATCATGGATCAAAATCGACGTATTGTCTCCGATCAGGCCTTGTTTGAACCCCAATTAAACCGTGCTTATTTCATGGGAGGGGCGCAAGTCGATTTCCCTGGGATTCAATTAAATGGTGAACGCATGGAGAGCCGCTCGGGCGTCATTCAAATTTTCGGGAACCAGGCGTCATCTCCAGCAAAAATGCGTTTACAGCAAAAGGTGAGTGTAGCGGAAGGCGAAGTACACGATGCGTCAGCATCGTTGGTAGACGTCTTGGCGCAGCGAATTGAGATTGAGGAGCAAGCGAGCCTGATACGTCTGCACTTTAAAAATACGGTAACCGCGGATAGCGAAGGATTACAATTAAAGGCGGACGAACTCGTTTGTCGGGTCAATCAGACGCAAGCGGGGACTTCGATGCTGGAAAGCAAAGAGGCAGCTGTTCAATTCGCTGACATGGAGCGCTTACAGGCAAGTGGCTCGGTCGAAGTTTTTTTGCACCAGCAACATGCTCAGGCGGATGCTATGGACTACGATCCGACGACTGCGACCGCCTACTTGAGCGGCAAGCCCCGATTGAGCCAAGGACTGTATCAGGTCACAGGACATAAAATGCAGTTAAACAAACTTGCTTCGCTGGTTGAGGGTGTCCCCGATCAGCTGGTACATGCAATCTTGCCACCACTGGAGGCATCCACACGGCCTCAACAAACTTTGACCGAATCGGACAGTCAAGAAGCGGGAGCGAATCCATTATTACCGACAGAGATCACCAGCCTCAATTTACAGCATGCACAAAATGCGGAACAAACGGTGTTTGAATTTGATGGCCATGTGCGGATTACAGGCTTCAATTTAGAAGCCCAGTGTGAACGCTTGATCGTCTATGCGGTTCCGCAGGCAGAAGCGTCAAAGCAGTTGAGTATTGTGCGTATGGAAGCGATAGGAGACGTCCAAATGGTTTACGAGGGGCGTTCTGGCCAGAGTGATACCGCCGAATTCGATCGCATCCGCGACCGGCTCACTTTAATAGGAAATGCTCAGCTTGAGGATCCATCGGGGCTGGTGAGCGGTCATAAAATTACCTATAATCAGGGTGTTGGCGTCCAAGTCGAGTCGGACCCCGCTCGTAAAAAGCGTAATACAATTCAGCTACTAGATAGTGACCTTACGCGGCCATAGTGTGCTTCATTTCGTTATGAACCTAGGCTATGCAAACGATTTTTTAGAGTAATGGGCACCTCTGAAAACCTACCAAGACCGAGACGAATACAATTTTGATTTTGAGCAAGGCGATTCTGTGCGCAGGAGGGCTGGAAGCCTTCGTGCGCAGATCAACGCAGCTCAGAACCAAAAGTGTATCGGTTTGAAAGACTTGCCACTTGCTGTGCGCTGG
>CAWVTP010000032.1:0-19957 GCA_963933035.1 uncultured Puniceicoccaceae bacterium | reverse complement strand
CAAAATTAATCAATTTTTTGCTTGTTTTAGAAGCGAATTGTTAAAGATGGGTTAAGCTCACAGTCCACCGCGCGCTTCAATCGCCTGCTGCAACAAGTTGAGATTTAGCCTGGAGCCTGGCTTTATTTTGTGTTGCTTAAACCAACCTTGGTTCATCTCAATAGAGTATTGGATTTCAAGGTGGCATGACTTTACTGGCGTTTCATCGTAAGGGTAGAGCTGTTGGACTTCCACTAATATGCCGTTAGCATCGAAGTGCGCTAGGTCGAGAGGGATTTGCGTATTGCGCATCCAAAAGCTCTGTTGTTTGGGGCGATTTGATATAAAGCAGAGTCCATGATTGCTTGCCAGTTGCTTGCGAAACATTAAGCCTAACGCCTTTTCATTTGGCTCTATGGCAAGTTGCAATGAGACGGGCTGAGAGCCAATTTGATTGGGGAAGTAAACGCTCTTTTTAGCTTTAGGGGGTACGATTTCTGAACGCGTTTCGTCACGGCAGCCGATCAAAAACAGTGCAGCGAGCAATAAAATACTAAAGGTTTGTATTTTGAATCGGAAGCTATCAATAACAAGCATAGAGGGTCATTTTGTTTTGGCTAAGTATTCAAAGCTATTCATGAAAGACAAGGATTCAGCACTTTATTTTATTTATGCGAGTTCAGAGCAATCTGCGGATTTGTTTTATCTCGCGGGCGTGTACGTACCGGATCCGTACTTAACCATGCTCTTCCAGGGACAGTCCTATGCAGTTGTCAATCAGCTCGAATATGGTCGTGTTGTTGCGCAATCTAACTATGATCAGGTTTTCTTATTAGATCAGGTAAAACAGGAATTGGCTCGCATGCATAATTGTGAAGAGCGTGCGATTGGGCCGGCGCTCATTATGCGTCACTATGCGAAAAAGTTTAAAGTTTCAGAATTGACTGTCCCCAATGATTTTCCCGCGCATTATTTTGCTCAATTACAAGATTTTGGATACAGTTTAAGCTGTCGCGCACATGAATTATTTCAGCAGCGCGCTCTAAAAACAGCAGGCGAACGAGCCGCGATTCGTCAAGCGAATCGCGCGAGTGCTGCAGGTCTGCGTGCAGCCGAGCGGATATTAAAAGCCAGTCAGATTGTGGGAAATCGGCTGCAGTACCAAGGGCGCTTTTTGACGGCGGATTATCTGCGTCAACAGATCGACCTAGCTTGTCTTAATGCGGGAGCGCTGGCTCGCAATACGATCGTGGCTTGTGGTCGTCAGGCATGTGATCCTCATGAGGCGGGAAGTGGTTATTTGCGACCCCACCAACTCATTATCGTGGATGTATTTCCACGGCATCAAAAAACAGGTTACCATGGAGATATGACGCGAACCTTTTTAAAGGGGCGAGCCAGTGATGATCAGCGTCGTTTAGTCTCCATTGTTCGCCAGGCCCAATTAGCTGCGATTCAAACTGTTGCAGCGGGCCAGTCAGGACATCAGGTGCATCAAGCAGCCCAATCGGTATTTACATCCGCTGGTTATGAGACCAAGCGCATCCGGCAAAAATTCGTAGGATTTATTCACTCTACAGGGCATGGACTTGGCCTTGAGGTGCATGAGTCGCCACGTGTGGCGCCGCATGCAGCGGCCTTGCAGGCAGGGCATGTTGTCACGATTGAACCCGGCCTCTACTATCCCGAAATTGGAGGATGTCGTATCGAAGATGTTGTCGCAGTGCAAACTAATGGCGCGGAACTGCTTTCCAAAATGCATTATAGGTGGTGCTTGTAATACCAGCCGTCAATCCAGTATCGAGCTATCTGTAGGGTATATTTGGATTTACGGAGCTGACCCTAAGTGTACTTTAAACTCGGATTAAGCGGGTATGCGCGCAGCGTTCAGGAAATGAGTGCTGCGGGAGCTTATAAACATAGGTGGCTGCTGGCCTGATAGGCGGTGATGTGCCTTTGTCGCCTAGGTACCTAGCAAAACGAAAAGACCGGATGCGAAGCAGACCTGAGCCATTTTTAGCAGCATATTTCTGAGCGCATCTCTAATGCGGTTTATCGTAAAAAATTTTAATATGGAGTAGCTTGCGGTCTGGTGTCTGCAGCTCGAAAAGTTTGTTTACAGCGCTCGGGTTGAACTAGCGTAATCGTTACGAGCTTATAGTTCCTTCGTTCGCTTGGTAAGCATGGCGACTTGCTTTGTCGCATCGATAAAGACATGTTTAGGCATCAGATTTTTTGGGGACGCGCTCAATCGGGTTAAGGGAACTATTATTTTGGGAATGTTGCTGGCTGGAAAACCATGTGAGAAATTTTTCTAGGGCTGCATCAGCGAGCGGGATCGGGGTTCCGCCAGCTGCTTGAACCATTGCGACTTCATTCGACTCAAAGGTGCGCACCAAAACTTGGGCGGGACTTGTTTTGAGGTACTCTAGTGCGGCTAGCGCGTCACGGGTGCGCCGCATTGAGCAGATCACAAAGCGAGCGGCGGGGCAGTTGGCGAGTTTTAAAGCGCGCAGGCTGGAGCCATCGGCTTGAAGTGCATGGATGTTACGATCTAAGAGTTGTTTCACCACAGCAGCGTCTTCATCGATCACAATTGCTGGGATGTTTTTTTCTTCTAGCAGTCGGAGTGTTTCTTTGCCTGCGCGTCCATAGCCGAGGAGTACGGCATGATTGGTCATCTGTTGGCAGGCCTTTTCACCGCGACGAAAACGTGGGTGCAATCGCATCAGGCGCCAAGCGACATTTTCTTGAGCCAGTAAGGGGGTCAGCGCCATGGTGCTAATCGTGATTAGAGTGATCATGGAAAAGAGTTCAGCGCTGATATGGCCGGATGCGACCCCCGTCGCTGCAATCAAGAGCGAGAATTCACTAGTTTGCGTCAGCAGGAGTGCTGTTTCAACCGAGCTGCGAGTGGAGTACCCCACAACCTCAGCCACAATGGATACCAGCGGGATGGTAACCACAATCAGCAGTAGAATAAATATTAGGCTATGAGCTAGCATCGTGCTCGATGGTGGCTGCACACTGAGCCCAATACAGATAAAAAATAGGGCTAAAAAGAAGCTGGATAGCGACTGCAATTGGCCGCGAATTAATCCACTGATGGGAAAGGATGCCAGTGCAAATCCAGCATAAAAAGCACCCACTAAATAGGGCAGGCCAAGTAAGTAGGTCAGCCCTGAAAATGCGAACAAGAGTGCGAGAGAACTGAGCATCAGCGTCTCATCGTCTAATTTTAGGCGAGTGGTCATCCAGGGGAGTATCCATTGATGCAGGCCCAGTGCGATCAGTCCCACTCCCAGGCTGTAGGCGACGCTTAGGAGTGCATCTGCATTTCCCTGCGGAAGCTTATGCAGCATGACGAGTAACAAAATAATTGCGACATCTTGTAGTAGTAATATGCTGGTGGTTAGACGCCCGTAGGGTTCAAAGCGCTGCCGGCGAATTTGTAGTTGTTTGATGCAGACAAGCGTAGAACTTGCCGAGAGAGCGCTGGCTAAATACAGCGAAGTCATCCAATCATAATTGAGCAATCGAGCAGTTATCAAGCTGGCCAAGCCTAAGCCAAAAAATTGGCAACTGGCGACAAGAATGACTGAGCGCCCTTCACTACGAATCTTTTGCGGGGTGAGGTCAATGCCTGCCGTAAACACCAAAACAGCGAGCCCAAGCTCAATCACTTCTTGCAGTCCGCTTGCAGGCATGGAAATGCCGAATTTTTGAGTGAGGACTTGTAGGCCCATCCCAGCTAGCACTAAAATAGGGATGCTGGGGAGTCGTAACTTTTTAGCGATCCCAAATGCGACAGCAGCCGTTATAAGAACATATGCGATCCAATCCATGATTCGAGTTATGAAGTCGATTGCGTGAAGAGTGTTCGCTGAATGGCGACAGCATCAATTGCAGGTGTGATCAGATAATCTACATCTAATTGTAGCAGTTGCTCGATTTGCGAATGATCAAAAGCATGGATAGCGCAAGGTACATTAACCGATCGACAACGGTAAGCGACCAGTTGGTTGGTCTCTTCAATTTGTAGTGCGGAGACGACGAGCTTGGCTTGGCGATAGGCTACCTGTTCTAGCACCGAGGGGTATTCGACTTGGCCGATTAAGGTTTCAGCATCGCCGAGCCCTTTTAACTTGTTGGGATCCGTATCGATTGCGACTACGGACTCACCACGCTGTTCGAGCGCGTGCACGAGTTTGCGTCCAAGCGCATTCATGCCGATGACGATGACGTGTTGTTCTAGTGGCTGGGACTCCGCGAATTCACTTACGGCATGCTCGGGGATTGCACGAAAGAAGCCTCGCTGATCTAGCCACTGGTAGATTTTTTCACTGTAAATAATCAGATAGGCCGACCCGGCAATGCTAGCAATACCCACGAAACTCCCCAGGGCCAGCGTTTGAGAATCGATCAAGTGTGCGCTGGAAGCCAGTGCCAGTAATATAAAAGCAAATTCACTGACTTGGCCGCCAGCAATCGCAGCGTGAAAGGCGGTCTCTTGGTTGAATTTCTGGTACATCAGGATGACAAAGATGATGAGCGGTTTAACCAGTAGCACAAAAGCGGTAAATAGTAGCACCTGCGGCCATAGATGCACTAATTGAGTGATATCGGTTTTGATCCCTAGCGTCACCAAAAAGATGGCGATAAAGAGCGTCATTAATGGATGGAGCCGCCGATGTAAGTCCTCGTGTACTGGTAGTTGGGCGATCGCGATTCCCGCCAAAAAAGCCCCAATTTCTACGGAAAGATGAAATTTGTGCGCTAAAAAGACTACAATGAAGCACCAACTAAGTGCCCAAATGAAAACGGTGTCTGAGGAGCGAGCCGCCCAGGCGAAAGGCTTTGGCAATCCATAGCGAGCTGCGATCAGCACAAACCCCAGAAGCAAAGCCATACCGGTAAATGCAAAAGCCAGGTCTGTTAAGATGGAGAGCCAGGAGATTTCATTGGAGGCATCAATACCGCTCATGGCGGTTAAGGCTAAAATAATGACAATATCTTGTGCCAGAAAAAGGGCGATGGCAACACGCGCATACAGTCGATTGGTCGCACCTTTTTCGTCTAATAGCTTCATGACGACGACGGTGCTACTAAAGGTGACGGTCGCGCCTAAAAAAATTGCATCCAGCCAATCGAATCCAACCAGGCTGGCCAGTGTAAAACCACTAGCCGCTGTCAGCGGTATTTGCAGTCCGCCTAAAAGGATTGCCACCCGGCTCAAATCTTTGATTTTTGCGAAGCTTAATTCGATGCCGACGAGAAATAAGAGCAAAGCAATTCCCAGTTCCGATATTAGCGCCAGCGAAGCATCAATTTTTACCCAAGCTAGCAGTGGGCCGAGCAGAATACCAGCCAGCAAATACGTTAAAATTGACGGGACCCGAAAACGTTGACCGATGACGGCAAGGATGGCTGCGGTCAAGATGATGAGACCACCGTTTACCAACGGCTGTATTGGAGATAGTTCCATCAATCTTGAAAGCTTAAGCTCGAATCGATCTCTTGTGGTTCGAACCTTTCCAAAACTGCACCGATGAGATAAATAGACCCCGTAACCAAAATACAGGCCTTCGGAGCAGCTAAGCTGCAGTGTCCAATACGCGGGAATAATGCGTCCAACTGCGCATCCAATATCGGACAGCAGGCCTTGCTTTTCTGTAAGCAATGACGTAGAAATTTCTGCGAAGCACTGCCCGCCTGCTCAAGCTGAATGAGATGAATGGCCTGCGCGTAGGGGGCGATTGTTTGCATCAAACTGACAGCTCGCGATTCTTGGCTGCAGGCAGTGATGACAATCGGGCGAATACCTTCGTCCCTGAGCAGTGACTGTAAATTTTCTGCTAGCTGCTGGGCACCCTGGGCATTGTGAGTCGCGTCGAGGATCAGTTCATAGTTTGCCTGTCGACGCCGCTCCCAACGGCCCTTCCAGTGGACGCTTTTTAATGCACTTTGGGCACGTTCAATATCGACTGGCCATAGGGTCTGAAGCGTCTGGATAGCCAAAAAGGCTAGGGCGGCATTCCATCCTTGAAAACTTCCCGCAAGATTGGTGGCGGGGAATTCTGTTAGCTTAGGACTGAGCGCTTGCAGCGGTGACTGTCGCTCAGTAGCGATATGTTGAATAACACGGCTGGCTTCAGCGGGCAGAGCGCTGGTCACCACTGGTACGCCTGCTTTGATGATACCTGCTTTTTCTCGCGCAATGGCGGGAATCGTATCACCCAGAATATCGGTATGATCGAGTCCAATGGAAGTGATCACTGAAAGTTGGGGCGTCAGGATGTTGGTGGCATCTAAACGCCCACCTAGTCCAGTTTCAATGAGAGCGATCTCGACTTTTTCTTCGGAAAAATACAGCAGTGCCATTGCTGTCATGAATTCAAAAAAAGAAGGGTGCTGGTCGGGATCACCATCACTCATTTTCAGCGCAACGGATTTGAGGCGCTCGCAGTATTCGATGATTTTGTCCTGTGATATGGCTTGACGATTAATTTGAATGCGCTCCCCCAGATACACCAGATGGGGGGAGCTGTAGAGGCCAGTTTTATATCCATGTTCTCGGTAGATAGCCTCTAGCATTGCGCAAGTAGACCCCTTGCCGTTGGTTCCAGCGACATGGATACAAGCTAAATTCTGCTGCGGCTGTTCTAGTAGCAGCATAAAACGCTGCATGCGCTCAATGCCATATTTAGAGCCACGCTGCTGGAGCGAATAAAGGTAGTCGCAGGCTTTTTGAAATGCCGCCATTGGGGGCCACTTGGCTTGGTTCAATTAACTCGCTTGAGTGATTGCGGGCCGGTAGAGTGCTTGCAATAAACGAATCATACGGTCTCGCATCTCGGGGCGGGCGATGATCAGGTCGATCAGTCCACGCTCAAGTAGAAACTCGGATGTTTGGAAGCCAGCAGGCAGATCTTGCTGTGTTGTCTCTTTGATGACACGGGGTCCCGCAAAACCAATTAAAGCTTCCGGCTCGGCAATAATCACATCCCCCAATGAGGCGTAGCTGGCCATCACACCCGCCATGGTGGGGTTGGTCAATACGGAGAAAAATGGCATTCCAATTTGGCTTAGTTTCGCCAAAGCAGCACTTGTTTTGGCCAATTGCATCAAACTCAGAATTCCTTCCTGCATGCGCGCACCGCCAGATGCAGAGACGATGATGACTGGCATTCTTTGTTCCACGCCGCGCTCGATAGCACGCGTTATTTTTTCTCCGGCTGCGGAGCCCAGACTGGCTGCCATAAAGCGGAAATCCATCACCGCAATGCTGACAGGAATACCGCCCATTTTGCCCACTCCAGAGATTACGGAGTCGGTTTCTTGGGTTTTTACTTGGTTGGCTTTTAACTTTTCAGAATAGGAGGCGGTCGCATTAAAGTTTAGCGGATCGAGGGAACTGACTTGCGCATCCATCTCCACAAAGCTCTCCGTATCTAGCAGAGAATCAATCCGCTCGCGCGCTTTTAGTGGGAAGTGATACCCACTACTTGGGACGACCATCAAATTCTCTTTGAGTACCCGGTTGTAGATGATTTCTCCCGTCTTTGGGCATTTGGTCCAGAGGTCCTTTGGGATGTCCTTTTTCTTAACGGATACGGTAGAGTATTGTGGTTTTCCAAAAATGGCCATAATTTAAAAGTGGTTAAAATCCTTTAGCCATGCCCAAGTGTAAACGTCATTATTTTTTGAGCTCCTGCCGCACGTAGAACAGCTGCACATGCGTTTAAGGTCACTCCGGTGGTAAAGACGTCGTCGACTAAGACATAACAAAAGGATTGATCTAAGACAGCATCCGCTCGCAAGGCAAAAGCATTTTTTATATTTTGTCGCCTTTGTTCACGATTGAGTTTGGTTTGCGTTTTTGTATCGTAAACACGTTGTAGTGGCGTTTGCACTTGAGTACGTTTAGGGAAGCATTCAGCTATGCTTGTAGCGATTTTCTCACTTTGGTTATAGCCACGTTGTCGAAATTTCGTGGGGTGCAGTGGGACTGGTACCAAAATAGTGTCCGTGAAATAGGCACGCCAGTAGGCAGAGTTTTCGATGAGTGCTTGTATATCTTTGAGTACATAAAAGCCTTGTGCATATTTTAATTCATGAATGAGAGAGCGACCGACTTCCTTCGCCAAGAAAAGGGTTTTGCCTTCTGAAAATTGGGGTGCCAGCTCTAGACAATTGGGGCAGGCCCTAGAACCACTTAGGCTGCCAAAAAATGGATATCCACAGTAATGGCAGCTTGGTTCGTGGCATAAAAAAAGTTGGCGAGCACAACTTTTACATAAGTAGTTGTATTGAGTGTCATCCGCCGGCAGAGCACAGTGGATACAGGAGCGTGGAAACAATAAGTCCAAACTTGGTCTCAAGTATCGGGGCACCGCTTGCAGTCGCTGCTTAAATGAGCTCTGCAGGGACATACAGCAGGCATCGCATTATCGATTCATGAATCAAGCGTAATGGAGCTGGAATCAGGAAAGTGGCACTGGGCCTGATTGCATCTAGATCCATAGGCTTGGCTAAGCTCATCAATCCAAAAGATAGGCATCCCGCAATGCCTTCCACAGTAATTTTTGTTTTGAGCTTTCTGCACGACGTTGCTTGATTTGGCAAACGACCGTCAGATTTCCACGATGTCCATCTTTACCCGGCATGCCATGGCCTGCTAGGATAAAGGATTTCCAGTGATTTGTGCCCGGTGGAATTTTTAATTCGGCTTTTCCTCCTGGTGTTTTGAGAGCCAGACAGGCGCCAGTAGCGGCATCCCATGGTTCTAGGCTAAAGCAATGATGTAAATGAATGCCGTTTACTTTGTAATCAGGATTTTTTGCGTATTTAATCCGCAAAAATAAATGGCCGATCCGCTGACCATTCGAGCTGATTCGACCTTTTTTTTCCAATTTTATATGTTGCCCCTCATAGCACATTGGTGGAATGGCAATCCTTTGGCTTCGGGCACGATTAGAGAGAGTGGGATTTGCTGGCTTGATCTTGATGGTCGTACGTTTCCCGACGATGGCATCATTGAGTGATATCTCCAAGGTCGAGTAGCTATCGAGTTTGGAATCATGAACTGGAAATGTCTTGGCTTTAGCGGCAGCCTTATCGCTATTCGCCTGTGTCCCTCTTGGCTTAGAGGGGCGGCGAGGGGCCGTGCGCGTCCTACTTTTGGTTTTTAATAAGCTCTGGTCATAAGCACGCCTGCGCTGCGGATCGGAGAGTAGTTCGTAGGATTCTTGCAAGGCTAGAAAGGAATCCAAAGCCAGTGGACTCGGCCCGACACGATCAGGATGACATTTTTTAGCGAGGTTTCGGTAGGACTGGTTAAGCTCTTTTTGAGTGGCACTTTTAGCGACGTTGAGACGTTGGTAGTGACATTTATAATGAGCTAGCAGCATAATTTAAATGGGCTTCGAATTGAATTAGTTCGTGTAGTAGGGCTCGAATTCACTGTAGCCCTTATTCTTGTAAGCATTTAATTTGTTAAACAAAGTCCGAATACTGATTTCCATTCGTTCAGCAGCTTTGGTTCGGTTACCTTTGGTCGCTCTTAATGTATCTAGGATGAGTTGTCGTTCGGCAGACTCGAGTGTAGTGTGTACGGTGTCGCTTGACTGATCTGATGGCGATTCTGCGCTGTCTGTAAAGCTCTGCTTGACGGCGTTCCCATTCGAATGATCGAGTAGATCACTGGTCGCATCGGAACCCAGTTGGAGTTCCAGTGGAAGCGTCGACGCATCGATTGTTACTTGGTCCGCCGCTAGAATGACAGAACGCTCAACAACGTTTTGTAACTCGCGAACATTGCCAGGCCATCTGTATTGGCAAAGTTGTTTGTAGGCGCGCTGAGTGAAATCCGTGGCCTGCGTGCCATGCTTACGCGTGAACTTTTCCAGAAAGTGCTTGGCCAGTGATTGCACATCACCCTCACGCTCCCGAAGTGCAGGAGAAATAACGGGGAATACATTAAGGCGATAGTAGAGGTCTTCTCGAAATTTACCTTCGTCAACGGTTTGCTGTAAATTACGGTTTGTGGTGGCCAGGATACGAACGTCGACTTTGATGGTTTTTGTGCCGCCCACACGCTCAAGCTCGTTTTCTTGAAGTACGCGTAACAACTTGGCCTGCAGCGCAAGGCTAACCTCACTGATTTCGTCTAGAAGCAGTGTGCCGCCATCCGCTAATTCGAAGCGACCGATACGATTATTGGTTGCACCGGTAAAGGCACCCTTTTCGTGGCCAAAAAATTCGCTTTCAATGAGAGTCTCTGAGACGGCAGCACAATTGACCTTGATGAATGGCTTGTCTCGGCGCAAACTGTTTTGGTGGATCGACTGGGCTATGAGTTCTTTACCCGTGCCAGTTTCGCCAGCTATGAGTACTGTCGCGTCGGTTCGCGCGACTCGGTGGATCATATCTTTGAGCGTGTTTAGAGCAGGACTATCGCCAACAATGTGTGTGCTCGAATTGGCCGTATCCGAGACCAGTTCACGATTTACTTGGACGAGGCGCTGATATTGGCTGGCTCTTTGTAGCAGCATGTTGAGCTGCTCGGTCGAAAATGGTTTTAGAATATAATCGTAAGCCCCTAACTGCATACATTTGACGGCGGATTCAATACTGCCCTGACCCGTAATCATAACCGGTAGAGGAGGATTTTCCATGTCGGCCAATTCTTCAAGGATTTCGAGACCGTCTCCATCAGGTAGATGAATGTCCAAAAACATCAGATCAAAACCTTGGGGACTTTCGAGTGCATTGAGGCCATCTTCAACGCTGGCACAGGATTTTACCTTAATGCGAGCAGCATGGCAATACTCCTCAAGCGTTCGACGAATGATTAGCTCATCGTCAACAACTAGGATTTTTTCGATATTCATTAAAAAACTTACTAAAAAGCTTAATCGCGTGAGATCAATGCAAAATTTGCCGTACACTCGGTGGCTGCTTGCAGGCGGAAACTTAATGAATGTTCCAAGCTTTTTCGGTAAGTGCAATGTTCATTAATGGCCAAGCTTCTAGCGAATTAATTGAGGATGAATTGTTGAGAATCCTCTGCAAGGCATCCCGAGACAAGATTTTGTTGAGAATTGGGGATTCTTTTAAGCTCAGGTAGAAAGCTTCTTTCAGGTCGCATTGGAACCATTCGATAAAAGGTACGGGAAAACTCATTTTAGGGCGCTGTAAAATATCAGGATGCACCCGATCTTTGAAGGCATATCTCAATAGGCGTTTTGTGGTGAGCTGGCCCCGATCAATCAATTCAAAGCTGTTTTGCTTGTAATATGGATTCTCATGACTTGCGACTGCTAGTTGCATCTTGTAATGATCGGGTAGCGTAAAAAGTTTTTCGGCTATTCGGTGATCTGTGAAGGGGACACGCCCCTCAATAGATGCGCTCATAGTGCTATTGTCCAAACGATTGAGTAAGCATTCTAAATTGTTCTTCGCGTGCAGGTGTAAGTAAGCATCAAAGGTGGTTAATGCTTTGAGCGACTCAAATTCCGCATCGTAGTGGGAGTGAACTTCTGCGAGTGGATTGTCGCCAGTCGTAAAAAGTCCCGGGGCTAGCTCGGCTAATTGGGCTCCTTTAATCCAAGAGTTTACCTGTAAGAAATGCTCACGTCGATTCGCGAATTGATCGGTTCCGTAAGCGCGCAAGAGGGCGCGCTTATCGATCCCTCCGTGCAAACCATGACTGCGATCATAATCATAAGCACAAAAAGTCGGGCCTGCATAACCTCCAAAAATTTCATCCGCGCCTTCTCCTGTCATGGCTACCGTTTGATGGCGGCTAAAATTATCGGCTAATCTCCAAATAGGGATTTCATTTGGTGTGCTAAGAGGTAGCCCTTTTTGGTGAATTAGATGCTGCCAATCTGGTAAAAAGTCGTCGGGTTCCGCTGTAATAGCGTTCCATGATAGACGATTAAATTGGACGGCTTTCTTAATTGCGGGCCACTCATTATAGCTGTGCGCTTGGTAGCCAATACTTGAACAATGCAGCTGATCGGAAACTTGTGACTGCAAGCAGTTCGCTAAAATGCTGCTATCAATACCGCCACTTAAAAACATGCCGAGTGGAACGTCGCTAACAACTTGCTCTTTCGTGATGGAGAAAAGATCATTACAGATTTCTTGGGCGCAATCATCAAAGCAGGGCACATCTACTTTATCCTGAAGGGCGACTTTGGGCAATGTCCAGTAGTGTCCCTTTTTTAGCGATCCATCAGCGATAGAAATTTGAATTGTTTCACCAGGCTGCACTGTGAAGATTCCTTTTAGTAAGGTTTTGTCTCCAAGGTGGGTGCGCGTTGTCATTAAATAATGGGCCAGGGCGGCCTCTTCCCACTCAGGCGAAGCGCAGTCCATCTTTAATATGGTGGCAACATTACTGGCAAAAGTCAGAGTGGCATCTGATGCATTATGTCGATAGTAGAGAGGTTTTACACCCAATCGGTCACGAACGAGCCATAGTCGATCAAGCTTTGGGTCCAAGAGCCCAAAGGCAAACATGCCGCGCAAGTGCTTGATGCAGTCGATGCCCCATTCTAAGTAAGCTTTTGCGACAACTTCCGTATCTGTTTGGCTTATAAATATATGGTTTTTGGCCTGCAATTGTTCACGCAGTACTTTAAAGTTATAGATTTCACCGTTAAAAATGAGCGTGACTCCAGATACCTGATCGCGCCAAGGTTGCTGGCCAGATTGAGGGTCGATTATGGCTAAGCGCGTGTGTGCCAATCCGACCTGTTGGCCCAAAAATGTACCACAGCTATTAGGGCCTCGGGTTTTGAGAGATTCTAGGGCCTGATTTAATTGGCGGCTCGCATGTTGTTGAAGACCATCCTTGCGATAAATGCCTGCGATTCCACACATAATTATTGCAAGCTAATCGACTCTTCTTTCTGCGGTTTTTTAATTTGAAGATTTAAGTCGGATAGCTGTAAGTGTACAGTACGGTTAACCTTGCCCCCGGTGTCTTCATAGGCTATCCGTAATCCGTTGGCTCGACAAAATTCTTTGGTGGCCTTGACGTTGTTGGAGCCAATCTCAAAAAAGTCACCCCCGGAATTTACAGAGGCCCCGCCGATAAGCGCAATCTTCAGCATGCTTTTGCTGATACCAAAGCTCGACAGCTCTTTGAGCATTTGTTGCATCCCAGTATCCACAAACATGAGCGGAGTATTTTGACGGTTCGCCTTTGTGCCCATCTTGGGGAGCATGGCATGTAGCAAGCCGGCAGCCCGTACTTTTGGTGCCAAAGCAACCACCCCAACACAGGACCCTAAAGCATATGTGGACAACACCACCGAAGGACTATTTGTCACCGCCAGATCCGAAATACCTACAATTACACGGGGTGTCATAGAGAATACGGAAGCACACATTAGTCGGGATTTAATTTTCTAAGTCAGCGGGTTCTTAGAATTGCTGAGATTTATAAGGGCAACAAGTTAATGACTGAGATTTTAAAATAAGATTCATGAGCTACCAGCAAATATTGTTCAACTTAAATGTGGCTTCAAAAAGGGCAAATTTTGAAAAAGCCGATACTTTACTTTATTTTTAAAGTTTCCTGCTTTCATTGCGTCTGTATTTAGCTAGTTTAGTTAATAATGGTGACAATATTAACCCTAGCAAATTATGAATACGATAAATAATAAAAACGATGGCATTTTACTACAAAGCGGGAACAATGAGGTAGAGTTTATCGAATTTAACGTTGGGGGCGTCAATTATGGAATCAACGTCGCCAAAGTAGAGCGTGTGCTAGCCCGTCCGACAGTCACGATTACACGGATGGATAACGACGGCAGCGCGATGTTGGGGACCATCTATGTCCAGAATATGCCGATACAGCTCATTGATTTGAGGCATGCGCTTGAGATGGACCTATTGCCGGGAGATGAACGTGTACAAGAAGATCGGCAGCTGATTCTGGTGACGAAATTTTATAAGATGACAACCAGTTTTTTGATCGACTCCGTCAATAAAATACATCGGACCAGTTGGTCAGAATTTGAGCCAATTGATGCTTCTATGACCGGGGATGTGATGTCGTCTTACGTCACCGGAACCATTAAGATCGATAATCGTGTGATTGTGATTCTCGACCTAGAACATCTCATGTTGGAATTTGCTCCGGAGATGGCACTTAAATTAGAGGCTATATCGAAGGAAGAGCCATGTGAATTAACTGAGCGACGCGAAAAGCTTAAAATAATCTATGCTGAGGATTCTGGAGTGATTCGTAAGATGATGCTCAATACACTCGAGTCTGGCGGTTATAAAAATGTAGTGGCATTTGAGCATGGTCGTTCAGCCTATGAGTATATTTTAGAATTGAACCAGCGCTATCTAGCTGATGGTGGTCAGCTGGCAGACTATATCGGGTGCATCATAACAGATATTGAAATGCCGCAAATGGATGGCCTCACATTATGCAAAAATATTAAGGATATGAATTTTGGTGGTTCTATCCCTTCGGTGGTTGTGTATTCATCTTTGATAAATGAGTCGATGACGAAAAAATGTAAATCTGTCGGTGCGGATGCCCAAATTTCTAAGCCGCACGGGACCGATATAATTGATGTTTTGGATCGCCTCTGCTTAAATTAGCGAAGGCGGGAGTTAACGATGCTGGCCATCATACCCGGCGCTCTATGTTTCGAGGATGCGATGCGTTTGACTTAGTACTATCTTATTATCTGTTGTTTTGCGGGGCTCTATGCGGTAAAAACCATTTGCATATTCTCATTTAATGATTCAAATACTATTTTCTATGGGTACACTCTACTGATTTATGTACCCGCATGTTGTGAAATTTGAATGTAACATTATGGATGAAATTCCTAAAGATCTTAAATATACCGCTGACCACGAGTGGATGAGTGAATGCATTGATGCTGTAGCAACTATCGGAATTACGCATTATGCACAAAACAGTCTAGGGGACATTACTTTTGTCGAATTGCCAGAGGTGGGAGCAGTTTTTGAAGCTGGCGATAGCTTTGGGGTTGTTGAATCCGTGAAAGCTGCATCAGATCTTTATATGCCAATTGCGGCTGAGATTGTGGCGGTGAATGAATTGCTGGAATCTGAGCCGGAGAGCATCAATCAGGCCCCTTACGAAGCTGGTTGGCTGATCAAAGTAAGGATTAAAGATGCTCAAGAATATGCTGCATTATTAAGTGCGGATGCTTATGCAGGTTTAGTGTAGTCATCCATAGCATGGAGCCGAGCCAGCACTTTTTGGACGCGGTTTTGGCTTCGTTTAGGTGGAGCCCTGCAATTCGCAATGTTTTTGACCGCCTGAATCGTTCGACTGATCGTCGTGTTTTAATTGCCTGCTCGGGGGGTGCAGATTCGGTGTTCTTACTGCATACTCTGTTAGCCTACGCAGTATCGAAGCCGACGCACATCGTGGTAGCGCATTACAATCATGCTTGGCGGCCTGCATCGGACGGAGATGCGGAATTTGTAGCTTCATTAGCACAGCACTGGAATTTACCATTCGTGGTGAAAAAAAATACTGAGTCCAGCCAGCTCAAGTTTTCAGAGACTGCTGCTCGCGAACTTAGAATGAAGTTCTTAAGAAAAATGGCTCACGAGCATCGCTGTAAATGGATTGCTTTTGGCCATCAAATGAACGATGTTTTAGAGACTCAGTTGCAGCGTTTAGCACGTGGATCTGGCGTGGTGGGCTTGGCGGCTCCAAGGCCCGTACAGGCATTTGAAAGCCATACAGATCACTTGAGACCTTTAATGGGGCTTAAATCAGATGAGATTCGTTCGATGTTGCAAGCAGCTGGAATTTGTTGGCGCGAGGATTCGAGTAATCTGGATGATTCCATTCAGCGCAATGGCTTGCGCAACCAGATTGTGCCAAAAATGCAAGCGCTTATGGACCGTGATCTTCTGTTAGGCGCTGCCAAAAGTCGGGAACGCATGCAAGAAGATGCCGAGGCACTCGACTGCTGGGCTGCAAAAGTTTACGCTGATATAGAATCCAATCGTTGGTGTTTGAATGTGCTCGGCCTACGCTCTTTACCTGTTGCCATTATACGTCGCTGTTTATTTTTATGGTTGCGCGAGCATTTTGACTTAAAAAAGCTGAGACTTGCTGTTATGCAGCCTTTGATTGACGCTATCGTGTATCAAGAAAAGGAGTGTACGCGCTCAATCGGACAATATTTTTTATCGATTGAGGGAGACTATCTACGACTAGTGAACCCAGAATCTTACGGTGAAAAACCAGTTGCCGACTACGCAATATCACTTGCTGTTGGTGATAAAAGGAGCTTGCCGCAGGGCGCAACGATTGCCGCTGAACTTGTCAATTTGGATCCGGCTAACTTAAAGCGAATATTGAGTGGACAGGTCGATTGTAATTGTGAAGTATATGTACAAGTTTCTGATTTAGAGGATTTAATAGTTCGTACTTGGCAGCCGGGAGATCGTTATACGCCCTTGGGTTGCTCTGGCAGTAAGAAGTTAAAAGCTTGTTTTCGTGAACGGGGTTTTTCAAAAATGGAACGTTTGACTGTTCCCATTGTCACAGCTTTAAATGCTATTATTGTGTGGGTGCCAGGCATGCCGCCTGCCAATGCCTACAAACTCGATCCTGAGTCGAAAACTGCTCTGAGGTTGACTTACCAAGCTAGCCAAACAACTTACATTACATAATGTTGCCAGACAATCAGAATAAACATAAAAAAGAACCCGGTTCCGGTAAGTCTCCTCAGCGCTTTCAACCCAAAGTGTTGATCATCTATTTGGTGATCCTAGCCGGGGTGCTCACACTCTGGTTTGCGAACTCTAGCGCCAATTCTGGGGTCAAGCAGCTCACTATTAATGAGTTGGTTAATTTAGTTGAATCAGGTGCTGTGCAAGCTGGTGCCGGTTACATGGAGCCAGATCCATCTTACGGACGCGATGGCTATGTGATCTCTGGTCAAATCCCCAATCCTGCTTACATACCTGACAACTTGCAGGCCACCGAATCTGAATCGGTGCGGTTTGTGGCACGTGGTCGTTTAACAGAAGCTGATTTTTTGGCTGTGCGTGCTGTATTCAATGAGAAACGCACAAGCACTGCGATGCAAGATGTACTTATTAGTATCTTGCCTTTTCTCCTGATTATCGGACTGCTTTACTTTTTGTTTGTGCGTCAGTTAAAGAACGCGGGACGCGGTGCTATGAGTTTTGGCAAGAGCAAGGCCAAAATGCTCACCCGTGGCAAAGATTCGGTGAATTTTAAAAACGTAGCTGGTTGTGATGAAGCTAAAGAAGAGGTCAGTGAGGTTGTAGATTTTTTGAAGGATCCCAAGAAGTTTCAAAAAATCGGCGGTCGGATACCAAAGGGCGTTTTGATGGTGGGCCCTCCAGGTACGGGAAAGACGCTCTTGGCCAAAGCTGTTGCGGGCGAAGCGGAAGTGCCTTTCTTTTCAATTAGTGGATCTGACTTTGTTGAGATGTTTGTAGGAGTAGGTGCGGCGCGTGTGCGAGACATGTTTGAGCAGGGTCGAAAAAATGCACCTTGTATTGTCTTTATTGATGAAATTGATGCGGTAGGTAGACAACGTGGTGCAGGTGTTGGTGGCGGTAATGATGAGCGCGAACAAACCCTAAATTCCTTGTTGGTTGAGATGGATGGTTTTGACGGTCACGAGGGCGTAATCATCATTGCGGCCACCAATCGTCCGGATGTGCTCGACAGTGCGCTTTTACGACCCGGTCGATTCGATCGTCAAGTTACCATTGATTTACCCGATATCAACGGGCGCCAAGATATTCTTGCGGTGCATGCTAAGAAAATTGCTTTATCTGAAGAGGTAAACTTGGAGTACGTTGCTCGTAACACGCCAGGATTTTCGGGTGCCGATTTGTCCAATTTGCTGAACGAGGGTGCTTTGATTGCCGCTCGTTACAATAAGCAAGTTGTGGAGATGAATGATTTAGACGAGGCGCGTGACAAGATTTCTTTTGGTAGAGAGCGTCGAAAGTTAATGGATGATGAGGATCGTAAAATTACGGCTTACCACGAGGCGGGACACGCCCTTGTGCAAGCTTTGATTGATGACGGGCACATGCCAGTTCACAAGGTGACGATTATTCCGCGCGGCCAGAGTTTAGGTTCGACGATGTTCATGCCCAAGAAAGACATTTTGAATCATTCGAAACGTCGTTTATTGAACCAAATTTGCTGTGGTCTCGGTGGCCGCGGTGCTGAAGAGATTGTGAATGGCGATCAAACTAGTGGTGCTTCGGGCGACATTCGGATGGTGACATCGGTTGCTCGTCATATGGTTTGCGAGTGGGGCATGAGTGAGCTAGGCCCGATCGCATATGGGGACAGTCAATCGCATGCTTACATGGGGCAGCTTTCTTCAGGCGCCAAGGATTATAGTGAGGCGACTGCACAGAAGATTGACAAAATTATTTTAGGAATCGTCGAGGAGCAGCAAGTGCGCTGTATGCAATTGCTGAATGAGCATCGCACCGCGTTGGACCTGACTGCTGAGGCACTCTTAGAGCACGAAACGATCGATGGGATTCATGTGAAAGAGATTATTGAGTTTGGCGAGATGCGGTCTCCTATTGTGAAGCGCAGTATTGCAGCGCCCGATGATGAAGAGGATGCAACTAAAGATTCGCTTGCCGAAGAGAAGAAGTCGGATGAAGGCTCAGACAATGGTATGGCTCAGGGCGGTGTTGCAGCTGGGGCTCCTGCGTAAGCCTGCACATTTAAATTTACTCAGCAGTTGAATATAGGCTACAGACCTCTATCTAACTGTTTCCAATTGCGAGTGCTGGTTTGATGGTATTGGGTTTTAATTGGGTGAGTCTTGGGTTGGCATAGGCAGCAAATGCAATCATGCTGGCGTTGTCTCCAGTATGTTCTGGTTGTGCGATGAAAGACTGTACTTTAAAACTATTGCCCAACTGTTGGAAAGCGCTGCGCAAAACTTGGTTGTTCGAAACGCCTCCAGAGAGCCCGATACTGTTGAAGCGTTGTTGTTGCAGCACGTGCTTGGTTTTTGTAATCAATTGTTCGACAACTGCCTGCTGATAGCTGGCGCAGAGATCGTTTAATCGATCAGACCGTTCGTTTTGGGAAAACTTTTCTAGACGGTAACGTAAACTAGTTTTTAGGCCAGAAAAGCTAAAGCGATGTTGATTCTTGGGTGAAATTGCGCGCGGAAAATCAAATGCCTGCGGATCTCCTTGTCGGGCGAATTGCTCGACTTTAGGGCCACCTGGATAGCCTAAACCGAGTAATTTGGCACCTTTATCAAGAGCCTCTCCCGCAGCATCGTCATGTGTTTCGGCGACAATGTTGAGTTGATTCGATTGATCGACCTTGAATAAGATTGTATTACCACCCGAAACGAGAAGACCCAGATGGGGGAGCAAGGCCTTTAATTGCTTTTGAAAAGATTGGGGCTCGGCTGCGTGAAGCGGAATAAATGGCGAATAGGCGTGTCCGTGGAGGTGATTGATGCCCACTAGCGGCACATCCCAAGCACAGGCTAGACTTTGTGCACAACAAAGCCCCATCGCTAAGCAGCCGGCAAGTCCAGGACCGTGGGTAACAGCAATGGTCTCAATTTTTTTGCGATATTTGTTGAGCTCGGCATTTTGCAATAAGGGTACCAAATTGCTAAGGTGCTCACGACTAGCCAGTTCAGGAACGACGCCCCCATATTCTTGGTGTAATTTAATTTGGCTATGAATCCATTCACCTATTAACCCCTTATGGGGGTCGAACAAAGCCAGTGCAGACTCATCGCAAGAACTTTCAATTGCTAGTAGCATAGTGTGGAAAAAATTTCCGATAGATGTGAGCTATGTGCAAGCCATAGTTCGATAAATTAGCGTGGATTTTGTTGTTTTCGATCTTAGGACTTATGGGCACCTCTGGAAACCTCCCATGTGCCGAGATTGCCGATTTGCTGTGATG
>CAWVTP010000031.1:0-19988 GCA_963933035.1 uncultured Puniceicoccaceae bacterium | reverse complement strand
CTCAAAATCAAAATTGTATTCGTCTCGGTCTTGGTAGGTTTTCAGAGGTGCCCTAGAGCTCAAATTTTTTGAAACGCCCCGGCAACAACTGAGTAGACACTCCAACCTTCTTTCACATCTGGCAGTTCGGTTCCCGTCGCAATTAACTGTAACCGATCGGGGCAAGCAGCCCAAAAGTTCTTTCGCCTTTCCCGATCCAATTCGCCCAACACATCATCGGCTAAAAGTACTGGCTGATAGCCCATAACTTTTTGGTAATAATCGCACTGAGCCATACGTAACGCAACACACAGAGCACGTTGTTGGCCGTCGGATGCAAATTCACGGGCATTGTGAGCGGCCAGCTGAAACTTAAAATCGTCGCGATGAGGCCCTCGACTCGTTGAGCCCATAATAAAATCACGCTGGCGACTCATTTGCAAAAGCTCTAAGTAGGCTTCAACTGTCTGCGTCTCCCCACAATTTGCTTGATATATCAGATTCGGAATTTCATCCACGCCTGCAATTTTTATATAGGCCGCTACCAACTTTTCAGCCATCAGAGATAATGCGGCCGTGCGCAATGCCTTCAACTTGATCGCAAGCGGTGCAATTTCGAGCTCAAAAGCATCCAAGACGACGCCTTCTGCATGCTGCTTTAACAGGCGATTACGATTGGCGACAGCTTTATGGTAACCTTGCAAAACCGAATAGTACTCAGAATTGCCTGCAGAAAAGATCAAATCAAAGCAACGGCGACGCTCTGCGGGCGCCCCACGCAGCAAGTTTAGATCGTCAGAACTCATGATCACCACCGGGAAACGGCCAATAAAATCCGCCATCTTTGTGACTTTTTGTTCGTCGACTTGAACATAACGCCCCTTTTTCGCGCCTCGAATGATCAGCCGGGTAGATCCGAAATGCTCATGTTCCACTTCGGCAAACAAGTTAAACTGGGCGTGCCCTTTACGAGGCAAACAATCCAATGCCTGCGTACGGAAAGAGCGTAAAGCTGAGACCATCCCCAGAGCCTCGAGCAAATTGGACTTCCCATGTCCATTAGCTCCCAGAAAAAAAATCCGATCTTGCTGCAAATCAAGCTCCAGAAAAGGAATATTGCGAAAATCTTGCAGGCGAAGCTTTTGAAAGCGCATAGCCAGATTTATTTACAGACGAAGCACTGAACTCAAGGCGTGCTCCGCCTGTTCTTGTAATTCAGCATATACTGCAGCTAAGGCCGCCAACAGGGCACGCCAATCCTGGGCAGAGGTCTGCCAACCGCTACTAAAGCGCAGCATGCGATCGCGCTGAGCCATGGAGTATCCTAGATGTTCTAACACCGAATGGCCCGCTTGCCCAACTGACGAACCCGAGCAAGCCGCACCCGTGCCGCAGATCCACTGTCTTCGCTCCAAGGCACGCACCCAACGCACACTTGCATAATCAGGCATAATAACACAGCGAGTATTCCATAGATCTTGCGCAGTCCCACCGACGACTTGGATGCCGGGCACAGCCGCTTGCCACTCAGCCAAACTAGGCTGCTCAACAAGGGCCGCGGCTGCCAGCGCGGCATTTGCATGCTCTAAGGCCGCGACCATTGCTATAATCGCGGGCACATCCTCGGTGCCTGCACGCCGCCCGCCTTCTTGTTGACCACCTCGAATAGATGCGTGAAAATCGACTGCTCTGGGCAATACAAGGAAACCAACCCCCTTGGGACCGCCAAATTTATGTGCAGATGCCGTCACAAAATCACTATCACCCAGACCCGCTAAGGGCATTTTACCCACCCACTGCGCAGCATCACAATGATACAGACAGCCACATTCTCGGCAATCCTGTGCAATCTGTTGCCAGGGATTGACAATGCCGGTCTCGTTATTGGCCGCCATCATAGAGACGGCCGCCAACTCACCAGCGATCAGTTGCTTACGCAGCGCTGTCCGATCCACTCGCCCCGCGTGATCCAATGCCAAAAGTATAACACGCCCGGGGAAGAAAAGCTCCGCTGCCGCCTGTAAACTCGCATGTTCTGTCGGACTGATGCCCACACAGCTTCCCGCTGGCAAGGTCGCTGCGAGGTGTCCAAAAATCGCATGATTACCCTCGGAGGCACCCGAATTAAATACAATGCGCTCAGCATCAATCGCCATCAAATCGGCTAAGCGACCGCGTGCGGAATTCAGACGCGCATGCACAGCTGCCGCCTGCCTGTAGGGACTAGATGGATTCATCCAGGCCTGCTCCTGTGCCAGCAACCAAGCTTGCTGAGCACAATGAAATAAGGGGGTCGTGGCATTATGATCAAAGTAAAACATAGCCATTGTACAGCATCGCAGATGATTAGGGGATGCGCAATTGTTGTCCGATTTTCAACGCATTGGCCGTCTTCAAACGATCACGATTGGCCTGATAAATATCCATATAGCGTGACGGTGTCCCATAATAGCGTTGGCTAATCGTACTCAAAGTGTCGCCCGATTGAACCGTATGCGTTTGTGGCCCATTGGAAGGATTCCGAATGGGCACTTGCCGCGCTGAAGACGGAGTATTTGAGCGAGCCGTCGTGGTGTCGACTCCAACGGATTTCAGCGCGGTTAAACCTTGTTGTGCACGCGCCAAATCCTGTTTGAGGGAAGCATTCTCTTTTTTGAGATGCTCAATCAAATCCATCAAATCAATCCGATCCAATCCCCCTTGGTAGGGCTCCGCTGGCAGCTGGCGCACAAATTCTTTTTGCGCAGTTTCGATCAATTGACTCACCTGCTTGGCTTGTGCAGAATTTGGATTTAATTGCAAAAAACGGTCGAAATGATAAATGGCTCGTACGGGATCTTTAAGCGATTGCAAATAAATATTGCCCGCTTCCAAGTGGGACTCGGCGGCATCTAACCTAGCATCGATAACCCGCATAAAGGCGCTAAGCGCCTCCTCTACCCGGCCTTGAGCCTTATAGCTCTGTGCAAGTTGGTATTGCTTTTCATCTATTTCCCGCACGGTATCCCCCACTTGGGGATTGCACGCAACTACACATAAAATGAGCCAAAAAAGTAAGCAAGTTTTCGCTAAAAAATACCGCATCAGGCCGCCATCAATAAAGCCAGTTTTCGTGAAGTCAACTCAGCATGGCCTTTGTCAGGATGTTCAAAGTGATACCAAGCAACAGGGGCTGACCACGAAAAGTCACCAGTACTAGCCCGCATAGCGGCGGTCCATCGCAAAACGCCCACCGCCGCCTATCACCAGACTCAGACTGGCTAGCAAGAGCATTAACGGAAACTCCATACCACCATTTTGAGCAAAAAATGCGTCTGGATGTACCTTAACAATCGCCACTAACATGGTCATCGCTAGCGACAAGGCAGCAAAACGCGTCAAAAAGCCCAACATGACTAGCAAGCCCGCAATCAGTTGGGTCCCGCCCGCCAAACTCGCAAACACAATCCCAGGTGCAAGTTCGAGCTGTTTCTCAAAAAAACTGGCCGTGGCGGTGAGTCCCTTGCCATCAAACCAAGCAAACAATTTTTGAGCACCATGCCCCATCATAATAAGTCCAAGCCCCAGCCGAAGCGGCAAAAAAGCAAAGCTAGCACTCGGTTTGAATATAAATTGCCTTAAACGCATGAGGATCTATTTTATCTGAATAAAAATACAAAAAAACAGCCCAGCGTCGTTGCGACATTCTGAGCTGTTGTTAACAACAAAATTGAATTAGTGTTTATGAGCCGGACAGCATTTAGGCTTTTCGGCTTCTTTGCTGTCACACTCCTTTTTCTCGGAATCGCATTTTTTCTCGGAATCGCATTTTTTCTTTTTGCAGCAACTTTCACCGGTGGAACAGCATTTTTTAGATTCCTCCTTTTTGGGGCCACAAGCTCCGCAATGAGCATGCGCACCAGCAACGGCAGCGATCAAAAAAAAGGGAATCAGTAATTTTTTCATAATATTGTTTTGGTTGAATAATTCGGTACCAGGTTTTAGTCAAAATAGATACACACAAGTTCCTAATAAAACAACATTTTTGAAATTTCAACTCTGTTTATGCTTCCTTGGTTCAAAAACAATCAATTTCCACTCTATCTGGCACCGATGGCCCGCTTTACGGATATTGTGTTTCGTCAGTTGTGTAAAGAGCAAGGCGCGGATGTCATGGTCACAGAATTTGTGCAGGCCGATGCCTTGCTGCGTGAGGACCCTCGACTATGGGAAACCGTTGACTTTACCGAATCACAACGCCCGATGGGGGTCCAATTGTTTGGTTCCAAACCAGAGAGCATGGCGGCAGCCGCTCAGCTACTGGCAGACCGTTTACGCCCCGATTTTATAGATCTGAATTTTGGCTGCCCGGCTGATCGGGTTGTTTGCATGGATGCGGGCTCCTCCATGCTCAGAAATCCGCTCAAATTGGGTCAAGTGACCGCTGCAGTGGTGCAAGCAGTTCCAGAATTACCCGTTACGGCCAAAATTCGGATTGGCTGGGATGCGGACAACATCGTCGCGCTGGAAGTGGGCAAAATTGTGGAAGCTGCCGGTGCGCAAGCATTGGCCATCCACGGACGCACCAAGGTACAAGGTTACAGCGGAGAGGCGAATTGGGACGTGATCGCTGAAACCGCTGCGGCACTGAAGATTCCCGTCATTGGCAACGGCAATATTTGTCAAGCCAGCGACCTGATCAAAATTCGCCAAGAAACTCCCTGCGCGGGCATCATGATTGGACGCGCCGCACTGGGCTACCCTTGGATATTTCGTGAGCTCAAACAGTACCTGCAAGATGGACAGCTACCCGCAGCCCCTTCCATTGCTGAGCGCTGGACCACCATTCTCGACTATACGGAGAAACTGATGGCGCGCCCTTTTCGCGAACAACGCCACCAAGACCTGCGCTGGATGCGCCCAAAAATCATTGCACTGACCAAAGAGATGCCGGGCTCACGTAAAATTCGGGGCGCCTTGGGCGCTGTGCACCAGCTGGCAGATCTCAAAGCCATCGCCGAGCGTCACATGGCAGAGTATGCAGATGCGGACTGATACGGATCGACAAAAAAGCGGTGATGGCACTGGGCCATCACCGCTGTTAAGAAGTCACTTATACAAATCCATTCCCCCTGGCAGGCTTCGTAATTGCAGCCTTTCAAAGTAGAGGACTTAAAATTCTAGGCGAGCACCCACAGTAAAATTGCGTCCCGGCTGCATCACCTCATCTTTGTTGTAGGCAGTGTGATATCGGACGGTATCATCCAACAAATTGTCAGCGCGCAGATACAGATTGAGCTCGACCCGATTGGACAAGGCAATGCGACGCCCCAGGCTCAAGTCCAGCAAGGTATAACTAGACGTCTGAGTGCCGTCAGGTGCGACATTCTGCTGCTCAAATGCGTAGAGCCATGCCAAGCGTGCAGACCAATCCCCCCAGAGGGCATCCAGGTGGCTGCCAATCCGCATAGGAGCAATCCGCGGCAAATCATCGCCAGAGGACCGCTCGGTGGCCCGCACACTATCTGCCATGAAACCCCAGGTAATTTCAGAATCGAGATCACTGTAGATCCGATAAGCACACTCGGCCTCGAAACCATAAAACTCGGCATCCACTGCAGTGAATTGATAGGCATCGAGGTGATCGATTTCATAACCCAAATTCTGATCAAAAATATAATTATCAAAGAGCGTATAATACACCGAGACCAGCGCAGACCAGTCGTTGTGCTCACAGCGCCAAGTTAGGTCCAGCCCGTAAGCCGTCTCCAAATCTAATCCAGCATCCCCCTCGAGGTGTTGCTCGGTCGCGTGGTGTTCGCCATCAGAATAAAGCTCGGTTTCATTGGGATGGCGTTGAGAATAAGTCAAAGAAGCGGCCAGGCGACTGTGGGCGCTCAGGTCCAGAATGACACTGGCGGCGCCACTGAATGCCACATCCGAGTAATCCGACTGAGCGCCGGATACGGCAATCGTTTGACGCTCTAGACGTGCTCCCAATTCATAATGCCAATCGGAACGGTGCAGGTGCTCGTTAACAAAAATAGCCTGACTCTCCAGCGACGAAGGGGGCGTAAGTGCATGCTCAGAACCAGTAGCCGCAAACTCGGAGCCATTGAATTGCAGCCCCAACAGCCCTTGATCAAAGAGCCCCCAGTCCAAATGCGCCGCTTCCGCGCGCAATTCCCAGGCTTCGCGATCGTAAGTAATCTGTGACGCGCCCTCTTCCAACTCATCATGCACATAGTCAGTATAGGCAGCGTGCAACTTAAAGTGTTCTATCAGGGCGCTGGGCTGATGCAGATACAACTCACTTTCCAGGCTTTTACGCTCCAGATCGATGAGCACGTCATGATGCTCACCCCCACCATGCTCATCATCTTCATGGGGAGGTACGCCATAGAGTGAAGTATAGTTGGAGAGCGCTAAACCGATATAATTTTTCTCATCAAAGAACCAAGAAGCGCCCAGCGAAAATTGATCGGTTTCGACACCACTATTATCCATTTTGGCCTCTTTGGCATCACTGGGCAGTTCATAATCCTCCAAGCGACGCTGCAATCCCGTTACACTCAGCGCCCATTGCTCACTGCCGTAATTAAAATAGCCCGCAGCGGTCTCACCCTCTGAGCCAGTCGCATGTTGCAGATCAATTCCACCAGTAACTAGGCCGCTCCCCGGCACTCGGGGCAGCTCACGGCCTTGAACATTGACGACCCCTCCAATCGCTGCGCCCCCATACAGCAAAGTCGAAGGACCGCGTAGCACTTC
The DNA here is from genome assembly GCA_963933035.1 of uncultured Puniceicoccaceae bacterium. Lineage (GTDB taxonomy): Bacteria > Verrucomicrobiota > Verrucomicrobiia > Opitutales > Coraliomargaritaceae > CAWVTP01. The sequence goes on along the minus strand of CAWVTP010000031.1, from coordinate 13,259 downwards.
GATCCGCTCGCTGAGCAAAGGTTCGGCCACCACCGCATGGTCTGGACTGGTGACCGATACGTCCGCAGCTTCCAAACCGGAGCTTAGGATCCGTACGCGCGGTCCTTGATAACCGCGAATCACTGGACGGCTGACACCCGCGGCAAAAGCGCTTTGACTGATGCCAGCTTGCTGACCTAGCGCGGCGCCCAATGTGTTTGCAGAACTTTCCAAAAGCTCCTCAGATTCAATAATTGTAATCGGATTGGAAAATTCCGATAGCGGTAGGGGCATTGGACCCGCGGAAATGACATAAGGTTCAATCTTTTGAACCGGTTCTTCGTGAGCAAAGGCTGACGCTTGAATAAATGCAGTGGCCAACAATAGTGTGCCACGCTGAGTTAATGTGCGTTTCATAATCAATAAAAAGTTAGTGTTGGTCAAAGAAAGTCGTCCCATACGACGGCCGACAATCCGGATAGCGTTTAACCCGGATTATGCAATGGGATCAGCAAGGTGCTCGGCAACTGAAGGCCAAGGGAGCATATAAACATATGTGACTGCTGGCCTGACAGGCAGCCATGTAACTGGGTCACCTTAGGAATTTTTGAGCACTATCTTAGTGAGCACATTTCTAATGCGATACATTAGAAATGAACTTACAAATAGAATCCTACTACTCAAAAAGTCCGTTTGCATAGTTCGGGTTTAACTTTTTATGGGAGGTGCCCGCGCTTGCGCGCGCTCAATCCACGCGCTAATAGCCGGCGTGACATAGGCGGCTAGCAGCGGTAAAAAGCGAGCGCGTTGCAGCCTTGCTAGCGGGCACGGAGCCGACTCCGAAAAATGGGTTTCCAGTACAAAAAAGCTACAATTATGTGATGGCTCGGAAGACTCCGAAGAGGCATCATTACCACAGGCAGCCACCCCCTGACAGCAGGCCCACTGCTGTGGATCCACACTGCCATGCAACCAAGCGTGCAATTGGGGCGATGTGGCAAAACAGGCCAAGACGAACACCATGCCCGCCGTCAGAAGTGCCCCACAACGCAGCTGCCAAGCAGGGCGCTTGGGCTCAAAGGCGATTGTGGAAAATGCATGTGGCATGGTTAGCGAGGCATCAAAATGCGCTCGTGGGCGAAAATCAAATATTTAATCCTTTTTTACGAATGCAATTGCCAGCGATCGCCCACTGCTACAGCTAGCTAATATGGAATGGCTACTCATCTGCATCGGAGGCATTACCCTCGGAAGCCTTTTATTTGCCCTGCTGCAAAGCCGGCAAAATCGGATCTTGGAAGCCAAACGCGAACATTTGCAAGCGCTGCTATCGACGACGAAAAGCGAGCTAGCTGAGGCCCAACAAGCAATCATCCGCTATCAAGCACAGGCTGAAGCCGAACACAGCGCTATGGAGGAAAAAGAGCGTCTACTAGAGTCTGCAAAATCACAACTCAGCGAAAGTTTTAAAGCACTTTCCGCCAATGCGCTGGCACAAAATAACCAAGATTTCCTCAAACTCGCGCACACAGTCTTCAATCAACAGCAGACACAAACCCAGCAACAAATGGGTCAAGGGCAGAAACGAATCGAAGAGACCATGGAACCCGTCGGTACGGCGCTGCATAAATTCAACGAGCGCATGACGAAAATCGAGCAAGAACGCGCCGCCAGCACCGCTAGCCTCAACCAACAACTCAAGCAATTGGCGCAATCGCATCAACAATTGAGTCAATCAACCCACAGCCTGGTGCAAGCCCTGCGCGCACCCCAGGTACGCGGTCAATGGGGCGAATTACAATTACGCCGCAGCGTCGAAATGGCCGGCATGCTGAATTACTGCGACTTTTCGGAACAAGCGAATGTTGAGGATGTCAATGGACTGCGCCAGCGTCCGGACATGGTGATCCATTTGCCAAATGAGCGCTCGATTGTGGTCGATGCCAAAGTGCCGCTGGCCGCCTATTTGGATGCCCTACAAACTAACGAAGCCGCAATTCAAAGTGAACGGATGCAGGCGCATGCCCGCCAGCTGCGGGAACATGTCAAAGCACTATCCACCAAAGCCTATTGGAATCAATTTGAAAGCAGTCCAGAATTTGTAGTCTTATTTATCCCCAGCGAATCGATTTTTAGCGCGGCGCTGGAGCAGGCGCCTGACTTGATTGAATTGGGAGTGGCCAATCAAGTCATCATCGCAACCCCCACCACCCTGATTGCACTCCTGAAAGCGATCGCCTACGGCTGGCAACAGGCGGCGGTTGCGCGCGAGGCCAAAGAAATTAGCCGGCTGGGTAAAGAGCTGCATGAGCGCATTGCTGTGGTCGTGGATCACTTTAACAAATTGGGTAAAAGCCTTGACCAATCGGTGGCACACTTCAACGGAACAGCCCGCTCTCTGCAATCGCGCTTAACGGTCACCGCTAAAAAATTTGAGGCCTTAGACAGCGCCAGCGGCACTGCAGTCACTGCCTCCCCGCAAATTGAACGTCTAACGGATCCTCCCATCCACAATCCCCATGACTGAAAATTTCGAGCAAGAAGACGCGCCGATCGAAGTCCCGATCGATGGGACGCTTGACTTGCACCAGTTTCCACCGCAAGCGATCGGCGAATTACTCCCAGATTACATCGCACTCTGTCACCAACGAGGCATTTACAGACTGCGCATTATCCATGGCAAAGGCATCGGTACGCTGCGCACACGCGTCCATGCTCGACTCAAAAAAGAAGCGCTCGTGACTGACTTTCACTTGGCGCAAATCGACGAAGGTGGCTGGGGTGCCACCATTGTTTACTTAGGTCCTGAATAAATGCCTCCTGCATGGCAACAGAATTCCTGAGCACACGGCTCGCTAAACACTTGCCAGCAAGCTCACATTTAATCAAGTTTGGCGATTTTCATTACAATATAGAACCCAGCGAACTCAGTATGGACGAAACCATCGATCGTAAAAGATAGGTAATTTACGGATCTTTTTAAGCTCGTTTCTCTCCCAATCCCAATTCAAACAACCGCCTCCATTATCTTAGCCGCTCGCTGACTAAACACTTTTTACGGACTCAAGCTTCATGATCTCTTCCATTCTCAAAAAATTTTCAGGCAGGCACTACAAAAAGTATTTGAAAAAGTGTCAGCCTATCATTGCGCGCATTAACGAAATCGAAAACGATTATCAATCACTGAGCGATGACCAACTACGGGCCAAAACTGAAGAATTCATGCAACGCTACCAAGACGGGGAAAGCTTGGATGCGCTCTTACCCGAGGCCTTTGCCACTGTAAAGAACGCCGCACGGCGCTTATGCGGCCAATCCTACCCAGTTTGCGATCACGATCTGGAATGGAACATGGTGCATTACGATGTGCAATTCATTGGAGGCATCGCCCTGCATGAAAAACGGATCGCTGAAATGGCGACCGGTGAAGGTAAGACCCTCGTATCCACCTGCCCGCTCTATTTGAATGCACTGAGTGGCCAAAACTGCCAACTGGTCACCGTCAATGACTATTTGGCACGCCGCGACTCCGAGTGGATGGGCCATCTGTTTCGCTTTTTAGGACTGAGTGTTGGCTGCATTCAAAACAGCATGCCTGCTCATGAGCGCAAAGCCATGTACGCCTGCAACATCACCTACGGGACCGCTTCGGAATTCGGCTTTGACTACCTGCGAGACAACGGAATGACCGGCAGCAAAGAAGATCAAGTTCAGCGCGATCACTTCTTCTGCATCATTGACGAAGTCGACTCGATCTTGGTGGATGAAGCCCGTACCCCGCTGATCATTTCCGGCCCGATGCAGGATGACAAGCCACTCCCTTTTGGCGAGATCAAACCGATCATCAAAAAGCTGGTCAGCCAACAGCAGACCTATTGCAATCAGTTAGCCACGAGCGCCAAAAATATCCTCGATGATGCGGACAGTGATGAGACAGCCAAAAATGAGGCCATGAGTCAATTGTACCAAATCAAACTCGGCATGCCAAAAAACAAGCAATTCCACCGCTTGAATGAGACGCCATGGATTCGACGTGCCTTGGACAAATTTGATTTGGAAATCAACAGCGACTTTCAAAAAAATGAGCGTTATGCGCTCAAGGAAAAGTTGTACTACACCATCGACGAAAAGCAGCAGCTGGCAGATTTAACCGAGAAAGGTCGCAACTTGATGAGCCCCAATGATCCGGACGCCTTTATGATGCCGGATCTGCCCAGCCAGTTCGTGACGATTGATCAGCAAGCTGAACTGAGCGGCGAACAAAAGCTGGCTGCAAAACAAAGTGCGGAAAACCAATTCCAACAGACCAGTGAACGCATCCATTGTATCAGTCAGTTACTACGGGCCTACAGTCTCTACGAGCGCGATAAGGAATACGTGGTCCAAGCGGGTAAGGTCAATATCGTCGATCAAAATACGGGACGCGTGATGCCCGGTCGCCGTTGGTCAGACGGACTCCATCAGGCCATCGAGTCTAAGGAAAATTGCACCATCGAAAAAGAGACGAAGACCTACGCAACCGTCACTATTCAAAATTATTTCCGCATGTACGAAAAACTGGCCGGCATGACAGGTACCGCGGAGACCGAGGCCAGCGAATTCAACGAAATTTACGGGCTCTCGGTTATGGTGATTCCCACCAATCGCCCCAATATTCGCCAAGATTTCAATGATGTGATTTTTAAAACACGGCGCGAAAAGTTCAACGCCGTGCTCAAAGAAATTGAGCAGGCCCACCAAGCAGGGCAACCCGTATTGGTCGGGACCGCATCGGTGGAAGCATCTGAAGTCCTCAGTCGGATGCTGAAACGGAATCGCATCACTCATAGCGTACTCAATGCCAAGTTTCACGAGCAAGAGGCTGAGATCGTCGCCAATGCTGGCCAAAAGAATGCGGTCACGATTGCCACCAACATGGCAGGCCGCGGTACCGACATCAAACTGGGCCTCGGTGTTCCAGAGATCGGGGGCCTCTATGTCATTAGCACCGAACGCCACGAATCCCGCAGAATTGACCGTCAGTTAAGAGGGCGCTGCTCACGACAAGGCGATCCCGGAAGCTCTAAATTCTTTGTCTCCTTGGAAGACGATTTGATGCGTCTGTTCGCCAACGCCGGCCCCATCTCTCGCATTCTGGAGAAGTCGATGTCGGAGGAAGAAGAGCTGCAACACCCAGCGCTCAATTGGTCGATTGAAAATGCACAAAAAAAAGTCGAACAGCAAAACTTCTCGATGCGTAAACGATTGCTACAATTCGATGATGTGCTAAATACCCAACGAGAAGTTATCTACGGCATTCGGAATGATGCCATCCACAGCGATCAGCCACGGGAAATCCTGTTTGAGATGATCGAAGAGGAGCTAGAAGAGCGCATCGATACCCTAGCGGCCAATAAAGATGATACAGACGCTGAAGAACAGTTTATCAGCTGGCTCAATGCCTACTTCCCCATCGCCATTGATGCGGCCACGCTCAAGGAACTCTCAGCGGAAGCACAACTCAGTACGATTCTGGAACGCATCCATCAGGCTTACGACGAAAGAGAAGCGTTCGAGGAACCCGAGGCCTTAAAAGAGTTGGCTCGCTTCATTGTTGTGCGCACACTGGATCGTCGCTGGCAAGATCACCTGACCGAAATGGAAGAACTACGGCGCAGCGTTAACTTGCGAAGTTATGGACAAAAAGATCCTTTAAACGAGTACAAGAGTGAGGCCTTTACTTTCTTCCAGGAGTTGATGACTCAGGTGCGCGCCGAAATTTGTAATTCCGTATTCCGTTCAGCCACCAATGAAAATGCTTTTCATAATATGCTGTCACGACTCGCCGAAAAAGTGCACACTGACGGTCCACAGACCGCCCCGGTAGAGAATGCGCTTGCGGCCGCTCGTAGTCAGGCGCAGCCAACGACTCAGCCTGAAGCGGAGGTGGAACTGCCAAAAGTGGAGCCCATTCGTCGCGAACTTCCCAAAATTGGCCGCAACGATCTGGTGACGATTCGCAAAGGCATGGAAACAAAAGAGCTCAAGTTTAAAAAAGCTGAAGCTTTAATCCTGAATGAGGGCTGGCAGATCGTCAGCAAACAGCTGAACACCTAACACGCAAGTCTGCCCTTGGGGCAGTCAGGTGTTCTCAGGCCTCAATTGAGGCCACTGCAGCAGGTTGAGCGTGCTTGATGGTGACCACGGTTAAGTCATCCATATGATCGCTAGTCCCCGAAAAGCGATTGACGCTTTCGAGTGCTTGTTGAAGCAGTGTCTGAGCACTACCCGAACCGTGAGTTTCCAACACTTTTTGCAAGCGAGCCGTCGAAAACTCCTCTCCATTGCGATTGGCCATTTCAGTCAACCCATCCGTATACAGCATTAAGGCATCATTTTCGCCAAACTGAATAGATCGATCTTCAATGATTGAGTCAAAAATAGAGCCTTCCACCATTCCAACCGACATGCCAGGCGAATCCACCGGACCAATCACGACAGATCCGTCAGCTTGACTATCATAGAATAAGGGCAACTCATGGCCGGCACGCGCCAGCACAACTTGATCACTATGCCGATCAAAGACCGCATAGATGATGGTGATAAACATGTCACGCGGCATGGTTGGCAACATGCTGCGATTGATACGACTCAACACTTTTGCGGGTGAACTTTCGACCTTGGAGTAATGGTGCAAATGCGTTTGGCAAATAGCCATCAACAAGGAAGCCGCCACCCCCTTACCCGAAACATCCGCAACCGCAACCCCAATCCGATCCGCATCAATTGCAAAAATTTCATATAAATCCCCCCCAATTTTCTGGGCGGGTGCGTATTCAACTGCAAATTCTAGGTGCTCCGAGGGTGGAAATTTTTTAGGTAAGAGCAAGCCTTGGATCGTACTGGCCAATTCTATGTCCGTATCGAGTTTGTTCTTCTCGATCTGAACTTGCATTGAGTGACAATTATGTAAGGCCAAGCCCGCTTGATCGGCCAAATTTTCTACCAACGAAAAGTCCGTGTCATTAAAAGGGACGTCATCCATGGGATTCGCAACCGCGAGAACCGCCAGTAAATCGCCCTGGAATAATACTGGCGCCAAAATCAATGAATGTACCTGAAAATCAGGATCTTCGTGCTGATACACGCGCGGATCTAAGCGAGCATTTGCAATCAACAGCGCACGTTTGGATTGCGCCACTTGGCCCACCAAGCCTTCACCCATCGCAAAGGATTCCGAACGCAAGATGCTTTCTAATTGCTGCGAGCGCAAGCGACGCTCTTGACTAAATTCACTGTGCTTGACGTCTGACTGCGGGGGGAAGAGACCTTCCGAGGCAACCCCCTTCAAAAAACCATCCGCTTCAAGATAATAAATACAGGCACTGTAAGCACCGGTACAAACTGTCGCCGCATGGATAATCCTTTGAAAGAGCTCGCTGCGTTCACTCCCCTCGGCGACTGCCTCCACCATTGTGTGCATAAACTCCACAACGATTTGCTTCTCTTGTTCCACAAGCTGCTTCTGCTCCAGAATTTTCCGCATACGACGGCTGTGCTTGGCGTTGGAAATAAAAGTCCAAACCCCGAAGATCAAGATGGCTATGAACAAACTCCACATAAACAGCTGAGGATCATCCGCAAATAAAGAACAATGTCAACTGCCACAATCACCCCACAAAATGCATTCAAAGTCCATCACATTTGATGTGATCGTCAGCAGTTTTACAAATTGGCAGCACGGCTTGAGTACAGATCTAAATCTATAGACGGATTCGTTACCCCTCCTTGGAATCAACCTGATTTTTGAGAAATGAAATCACGTCTTCAAACTTATTTTGATTACTAGCATCCGCGCGTACCAAATTTTCGTGAGACTTCAAAACTGCCCGCGTATCGGCTACGACACCTTCCGAAAGCGGATCATAATCCGTCCGCCCATGACCAGTTTCCGCAGTCGTAGACTCATCAATAACCGTCAATAAGTTATGTAGCCCCAAATTAGCCACCAACTCATGATTACGTTCGCTCAGGCGCTGTACAATGAGTGAACCTGGCAATTCGGCTTCCCGCAACTCGATTGCAGTCCCCGCCAAAATACCTAAAAATGTACTGTCCATTCCGGTACATTGAGCAAAATCAATCACAAATTGCTTACGTCCACATGCCAGCATCTGGTGTAAAAACACCCGAAAGTCATTGCAATTCATATAATTCGCTTTACCCGAAATCAACACAGACACGACGTCATCCCGTGTGTTGACTCTAAAGGTCGCTGGCTGTGAATCACTCATATTGCACCCTCTAAAAAGACAGCATCCATCGAACCGCCTTAGGCCTTCAATGCCGCTTTGATCGACTCAAAATTTGGCAGCTTTTTGGGATCATCTGATGACTCGCTATAAAGAATACGTCCATCGGTATCAATCACAAAGGCAGCTCGTTTCGCGACTCCTTTAAAGCCCAATAAATCCGCAAACAATACATCGTAGGCTGTGGCAACAGTCTTGTTAAAATCACTCAGCAGCGGAAATTTTAACTGATCCGCTTGCGCCATTTTCTCTAAGGAAAATGGGCTATCGACCGAGACTCCATAAACATAGGCGTTGAGCTCCTCGTACTCTGCCAGGGTCGTATTGACGTGACACATCTCTTCAACACATACGGAAGTGAACGCCAAAGGGAAAAACAGTAATAAAACCCTTTTTTTCGTGTATTGATCACTCAGAGTGACCGCTTCTAAGCCTGTCGACGTTTTGGTCTGTAATGTAAAATCCGGTGCGTTTGTGCCAACTCTTAATGCCATAACTAAGAAAAGAATATCTGTAAATGCATCATGATGAGCTTAAGCAATCATAGGGCAAGTACGAATCACGATATTCGAATACTTTGGCCGATCAGGTGGGGACATTAAACGTAAAATTGATGTTGGCGGTCACGTATTCGCTAGAAGACTCATAAAATACAGTCTCACAGCATGTGAAGAAATGGTGCGGGTAGACGGAATCGAACCGACGACCTCTGCGTGGAAGGCAGATGTTTTACCTCTAAACTATACCCGCATGCGATTGCTGAAAACACTCAATACTCAAGCAAAGGTCAAGTCCGCAATTAAACAAAAATAGCCGGCAAAGAAGTCAGGACGATAATAGTGAACCCTGTTGCTTTAAATAGACGACACCAAGCATCTCAGGTACAGCTAAATGGCAACAGCCCTAAAGTTTAAGCACTCAAATTTATACTGGATGGCTTGAACTTGGTTAAATTAATCCCATCCACGGCTTTCTCGTACTCGTCCATACGCGGAATACGCCCAAGAATAGCAGACAGCACTACCAACGGCGTCGAAGCCAGCAGCGACTCGCCCTTCTTGCGCTCTGCATCTTCTACAACGCGCCCTTGGAATAAACGAGTGGAGGTCGCCATAACCGTGTCTCCCTTGGCCGCTTTTTCTTGATTCCCCATGCAAAGATTGCAGCCGGGGCGCTCCAAATACATCATATTTTCGTACTCGGTGCGGGCCGCTCCCTTGGGGGCACTGTCATCAAACTGAAAGCCTGAATATTTCTCCAGCAAGTCCCAGTCGCCCTCGGCTTTTAACTCATCAATAATATTGTATGTCGGTGCCGCCACCACGAGTGGTGCCTGAAACTCAACCTGCCCCTTTTCTGCTTCAAGATTCTTGAGCATTTGGGACAAGATTTTAAGGTCCCCCTTGTGCACCATGCAGGATCCGACAAAACCGAGATCGACCTTTTTATCGCCGCCATAATAGGAGACGGGACGAATCGCATCGTGTGTGTAGCGCTTCGACACATCTTCATTGTTGACGTCGGGATCTGCGATCATCGGCTCTACAATTTGATCCAAGTCGACGGTGAACTCTGCAAAATACTCCGCATTAGCGTCCGGTAAGAGCGCTGGCTTTTCACACGTCCGAATTTCAGCAATTCTTTGGTTAGCCTTATCCACCAGCCCCTGCAAGACACCGCTCTCGTTGTCCATCCCCTTCTGAATCATAATGAGGATACGGCTCTTAGCGATTTCCAGCGATTCGATCAGGGTCGCGTCTTCAGAAATACAGATGGATGCTTTCGCCTTCATTTCCGCCGTCCAATCAGTAAAGGTAAAGGCTTGGTCCGCTGGAAGTGTCCCAATATGCACCTCAATGACTCGGCCCTGGAAGACATTGTCACCAAACTTCTTGAGCATCTGGGCTTGGGTTGCATGCACCACATCACGAAAATCCATGTGATCTTTTAAACTGCCTTTGAAAGTGACCTTCACCGACTCCGGGATCGGCATCGTCGCCTCGCCGGTGGCCAAAGCTAGGGCGACAGTCCCTGAATCAGCACCAAATGCGACGCCCTTGGACATACGTGTGTGCGAATCGCCACCCACGATGATCGACCACTCATCCACGGTGAGGTCATTCAATACCTTGTGGATCACATCCGTCATGGCATGATACTTCCCTTTGGGATCGCGTGCGGTAATCAGCCCAAACTTGTTCATGAACTGCATGAGTTTTGGAATATTCGCTTGCGCCTTCTTGTCCCAAACAGAGGCGGTATGACAGCCTGATTGGTAAGCGCCATCAACCGTCGGCGACACCACCATGGCAGCCATGGCTTCCAGCTCCTGCATGGTCATGAGGCCCGTTGTGTCCTGTGAGCCCACAATGTTCACCTTCACTCGTAGGTCAGAGCCTGCATAGAGTGCCGCCGATCCAGAGGTGCCGACCGCATTGCGGTTGAAGATTTTTTCCACTGCCGTTAAGCCGATTCCCTCACGGGAGATTTCCTTGGAGGGTGCAAAAACTGCTTCGGCCTGTATGCCAATTGTTTGCGCCGCAAAGCTCTGCAATTTCTTGCCAAATACGACCGCATAGGAACCGCCAGCTCGCATAAATTCCATTTTTTGTGGCGTCAGCGCGGAGGCGATGTCGGCCAAAACTTCTGAGCCGCGGTAGAGCTTCTTGTCTTTGGTATTGATCGTCAGCACCGTGCCGGTTTCGACTGAGTACACTTGCTCCAGCACCGGGTCTCCATTGTCATCGAGCACGAGATTACCGGATGCATCGACTTTTTTGACCCAGTTTTTAAGATCAATTCCAATGCCACCCGTTACGCTAACAGTCGTCAGAAAAATAGGTGAGATGCCATTGGTGCCAGCCACCACCGGCGCAATATTCACGAAGGGAACATAAGGGCTCGCCTGCTTACCCGTCCACAGGGCCACGTTATTCACACCGGACATGCGAGAAGAACCGACCCCCATGGTCCCTTTTTCGGCGATGAGCATCACACGCTTGCCGGGATGCTGGGCTTGTAAGCCTTGAATATCGATTTGGCCCTCCGGCGAAATCATGCACTTGCCGTGCAGTTCACGATCCGATCTGGAATGCGCTTGATTGCCGGGGGACAGTAGATCCGTGGAAATATCGCCTTCACCGGCGATGTAGGTGACGACCTCAATCGTCTCCTCCACCTCAGGCAACTGGGTAAAAAACTCCGCCTTGGCATAACTTTCCAGGATCCCTTTGGCGACCGCCTTGCCGTCTTTGTATGCCGTCGCGAGACGCTCCATATCGGCGTCATACAGAAAGACCTGCGTCTTTAAAACGTCTGCCGCTTTCTGAGCAATCTCCACATCTTGGCCTAAGGCCAAATCAAGCAGGACTACCACTGAGGGTCCGCCCTTCATATGCGATAGTAGTTCAAAGGCAAACTCTTGCGAAATTTCCTCCACGACTGCATTCCCCAAAATAAGCGCCTTAAGGAAATCTGCCTTCACTTGAGCCGCACTGGTTGTGCCGGGCAAAACATTGTATAAGAAAAATTTAAGGCAATCGTTCCGGTGAGGGCTAGCGAGATTCATTATATTCGCAATAATTTCGGATAGCAAAGTGCTATCATCGATTGGCTTGGGGTGGAGCCCTTCGCTCTTTCTTTCTTCAATTTCGGCAATATAATTCTTGTAAGTGTCCATAACGCGTCACTTCAATCTCTTGGGATAGCTGATTATTTCAAGCAGAAACTAGCAGGACTGAATCGCTTGCGCCAAAAATGCTCCCTAAATTTAACTTGAGCGAAATGTCAGCGATTGCATCCCCTACAGCAGCTGTCACCCCTTGCCCGGATAAAAGCCTCCAAGCTGCCTCCATATTTGGGCATTTACAACCAAACTCACATGCGTGCCAGACGACGGACAAAAAATTGAACTTGAGATTTGGGCACTAATCAGCACTCTTATATCCCATGAGCACAGCGGAACAGATTATCCATGAGATTGCAACTCTTCGACCTGAGAAGCAGTCCGAAGTGCTTGAATTCGTAGAATTTCTAAAGGAAAAAGAGAAAAAAAACGAAGAGAACACTCTGAGAAAAGTTTCACTTACATCGGCCATGCGAGGGATGGAGGAAGAGGAAAGCCTCTATACAGAATCTGATGTGGTCGAGAAAATAGGATGATTGCCGAGGGTGATATTCTACTTTTTCGTTTTCCTCAATCTGATTTGGGTGTCGGCAAGTTGCGACCCGCATTGTTGATCAAAAGAATCCACGGAGTTTTTGACGATTGTCTCGTGTGTATGGTTAGCACTCAGACTCGACATCAAATCCCAGATCTCGAAGTCGTTCTATCAGAGACGATGCCCGCTTTCGAGACGACCGGCTTAAAGAAGGAAAGTCTAATTCGGACGAGTCGACTCGCTGTTGTTCAGTCTGATATTTTCACCGGAAAGCTGAGCACTTTACCCGCTGATATTTTTGATGATGTTCGGAGCCGTCTGGCCGATTGGATTCGAAGCGAGGAGTCCATCAAGACGTAGTGATCAACGACATTGCGGCGGCACCAATAGCAGAGTTGCCAGCTACCGTTTTCTCACCGATCCGCCTACGAGGGTTGGTCAAAAAAAAACGATGGCGTGTATTCTGTAAATATGAATTACTGCGATTACATACACAGCTGCAAGAGAATACCTTGCATCCACAATGGATCAAGTGTGCCTCGACCGCGAGCGAATGATTATCACAAAAAAGAGAGAACAAGCTGTCGTTATGATTTCACTAGAAGACTACGAATCGCTTGAAGAAACGGCTTACCCTTTACGCAATCCAGCGAACACAAAGCGTCTGATCGAATCAATAGAAGCTGCTGAAAAAGGCAATTTGATAGAAAAAGAAATTGATCTCGAAGGATGAATATTAGCTTCACGCCAAAAACATGGGAAGATTACCAGTTCTTGAGGTGCACTGAAAGCAGTGTAGAAGTGATTCTCTTAATATGCTGGTTTATGT
>CAWVTP010000030.1:0-20342 GCA_963933035.1 uncultured Puniceicoccaceae bacterium | reverse complement strand
CTATCGCATTCAATGCGATCACCAAGCTACGAGTTAAATAAAGTTACCTTGTTAAATAGAGTACTCGGGGAGGGACTTGAACCCTCACGCCTTGCGGCACCAGAACCTAAATCTGGCGTGTCTGCCAATTTCACCACCCGAGCGGAAAGCCGCGATTTCGTTTGAGTCTAGGCAGCTTGTCAATTCATAAAAAGAATAAAATAAAAAATTCAACTTGGCAGGTATCTGACAGTGGGCAAGCTCGTCAATAACCCGAACGATGCATACGGATTTTTTGAGTATAGGCGTATGACTTTTAAGTGCCTTTATACCAGCCACATTTCTAATACGTTGCATCAGAAATATGCCCACCAAAAGGGTACTCAAAAAGACCTCAGGCGACCAAGGGCAGATGGCTGCCTATCAGAACAGCAATCACGTATGATTATACGCTTCCTCGACCTGCAGTTGCCGAGCACCTTGCTCAAGCGATTGAAGAATCCAGGCTCAAAGAGCTGCTGCTGAAAATCCATACTGCGCTCGACAATAAAAACAGCAGCGCTTACATTCTTGACTGCATTAGGGCCAATCGTGCTTGGGATAGCGGCCCGCCAATTCTTTGCGAATTGATCGATAAGCGCCGAACCAGAATCCGTCGATATCATCCGTTATATGAACGGCACGATTATTGGGGGCTAACAATTCAACCAATGGCCGAATGGTCCCCTTCCCCAACAATAAGTCTTGATGTTTCAATGCATGAAAGTCCTGCAATCGTGAACTCACAATGGCACGACCGTCTGACTCATACCGAATTTCCAATGGACGTTTACGGTTGGGTAAGACCAATGATTCGGGGGCATAGCAGTCTAAATAATACTGCTGCTCGGGACGTATCCAATCTTGAATAAACGGAAGTACTAAGCGATTTTTAATCGATTTATAATCAACCGCCCCATAACAAACCTGCTCCAAAATGAGACGTTTTCCGGCTTCGTCGATAGCATCAATTCCCACTTCTGGGCAGTGTTGAGCTATAAAGTTAATCCTTCGCAGGTAACGGTCCACCGCGGCATCCCAGCGCTTTAGTTTTAAATGCCCCAAGAGCACTTGCTCTGCTAGCAGACTAGCCGCACGATCCAAATCTGTAGGGGCAGTAGTCGACTGACTGAGCGTCATTTCCCGAAATTGGACACGCGCTTGTTGCTCGACTCGGCGCGAGCGACTATCGTAAACCGTTATCGTTTGGTGATTAAAATCCAAGGGGAATTGTTTTTCCAAGATATCCAAGTCCACACGAGTCGCCATGCTGAGCTCCAGACTCAGCTCTTGGCCTCGATTTAATTCTGCCTGATCCGCCACCACAATAAAAGGCGCTCGCAATTGACTCGTTTTTCTTAAGCTGCCGGTGCGCCCATTGAGCAAACGATAACGCAATGTCCCAGATTCAGATCGCCGGGCTAAATAATCAGAAAATCCTAACAGAATGGACTGAGTGATCGCAGCACCCAACTCACTAAAATCAACTCGCTTTGGAAGCGACTGGGGCGAAATCTGTAGCAAGTGCAGCAACTGCTCCCGAATACGAGTGATTTGGCGAGCTGCCGCCGCATGAATCCCGACTTGCCGACATTTAGCCAGCTCAAACTGACAATTTCTCGCCCACTCCAATGCCCGAATTTGTACAAAAAAATCACTGTGCTCATTCGATTCTGAATCAAACGAAGCTGTGCCCTGCATCACATGCTCACCTTTCGTGATAGGATGATAAGGCCAGCGCTCTTGACTCATTGCGGCAACCCAGGACAAGGCAGATAGCAGGGTTTTGTTTTGACTCCCCACTAAAATGCGGGCGTAGCGAGGGTGCAGGGGTAAACGCGCCATCTGCAAGCCAATCTTTGTGATGCGCTTGTGCACATCGATCGCACCGAGTTGCGCGAGTAGCATGAAAGCAGCTGTTATGGCCTCCTTGGCAGGCGTTTCATACCAAGCAAACGATTCAAAATTACTTTGTCCCGCAGCCATCAAGACCAGTAATTTTTCTGATAAATCCACACGTTGGACTTCGGGTATTGAATGGGCGCTGCGCGCGCGATGTTCGGCCTCGGACCAGAGACGCACGCACTGCCCCGCTTGAGTGCGCCCAGCCCGTCCAGCTCGCTGATCTGCTGCCGCTTGGCTAATGGGTTCAATCAACAGGGTATTGATCCCACGATTGCTATCAAATTTAGCTAGCTTGGCTTGGCCACCGTCAATCACTAAACGAATCCCGTCGATGGTTATAGAGGTTTCCGCGACATTGGTTGCGACAATAATTTTGCGACCGCCCGCTTGCGACGTTGCTTCGTCTTGCTGCTCTGGCGATAATGAACCATGAAGGGGCAACACTCGATAGCCTCGCGTCTCTTGCAGTGACTCCAACCTGCGCATGCATTGATGGATTTCGAATACGCCTGGCATAAATATGAGCACATTTCCTGAAAACCCAGACTTTTGCGATTGCTTGAATGCACTGGCAGCCCGCTCCCAAACAGGTGCAATCGATCGACCACAACTCGCACCCGCATAGCGTATCGCGACCGGATGAAGACGGCCATCCGCATTTAAATGGGTACAAGGGGCCAGGAAATTCGACAAGCGGCTCAACTCCAAAGTGGCCGACATCACAATCAACTTCAAATCACACCGAATGCCAATCGACTGGTTTTGTATGATATGAGCCAAACAGAGCTCCGAATTTAAATTGCGTTCATGAAACTCATCAAAAATAATGGCTGCGACGCCTGTTAATTCAGGATCTTCCAGCAACTTGGGCAACAAGAGTCCATCGGTGATATACCGTATACGCGTGTGCTGGGAACACTTATTTTCAAAGCGAACCTGATAACCAATCTCCTGCCCTATTGCTGAACCACGTTCTTGCGCCACCCGCATGGCTAATAAACGAGCCGCTATGCGACGTGGCTGTAAAACCAGAATTTCGCCAGCAGGTGGGAACTGATCTAAGAGTAATTGAGGAACCTGAGTCGACTTACCTGAGCCCGTCTCTGCCGTGAGTATTAAGCGATTGCACTTTTTGAGCGCGCTGACGAGCGCATCCGAAACGGAGTGAATTGGTAACTTTTCGCCTACCATGTTCCACCGCTTAAGTGAGCCAATCGATTAGTACCCCTTACTACGTAAGACTTCCTCAAGCTGCTCTTGAAATGACTGAACGTCTTCAGGTGAAGGCCTATAGTCTGGGTTATCCCCGGGTATCAATCCCAGTTGGCCGGTAGCGGCTAACTGCCACTTCAGACTTTCCCCATCCGAAAATGTAACGCTTCCACTCACCAAAGCACCCGGCAGCACTAGCGCATCCACATCAATTTGGACGCCACTAGGATCCAAAACTGGTTCCGGCTCCAATACCGCATCTGCCGCATCCTCGCCAGCATCTGCAAGGTCCTCGCCAGCATCTGCAACGTCCTCGGAAGTATCCTCACTAAGAGGAATCTCCAGATCATCGACCATGAAGCGAAGCTCCATGTAGGTAATCGTCAAATTGAAGTCGACCTTTAAGGCCTGCTGGATATCGGAAAGCGATCGCCCTTGGCCTAGCCAATCGACAACAGCGGATTTTTGCTCATCAGTAAAGTTCATGAATGCTTTGTTTTCGAAAGCTGTTGAATCAAGTAATCTACAGCCCGTTTTATGTTAGGATCTTGCTCCATCAAATGTTCAATTTGTTTGCAGGCATGAATGACGGTACCGTGGTCACGACCACCAAATGCATCCCCGATAAATTTTAGGGGTTCGCTAGTCAGGGTACGGCAGATGTACATCGCAACTTGACGGGGCAATACGATATTGGCCGTGCGCCTGCGTCCGATCAATTCACTCATACGCACCTTGTAGTAATCCGTTATTTTGTTTTGAATTTGCTCAACGGTAACCTGACTAATCACCTCTTCATGTAAGAGATCTTTTAATAAGCGCTCTACCGCTTGTAAGTCCAGTTTGCGATCCATCAAAGCATCATAGCTAGCAATACGCGTCAAAGCACCCTCCATGCGACGGACATTCCGCGAGACCCGCTCGCCTAAAAACTGCATCACCTCAGGCGCTAAATCAATATTCATGGCGGCGGCTTTTTTACCCAAAATGGCCATCCGCGTTTCAAAGTCAGGTGCTTGAATATCTGTGACCAATCCCCACTGAAAGCGAGAGACTAAACGATTTTCAAGACGCGCTATTTCGTTCGCAGGTCGATCACTGGCAATGAAAATTTGACGGCCTGATTCAAATAAATCGTTAAACGTATGGAAAAACTCTTCCTGCGTACTCTCTTTGCCCGAAAGAAAGTGAATATCGTCGACCAAAAGTGCATCCACATTGCGGTAATACTTGCGAAATTTGGTTAATTTGTTTTCCCGAATGGCGTGAATAAACTCATTGGTAAATTTCTCGGTGGAAACATACGCAATGCGCGCTTTTGGGTTTTGAGAATACATTTGATGCGCAACGGCGTGCATCAAGTGCGTCTTCCCCAGTCCCGTATCTCCAAATAAAAACAACGGATTGTAGGCACGCCCAGGCGCATTCGCCACCGCAATCGAAGCAGCGTGCGCTAATTGGCTGCCGGCACCCACTACGAAACTGCCAAAAGTATTTCGCTCGTTGATCTGCGCACGTCCAGTGTGCACACGTTTCGCAGCGAAATCGCCTTCAGGACTTTTGCGCTGTGATGGCCCTAAGGCGGCCGTCTCTGCTCGACGATTTGATGCAAGGGTCGCTGGTGCAGTAGCCGTATCACTTACAGTAATGAGCGTAATTTCAATGGGTTTGCCCAAGATAGCAGTCGCCTGCTGCAATAGGACATCCATATAATTATTCTCGACCCAAATGGCATTAAACTCACTGGCGGTTTGAAGCCTGAGTTGATCATCTTTAAAATCTACGCAAACCAAATCCTCAAACCACATAGCAAACAAATCCGCAGGGAACAGTTTTTCGAGTGCAGTTCTAATCTGAGGCCATACGGCATCAGCTGTTTCAGTTTGAGTCATTTTATTAGCAGTTGGAAGATTATTCACATAGGCTGGCCATGGCAATGTTACAATTGTATCTCGTTAGCAGATACTTAGGCAGTGCGCGGAAATGGTCAGTATGCATAAAAATAGTACAGTACTTAAAAAAACATAAAATAATCATTATCTGGAATTAATGTAATATTTATAATTATTTATAAGTGTTAAATTGGAAAAAAGTTGTTTTCTGTGTCAGGCAAATATTACGCCATATCACAGAATAGAAACAAAAGTTACAGCCAAAAGTATTAAGGCAAGACCAAGTTCTCCACAAGTTATTCACACTCGCCGCCCCAATAAGTTTTACGATTTTTTTATGCTCAATATACTGGGGATATTCGTTTTTATTAAGTGCTGACATTTCGTCGTTTCGAAAAAATAAATGACGCTATATCTTCCAAGCTAAAAATTTGTAAGCGCAGCTGCAGAAATAATTGGCACAAAAAAACTATTTTTGACTCATGTGATCGATCAAGCGCTGATTAAATTCGGCGGCCGAATCATGCCCCAATTGTTTGTGCGCTTGAACCATGGCGGCGACCTCCACCAGACGCCCCATGTCCCGTCCTGGGCGAACCGGTATTTCCATCGTGGGTACCTTAAGACCAAGTATTTTGACAAAGTTCTCCTCGAGACCGGTTCTCTCCTCGTACATCCCGTGTGTCCAAGTCTTAAACTGGATAATGAGATCGATTCTTTTTTGCAAACGAACCGCCCGAATGCCAAACAATTCGGCCACATTAATAATGCCGAGCCCGCGACATTCCATATAGCCACGACTCAACTCGGAGGAGGATCCCATCAACTCGCGCTCGGTGGCCCGCTTAATGTAAGTCAAATCGTCCGCAACCAAACTATGTCCCCGCTCGATCAAAGCCAGTGCGCATTCGCTTTTGCCAACACCACTTTCGCCACATAAAAGTGCACCGATCCCTTTAATGTCCATTAGCGTGCCGTGTAATTGCGTGCGCGGAGCAAACTTTTCCTCCAGCAATAGGGTTGCTTCAGTGGTCAACTCCTTTGATTTCAGGGAAGAGCGAATCAGCGGCGTATTGTACTCGTTGGCCAGCCGCTTCATAACCTTAGTGGGAGCCAAACTGCGCGAAATAATCATACAGGGTAATTTTCGCTGAAAGAGCTCGAGTAATATTCTCTTTTCATCCTCATCTGATTGAGCGCGGAGATAAGCCATCTCGCCGGCCCCTAAAAGTTGAATGCGCTTAGCCGCAAAATACTTAAAAAAGCCAATCATGGTGAGCGCCGGACGATTAAGACTACGCTCGCGGATCACATTATCCATCCCTTCGGCACCCGCCACTAATTCAAGTTTTAAGTCTTCGGCAAAAGAATTATAAAACTCTTTAACTGAGATGGATTCGATAAAATGAGTATTATTTGAAAATGTTACTGCCATCGTAGACCTACAGGTTAAAATTTTCTCCCAAATAAAAGCGCTTGCTTTGCGGATCATTCACCAGGAATTCGCTGGTGCCTTCACACAAGACACGTCCTTGATGTAGCAAGTAAGCACGATCACAAATCGACAAAGTCTCGCGAACATTGTGATCAGTGATCAGCACCCCAATCCCGCGTTCTTTTAGTTGAATGATAATTTTTTGCACCTCACTCACACTAATTGGATCCACGCCACTGAAAGGTTCATCCATCAGTAAAAAGCTGGGTTGAGTCACAAGTGCGCGCGCAATTTCGAGACGTCTGCGTTCACCCCCACTCAGCGTGTAGGCCTTTTGCTTTGCCAATCCAGTCAGCCCCAAATCTTCCAGCTGTTGCTCCACCAATTGGCGACGCTCCTTTTTGCTGACATCTAAGCTTTCCGCAACCGCGAGAATATTGGCTTCTACACTCAATTTACGGAATACAGAAGCCTCTTGCGGCAAATAGCCAATTCCCATACGGGCACGGCGGTACAATGGATAATGGGTGATGACATCTTGATTATACAAGACATGCCCAGAACTGGCCGGGACCAAACCGACCACCATATAGAAGGTCGTTGTTTTGCCAGCACCATTGGGGCCCAATAACCCCACCACTTCTCCAGCTGACAACTGTATGTTTACTTTATTGACGACCTGCTTTTTACCAAATGATCGACTCAAATCATTGGTGGCAATTTCGTTAGTTTCTGCGGTGGACATTAGACGATACAAAAACCGGACCCCATACAAACGCAAACTAATACCTTTTTCGGGAACATTTTATAATTTGTGGCAGCCCTAGAATTTGGCGCGAAACTTGAATATAATATGCTGTGATACCGTCATGGCTCTCTGCCCAGAATTGCGCGAGGAGCGCGGCCTTGCCGCGAACACAAGAGACCCGTTTTTTAGGCGTCATTTTTCTGGGTATGTTGCTTATGAGCACGCATAACACATAAGACCAGGGCAGTTCCGCCAGCCCACACACCCCCATATTTGAAGCCGTGCTGCATCCCCAAAATAATGTACTCAAGGTAGCGATCGGGTTCGGAACAAAAAAGCGCATACACACCATGCGTGAGCACCCCCCCGATCGTCCCGACCAGACAAATCAATCCCGCATAGCCCAACCAAAGGCCGATCCACTTCAATATATTTATTTTCATTCTAGATACCTTACTCTATTAGCTGCCTGTGTCGATCGAGTCAATCAATACCAAACCCTGCAGATGGTTCTCAGTCTTATAGGCTGCTAGCGAAATTATCTCAGGACTGCGGCCTCCATCCACTAGCTCACAATAAAAATCATCTGCGACAAATAAGGCGCCGACCATGAGCAGGCCTCCGCGATTACCATGCCAAGCAGTCAGCGATCTCATCCGATAAGCGACCTCAAAGCTGCCGAAATGCGCTTAGCCATAAGGGCACCTCTGAAAATCTACCAAGACCGAGACGAATACAATTTTGATTTTGAGCAAGGCGATTCTGTGCACAGGAGGGCTGGAAGCCCTTCGTGCGCAGATCAACGCAGCTCAGAACCAAAATTGTTTCGGTTTGAAAGACTTGCCACTTGCTGTGCGCTGGCGGCGTTGATCTCGCCTAGGCAGGGCTTCCAGCCCAACCGTTGGCGAGAGAGCCTTGCCTGCATCACAGCAAATCGGCAATCTCGGCACATGGGAGGTTTCCAGAGGTGCCCTAAAGAATATAACCTGCACCATTGACAGCCAACATCCATCCCATTTTATGCTAGCATGGATTTAGATTCGGTATATGAACTTGCGCGTGACACGACGGTGACCGTCATTCCTGCTGGCCATCAGGAAACATTATCAACTGGCACCAAAGTCACCATCTCTCAGGCCTTGGGCGGCACCGTGACATTGCGTGCAGATTCGGGGCTCTATCGTTTAGCCAGTAAAGACTGGGACGCACTGGGCGCAGAGATGGCTGACATACTGACAGCACGCTCGGCCGATCAAGTTCAAACACCCGAGGATCAAACTTTTGGTGAGGATGCGGTCTGGGATGCTATGAAAAACTGCTTCGATCCCGAGATTCCGGTCAACATCGTCGACCTCGGCTTGATTTATGATCTTCAAATTTCAGAGCCGGATGCCAATCAACAACATCAGGTTGCCGTCCAAATGACCCTCACCGCTCAGGGCTGCGGCATGGGCCCGGTCATCGCAGAGGATGCTAAAAATCACATCGAGCGCTTATCTGCAGTTTCCGCAGCAACGGTCAGCATCATCTGGGATCCCCCATGGACGCCGCATATGATTTCTGCCGCGGGCAAGGAAAAGTTAGGCTTAGACTAAGCCAATGGCTAGCGGGCGCCTCCTGCATGCGCTTTCTCCAAACGAAATCCGCAGGGGGACGATCCATGGCATTGACTTCCTGAATGTGTTCGCTTGAAGTAGCGCACCTATGGGGAATTCATTTGGGAATCTATTTAAAATTTCAACTTGGGGCGAGAGCCACGGTGGGGGCATTGGAGTCACAATTGACGGGTGTCCGCCCAGAATACCCTTAGCGCTAGAGGATATTCAAGTTGAGCTGGATCGTCGCCGCCCGGGGCAAAGCGAGATCACCACACCGCGTAAAGAAAGTGACACCGCAGAAATTGTTTCCGGTGTTTACGAAGGCTACACTTTGGGCACTCCGATCGCCATCTACGTGCCCAATGGCGATCACCGACCTGAAGCTTACAAGACTATGCGGGACGCCTTCCGCCCCTCGCATGCGGATTATACCTATCAGACAAAATTCGGCATTCGCAACCATGAGGGCGGTGGCCGCTCCTCTGCCCGTGAAACCATCGGACGGGTTGCTGGCGGGGCCATAGCTAAAAAGATTTTGCGGTTAGCAGCCAATATCGAAATTCGTGCTTACATTTCGCGCGTACACGATATCGAAATGCCCCCATCCAACGATTTCCCCAGTCTCGAACAAGTCGAAGCCACCCCAGTACGCTGTCCTCATCCAGAGACCGCTCAGAAGATGATCGAACGCATCAAAGCAGTCCGCTCAGAGGGCGACTCGGTCGGCGGCATTGTCGAATGTCGTATTCGCAATACCCCGGTGGGTTTGGGTGCGCCCGTCTTTGATCGTTTGGAAGCAGATCTAGCCAAGGCCATGATGTCCATTCCGGCCACCAAGGGCTTCGAATTTGGCAGTGGCTTTGCCGGTTCACTGCTCAAGGGATCTGAGCATAATGACCTATTTGTTGAAAATGCAGATGGCATCCGAACTGCCAGCAACCGCTCTGGCGGCGTACAAGGTGGCATTAGCAATGGAGAAGAGATTTACTTTCGAGTCGCCTTCAAACCCACCGCGACCATTTTACAAAATCAATCCACCGTCGACACCGCAGGGCGTTCTACGGAGTTGATGGGGCGCGGCCGTCACGATCCCTGTGTGGTTCCGCGCGCCATCCCCATCGTGGAATCGATGGCTGCGCTAGTGCTGATCGAGCATTGGATGCGACAACAGGCCCAGTGTCATAGCTTTAAGTTTCAAGACTAAGCCCCACTGTCAGATGCAAGCCAGCGCCTATTTGGTCTACGGTACCGACGATTCCGACCGTCGCGCCATTATTCATGACCTACTGAACCACTTGAACCCGGATAGCCCCCGCCTGTTCTTTACACCTCAGGGGGCTGCCTCATCGCCATGGGACACTTCCATTGCCGAGATTCCGCAGGTAGAAGTGGTCAGCTGGGAGCTTAAAAAGCAAACAGTGCAGCATGCCCCCATTTCAGCCGCCGCGGATTCGGTCATCTTTTTAGCTCCGGGAACTGCCAACCCAGCAGATGTGGCCGAAGCCTTCAAAACATGGTGTGATCACAATCACTGTCTCATTGCACGCATCCTGACCATCATTGACTGCCAGCGACTGATGGCTCGTCCTCAAAACCAAGCTTGGGTCGATGCCTGTGTGCATTTTTCCGATGTGGTGCTGCTCAATCGTCGCACCCAAGTGCCGAACGCATGGATCCAGCAGTTACAAGCACACTATAAAAAAGCTTATAATCCGGCCCATTTCATTTTGGTCAAAAAGAATCGGGTACCCAACCCAGCGCAAGTTCTGACGCCAGAAGCACGGCGCTTATCGCTCTACTTTGATCAGCTGATCCCCATCGAAGAGGACGGACTGGATCCGGAAGAGCAACCAGAGGACCTCAAAGAGGACCCCTACATCGAACGCCTAGCCAGCGGTCGGCGCGCGCGCCCGATCCCGGATCTTCTGACAGCGGACCTCGACACTTAGCCAGCTCGAATTAAAGCATGCGCCAATCGCTCCTAGTTCCCACGAGAGCCTTTTTCACTCAGCACTACGATGACATAACATGGGCCAGACAGCGGTCCGCTGACTGGTCATTCTAAAAAATCCACTATGCGCCTCACGCCCCAAGAACGCACCAGCTTGAGCCTAGTATTATTGATTTTTATACTCGCGCTAGTGGCCTACCTCTTATCAAAACAGGGGCTGTATTTGACACACTAAATTATGAGTATGCCATTCATTCTTCTGCTAACACCTTTACTAACCGCCGGAATAGGTTGGGCCACCAATTGGGTTGCCATTAAAATGCTCTTTCGTCCGCGCAACCCGATCGGCTGGATGGGCTTGCGCTGGCAAGGATTGATCCCGAAGCGGCATGCCGAACTGGCCAAGGAATCTGCTGAGATTTTGGAGAGCACCATTCTACAACAAAGCAGTATTCAATCGGAGATTAGTAAAATTGATTTGAGCGACTATTTGAACGCCACCGCTAAACGCATCGTCTGGGAGCGGATCGGCCCAAAGCTGCAGGCCATTCCGCTGATTGGGGGCTTTGTGAACGACAGCACTCTGAGCCAATTTGAAGCTATCGCTCAGCAAGAAATGCAAGCAGAAGCTGCCACACTGATCCACACGGTGGCCCATGAATTTGAAAAAGAGGTCGATCTCAAACAAATGATCGAGGACAATATCGCGCAATTTGAATTGGAGCGGCTAGAAGGCTTGGTCTATCAGGTTGCGCGGCGCGAATTCAAAACGATCGAGAAGTTGGGCGCGCTGCTCGGCTTCCTGATTGGCTGCGTCCAAAGTGGGCTCTTTTATCTAGTCCAACTCTAAGGCGCCTCCCCTCTCGCCACTCAATCCAATAAACGCTTCATTTCGGCCAAATCCACTGTGGCATTGGCGGCGCTGGAAGCCTCAAATAGCTCATCCAAAATCTTTGATTTGCGCGTTTGCAGCTCCAGTACTTTTTCCTCCACAGTATTGGTCGCGATCAACTTGATACTGGTGACCACCTTCTGCTGACCAATCCGGTGAGCACGATCGGTCGCTTGCGCTTCCGCCGCTGGATTCCACCAAGGATCATAGTGGACCACCGTATCCGCCCCCGTTAAATTCAAGCCAGTACCGCCCGCCTTGAGTGAAATTAAAAACACCGGAATCCCCGTATCTTGGTTAAACTGATCGCAGATCGCTTGCCGTTTTTTTGTCTGGCCATCCAAATAGGCATAGCGATGTCCTTGCTGCTCCAAATGCTGCGCCAACAGTTTTAGGGCGGAAACAAAGGATGAGAAGACCAAGATGCGACTGCCCACATCCATGCACTCCTGCAAAATTTCATCAAAAGCAGCCAGTTTCGCTGATGCAACTGCTGGATAGCTTTCATCCAAGATGCGAGGATCCACACAGACTTGGCGCAATCGTAATAACTCTTTAAACATGGCAAAGCGTACCTTTCCACTATTGGCGCCCGCCATCTCCAATTGAAAGACCTCCTTGCGGACCGCTTCCAGCGTCGACTGGTAAAACTGTGCTTGTTGATCGCCGAATTCGCAGAAAAATGTTTTTTCGATCTTATCTGGTAATTCTGGGGCGACCTCTTTTTTGGTGCGGCGCAAAATGTAAGCCGCCGCGCGGGTACTTTGACGCTCTCGATGCCAATCGCGCTCCTCCATCGAGAGCTTTTGACTGGTCGACTGTAAATAGCCCGGCATCAAAAATTCAAAGAGCGCCAGCAAATCATCTAGGGAATTTTCAATCGGGGTACCCGTCAACAGGATGCGCCCCTGACTATGGAGGCGGTACAGACTTTTCGCATTCTGGGTGCGCCGATTTTTGATATGTTGCGCCTCATCCGCAATCACCAGCGCCCATTCAAAGCAGGATAAAAGTTCCAGATCTTGCCGCAGTATGCCATAAGAGGTGATCACCAAATCCACCGCTTCGATCCCCGCGATTTCGCGACAACGATTGGCACCATGATGCTTCAGGACGCGTATATCTGGCACAAAACGTTGCGCCTCACGTGCCCAGTTTTCAATCAAACTGGCGGGACAGACCACCAAAACCGGCTGCGGCGCGCCCTCAGTCGTCGATAATATGACTTCGATCAAGGCCAGCGCCTGAATGGTTTTACCCAGTCCCATCTCATCGGCTAAAATCCCTCCCAGTTGGTTGCGATACAAATGCCACAGCCAGGCGACGCCGATACATTGATAGCCCCGCAGCACCCGATCCAAACCCGCCCGAATCGGCGCCGCTTGCAAGGCTGCCACTTGCTTGAGCGCACGACTGCGCGCTTGCCAGGCCTCTGGCGGCTGCCAACCCTCCACCATTTCCTCAACTAAGGATTCCACATCAAACAGCTCGCGGGTATGCAGTGTTTTCTGAAAGCTGGGACTAAATGGGCGATCGGCTTGTCCACTCACCGCCCGCTCCAATTGGTGCAATTGCTCAACGGAGGCTTTATTGAGCAACTTCATCGCACCATCTGGCTGCTCAATGTAATGCTTGCCCGACGCCAGCGCCCGCTGTAATTCTTGGTCACTGGTGGTCTCATCCAATTGCACCGACAAGCGGTAACCGCTGTCGATCGACTCTGTCTGCACACTCAAACTGGACAATTGAATGTTTCGAAACTGATCCTCAAAATTTTGGGTAAACCGCACCTCTTGTTGTACTTTGAGGGCCGACCAGTGGGCCGCTAAAAAGTTGAGCGTCTTGTGCCGATCCCGTAGCCACCACTTTCGATTGCGCGGGTCCAAACGGAAGCCCTCCGCCTTCAGCAGCGAGCGAACCGTTTGCGCTGCGGCATCCAAGTGCTGCGGCAAGCGCACCACTATAAAGTTCGGCGAACCATCCACCACAATCGCCTGCTCTCCATAGTCCGCCATGGAGGATTGCACCGCAGCAGCGGTTGGAAAATCGCCGGGCTTGGTGCGCCAGCGCTGCTGACTTTTTGCCTCAGCTTGCCGGCGTCGATTCACAGCACTGGGACGCCGTAGATCCAATTCCAATTGTTGCGAACGGTGAAGACGCGCCCCCTCGCGAGCCACCTGGACCGCCTCGATTTTCCGTTGCTGCGGCGCGTCCTCCGCTTTGGGCAATAAATCCGTCACCCCTTCTAGTTGGCCTGCGCGCCAGGCAATCGGCTGCGATGGCCCCTTCAACCAGAAAATCTGTGGATAATCGACTAACTGTTGCAGCAAGCGACTCAACTGGCTGGCTGTCAGTTGCAGCAGGCTGGGCAGCTTTCCGCTACACCAGCTTTCGATCAATTGCAGACTTTTCAGCATGGGGGGCTCACAGGCAAAGACTCGCTGACGATCTATATTTCCCAGTGGCAGCGATTGGCCCGCATAAGCTGCCTCCAATTTGGTGACAATCGCATCTCTGCTAATTGCGGCGCTTAAATTGGGCGGTAAATAGACCTTCAATACTAACGAGGTTCCCTGGGGCCGAATGTTCAATAGCTGCAAGGGACGCTTCTCAGGAAGTGCTGCACTTTCCTGCTTGGGCACAGCAGTATTTTTCAAGTGCGCTTGCGCGAGGCGTTCATGCGCGTCTTCGGACTGAATGGCTTGGTAATACAGCGCACAGGCAATCGCATGCACACATATCTGACGCCGCCGACCAGCAAGACAGGTACACTTATTTTCAGCAAAGACCGTCGAGCGTAAATTGAGCTCGGGACAAAAGCGCTCCCCATCCACCACAACCTGTCCGCGTAAAATGGGCGGGGCCCACTCTGCCGACTCGACGGCCCCGCTCTCCACCAAAGCCTCTGCATCTCGATAGAGCATACCATTGCTCAGCTCGATTAAAAACTTACGATCAAATACAGGTGCTTTTTTCAAAATGAATCCTTAGCGACGTTCTTTTTGGGGTCGAAATGCTCACTCAAAACATCGCCCAATACATTATAGGCCACCACCGTCAGAAAGATCGCCATGCCGGGGGTCAACAACCACCAAAAGTTTAAGTAAAATACTTTCACGTCCTGTGCTTGCGACAACATCAAGCCCCATGAGGCCGCCGGTTCCTGAATGCCCAGTCCCAAAAAGGAGAGCGCCGCCTCCCCCAGCACATACCCAGGAATCGATAAGGTGGCCGCCACCAGCAAATAACTCAGTAGATTCGGCAGGATGTGCAGACGCAGAATCGCCACAGGTCCCTGCCCCATGCACTCTGCCGCCAACACGAATTGATGCTGCCGGATCGATAAGGTCATCCCCCGCAAAACACGGGCCGTGCCCGCCCACCCAATCAAAGAAAGAATGATTACGATCACGTAAAACATTTCATCTGAAGCAAAATGCGGTGCCAGCGCCGAGCGCAGCGCCAAGAGTAAATACAGGCCCGGCATCGCCATCATAAATTCCACCAAGCGCATAGCTAAAAAGTCAATCCGCCCCCCAAAATAGCCACTCAAGCCCCCAATCAATAGCCCCAAGACAGTGGTGATCGAGATCCCCAACAAGCCCACAAAGAGCGAGACCCGGGCGCCGTAAATGAGGCGCGAAAAGACATCGCGCCCAGTCGAATCGCTGCCCAGTAAATAAATGCGCGCATCCGGATCTGCCAACTGGAAAAGATGACGCTCACAGGGGATCAAGCCCAACAAGCGATAAGGGTGTCCCTTGGCAAAGAACTGCAAGCCTGTCCCCTGCCCCGCGATGGCCTCGTAGCGCGCCTCACTGGGATCTACCAGTGCATACTTTTGCACCTGTAGCGCGCCCGCTTGCCAGAACAAGCCCGTCGGTGGATGATAGGTACGCCCCAAATCTTGTAGATTGGTGGGGTACGGAGCTAAAAAATCTGCAAAGAGCGCAATCGCATACAGCCCCAATAAAACCGTGGCCGACAGCGCCCCCATCGGGCGCTTGTAAATCTGTCGCATCAGTAATCGAAAGCCCATAACTACTGCTTTTTCTCCAAGCGAATTCGGGGATCCGACCAGGCCAACAAAATATCAGCGATCAAATTCCCCAAGACTAACATCACGCAGCCTAACATGACCGAGGCCAAAACGACGAATTGGTCCTCCCGCAAAATTGATTGGTACATCAATTGTCCTAGGCCGGGATATTGTAAAACGATTTCCACCATCAAGGCCCCACTCAACAGTCCCGAGAATGCAAAACCAAAGGAACTGATTAAAGGATTCAAAGCATTGCGCGTAACGTGCAGCGCATTCACCCGAAAAGCACTCAGCCCCTTCGCACGCGCCGTCCGCACAAAATCGGCCGCCATCACATCTAAAAAGTTGGCCCGCATGATCCGCAAAATGCTGGCGATAGATCCAATGCTCAGCGCCAGCGTTGGCAAAACTAGATGCCGTGCTCGATCCCAAAACTGCTCGCTGAAACTCATATAGTCATAGTCTATAGAAGTCGCCCCGCCTAAAGGGAACAGGCCCGTCTGTGCGGCAAAAAACACCAGTAATAGTGCCAGAAAAAACTCTGGAATCGACAAGGCTGAATAGGCCAAAAAACTGACGACGCGGTCTAACAGGGAGCCGCGATAAATGGCGGTCAAAACCCCCAAGGGAATCGCCAAGCACCATGCGAAGCTGAAAGCGCTCAAGGATAACAAAAAGGTGGCCCACAAGCGCTGCCCAATCAGATCCGTCACCGGCAATTTATAGGTCCAGGAATGCCCCAGATTTCCACTGAAGACGTTTCCCAACCACTTCACATACTGCACATACCATGCTTGATCGAGGCCGAAGGATTTTTCAATGGCATCAATCAACTCCGGCGGGACATCGCGCTGGGCACGCACTGGCGTTAAAAAATCACCTGGCGCCAAGCTCATCAAAGCAAAGGCCAGCAAGGTGATCCCAAAAATGAGCGGGATCATAGCTAAAAATCGGCGTAGGATAAAGGCAATCACGGCTCAGCAGTCCTCCACAAGCTTTCCAAATTCCAGGTGATCCCCCCCAAAGGCGTGGGCCTTATATTGTGCCAAGCAGTGCGATAACCCACAAAATCTTTGGCGCTGACCAAAAAAATCATCGGCTGTTGCTCCGCCAAAATCGCCTGCACTTCAAAATAATCGGCCTTGCGCCGCTCCACATCGGTATGGCGCCCAATTGAGCGCATTAATTCATCAATACGCGCCTCCCAAGCGGTTGCCGGCTCCGCCTGCTGAGGATTCCAAAAATGCAGGCGCCCGCCACTCATCAAAATATCTTTGCCCGCGTAAGGATCCGGCGCGCCACCCCCGAGTCCCAACATGCAGGCCTCGTAGTCCGAAGTTCCGGATATTTTGGTCACCAAGGTATTAAAATCTAAAAACTGCAGATCCACCGACACTCCAATCGCCGCCATATTTTCCTTAAACACCGTCGCCATTTCCACCCGCAAGCCATTATTGGAATTGGTCATCAGGCTAAACTGCACCGGGTGACCTGCGGCATCGTACAAGCGTCCATCGCGATCTTGAAAACCCATATCCAGCAGGAGCTGCCGGGCTTTCTGGGGCTGATAGGGATAGGTGCGTATGGCAGGATTGTACCAGAACTTCCGTTTGGGGGACACATAGCCATCCAAACGGTGGGCGCGATTAAAGTAGACCCCCTGGATGATGCCCTCGCGATCGATCCCGTAAGAAATCGCTCGCCGAAAGCGTGCATCGCGAAACCAGGCTAAGCGATGTTCCGGAATCGCCGCCTCACCCGCTGCATTCTTGACTTCTTTTTGGTTAAACCAAATAAAATTGGTGCTACTCGAAGGGCCCATATCCAGTAGCTTATAATCGTAAGCCTGCTCACCGCGTTTGACCCAAGCCACATTGTCGGGGGCGATACTTTCGATGTCGGTCAAACCTTGCGCAAATGCAATGTTGCTGCTATTCACATCCTGCACAATTTTGGTGATGATGCGCTCGATATAGGGCAACCGCTGTCCCTGCGAATCAACCTTCCAGTAATTCGGATTGCGCTTGAGCACCATCCGCTCCCCCGGACGATACGCTTCCAAAGTAAAGGCGTTCAGACTGACCAAGCTCCAAGGTTGTTTGATGGCGGTTTCTAAGCTCCATTGATCCAACAGACTGCCATCCTCGAAGGCCGCCTGCAAAGCATGTTTAGGCAAAATGCTCTGTCCGCCCCCAAACAGTAAAAAAGGCGCGTACACCTCCGGAGTGGTGAAGCGTACCGTATGGGCATCCAACTTTTCGATGATCGGCTCTTGTCCGTTGATTTGCTGACTAAAAGTGGCCCGGGTGTTATAACGATACTGCGGACGCCCCTGCTCATCCAATAGCGGCTGTCCCGTTGCTGGATCCAATTTTTTGGCGAAAAAAGCATTCCAAGTAAAGACCACGTCGTCCGCCGTAAAAGCATGCCCATCGCTCCAACACACCCCTTTGCGTAAGAAAAAAGTGTACTGCAGCTGATCCTCTGAAATCTCCCAGGTATGCGCCAAATTCGGAATCACTTCCCCACTATCCGGGTCCAAGGTGACCAAACTATCCAATAGGCGCCCAATGACCGCCGAACCCGTAGCCGACTCATTGACCAGCGGATTAAAGGTGGCCAAATCACCCGCAACCGTCTCGATCAAAGTGGCGCCCGGCACCCCGACAGGCTGCTGCACACTCAGCGCATCTGCTGGGATGGGCTGAACAACAAGCGCCGGAGCTTTAGGCTCAGGCGGTCCACCACAAGCCAACAACCAGAGCGCACTCAAGGCCGCCAAGAGGCATTTGACTTGAGGATATGGGAATGGCGGCAACATGGGCGAAAAAGAATCTTTACCAAACGAGCCAAGCCAAAAACTTCAATAAAAATAGTCACTGCGGACTGACGTGACTTCTCCAGCTACCGAATATTGCGCATACCCTCCCCCAGCCTAGCCCAGCTTGATTCCGCTTTTTCCGGGTGTGAAAGTCTTGCCCCACCGGCGGCGTCCGCTCATCATCTCGCAAGCAGCTTATCCTAGCACATTGCACTCTAAATCGAGGCCCTGAAGCCGCCCAGCAAGCCATAGAGCAAGGCCAAGGCCTGTGTAAGCGCAGCAATTTAAAAATGCACACCCCGAATATAACCTGTTAAAATATCAGTAATATTATTTTTTTATATTGTATTTTATCAAAAAAATTATAATTGTACCCTATGAATCGGGATGCTTTTAAGGACTTAAATGACTGGTTTGTTCTAAAAAACCGCAAACCATTGATCATTCGTGGGGCCCGGCAGGTTGGAAAAACCTCATTGGTTCGCATGCTTGCGCAGCAACGTGAGCAACAGCTAGTCGAAATCAATTTCGACCTGCACCCGGGAAAGGCCGATCTGTTTGCATCGCGCGACATAAAACAGATATTGCGACTGCTTGAGGTCGATTTGGAGACCGATATTGTCCCGGGAAAAACACTGCTTTTTTTGGATGAAATCCAGGCCGCGCCGGAGGTTATTCCACTGCTTCGCTATTTCTACGAACAGATACCAGCATTGCATGTAATCGCAGCCGGTTCGCTTTTAGAATTTATTTTAGCCGAACATAACTTTTCGATGCCGGTCGGACGCATCGAATATCTATTCTTGGGACCGATGAATTTTATGGAGTTCTTAGAAGCCAACGGCAAAAAAAAACTGCGCGCTTTTTTATCCGACTACCAGCTGGGCGACCCACTACCGCAAGCTATTCACACCAGCCTGCTGGGGCTGCTCAAACTGTATTGTATCGTCGGCGGCATGCCAGCGGCCGTACTAGCCTACACTCAGAGCGGTGATCTTCGCCTCGTCTTACGCGAACAGAGTTCAATTTTACAAACCTATCGCGATGACTTTTCAAAATACGGCAAGCGCATTCAGGCTCAGCTACTGGGAACCGTCTTCTCCGCCATCCCTCGTCTGGTAGGCCAAAAAATCAAATACGTACAGATTGACCGCAACGAACGAGCCAAGCCGCTATCCGACTGCACCAATATGCTCGAGATGGCGCGGGTTCTATATACGGTCAAACACTCCGCAGGTAATGGCATTCCCCTCGGAGCTGAAGCAAATGCCAAAGACCGTAAGCCCTTATTTTTGGATGTAGGCTTACTTTGTTGCGCCCTAGGATTGAAGGCGACCGATCTACACCAAGCTGAAAATTTAATCCTGATAAACAGCGGCGCCGTTGCCGAACAATTTGCTGGCCAGCATTTACTGTATAGCAGCGATCGTTACGCCGAACCACAACTGTACTACTGGAATCGAGAACAGCGCAGTTCTTCATCAGAAGTCGATTACCTCCTCGCGCATGGGTCGCAGGTTGTTCCGATCGAAATAAAAGCTGGCAAAGTGGGGTCGCTAAAATCTCTGCATGTTTTTGCAGCAGAAAAAGGCTGCCCCCGCGCGCTCCGCTTCAATACCGACATCCCCAGCCACTGTTGGACAACATCAGCCGTCGCATCCATGCAGTCACAAGCCTTTGAGTTAATTTCATTGCCACTCTACCTGATAGGCGAAACAAAGCGCCTGCTGGATTCCACCAGCATTCAGTCTACCTAAAGGGCACCTCTGAAAACCTACCAAGAGCGAGACGAATACAATTTTGATTTTGAGCAAGGCGATTCTGTGCA
>CAWVTP010000029.1:0-20456 GCA_963933035.1 uncultured Puniceicoccaceae bacterium | reverse complement strand
GCATCACAGCAAATCGGCAATCTCGGCACATGGGAGGTTTCCAGAGGTGCCCTTATGCTTAATTTGTATAGGAGAGCATTTATTTTATCGTACTTTTGCGACTCTTCACGGGATGCATATAGTAGACCGAGTAGACCGAGGCCTTGAATGTTTTCGAATACGATGGGGGTTGTCCTTGCCGAGGAAATCAAGTATTTTTATCTGGCACGCGTTATGCTTAGATGTGGACATGATCGAAGCTCTTTTGAACAGTCCAAATTATCAAGCCTCTAAAGCGATCTTAGATGTCACTGCTGAGCGCCATCGCGTCATGGCCAGCAATCTTGCAAATGTGCACACTCCTGGCTATCAGCGGATGGATATCGCAGAGTCGTTTCGTTCGAATTTGCAAAATGCTATTAAGGAACAAGATCCTCAGGCATTGAAGGGGGTTGGCGCATTAGAAGTCGAGGTTGTTGAAGGGCTTGCGCCGGAAAGTCCTGACGGCAATACGGTCAATTTGGAGCGCGAATTGATGCACATTAGCCAGAATGCTTTAGAGTTTGAGGCAAATACCCAGTTTGTGAGTGGTTCGCTGGCCCGGCTTAAAATGGCGATCACTGGCAGAACTTCATAGAGGAATTATATTATGGATTTTATACCCGGAATCGGTGCAACGGCAGGTGGTCTCGACGCTCAACGGACTCGTCTGGAGGTTATTGCCCAGAATTTAGCGAATATCCACACCACTAAAACAGCTGATGGAGGTCCCTATCAGCGACAGATCGTCAACTTTGTCGAAGCTCTAGATGCAACGGGGAATCCCTCTGTTAAAGTTGATTCTGTCACGCGTGATCCCCAGCCCGGCGCAGCTCGATTTGATCCATCACATCCGCATGCTGATGAAAACGGTCAGGTGCAAATGCCAAATGTCTCTCTGTCACACGAAATGGTGGATATGTTGAGTGCATCGCGGGCCTACGAGGCGAATTTAAGTGCTGCCAAGACTTCGCGTAGCCTAGCGCAAAAGGCCCTCGAAATTGGTCGCTAAGCTTACTTTTGAATGAACACACAGATTAGAAATTTATGAATCCCATTTCTGCAGCCTACAATCCTCAAGTCTTTACGCAATACAAGTCCTTACCTCCTGAGCAAGAATTGGCTGCTGTGGGGGAAGCCCTGAGTGATCCTTTCAAAAATGTAGCGGGAGTGCCGGCTACGGATTTCCAAAGCGCATTATTGGGGGAATCTTCGGGGATAAAATCGTCTGGTGCGCTATCGAATTCAGTTGGAGATTTCATTCGTGATGTCGATGCGATGTCTAAGCGCGCCGAGTCCGCCAGAGCTTCTTTGCTGAGTGGCGAGTCCAACAATTTACATCAGGCAATGCTCGCATCTCAAGAGGCTGGCGTGTCGTTTTCGCTGATGGTTGAGATGCGGAACAAAGTTTTAGAGACGTACCAAGAACTGATGCGTCTACAGGTATAACATCCAATTCAGTTGAGCAAATCCGTTAAGAAATAATGAGAGAATTCGTCATCACTACCCGTACCTTTTGGCAGCAACTTGATATGAATCAGCGCGTTTCCTTGCTGATTTCAATCGTATTTATACTCGCAGCCAGTATTGCACTTTTTGTTTGGTCTCAAAAGCCAAGTATGAAATTGTTATATGGCTCTGTGGCCGCCAAGGATGCAGCTGCCATTGTGGAGCATTTGGATTCTATTGGGGTTCCGTATGAGTTGAGGGCTGGGGGTGCTGCCATCTATGTGCCTTCTGAGCATGTATACAAAGCGCGAATGGATGTCGCTGCTCAAGGGTTGGTCCAGGGAGATGCCGTGGGATTTGAAATTTTCGATCGTGGTTCTTTTGGGATTAGTGACTTCATCCAGCGCACGAATTTTATCCGTGCAATTCAAGGAGAACTGGGTCGTACCGTCGCTCAGTTGAATGGAGTTCGCAGTGCTCGTGTGATGGTGGTGATGCCCGACAATCGCCTGCTACTGGTGAACGATGATGTGAAAACAACGGCATCTGTATTTGTGGACGTGGGTGGGGGCAGCCTATCACCTGGTGCGGTGCGTTCGATCCAGTCTTTGGTGGCGAATGCGGTTGAGGGCTTAAATAGCAACCATGTTTCCGTGGTTGATAACAATGGAAACGTGCTGTCAAAGCAACGTTCAGAGGATGACATCATGGCAGATAGTGCCGGTATTGTTGAATATCGCCAAAAAATGGAGCGCTACTTTAGTGATAAAGTAGAATCCATGTTAGAGCACGTGGTTGGTGCGGGGAATGCGGTTGTGCGAGTTGCCACGGAGATCGACGCTTCACGGGTCTCGATGATGCATGAAGATTTTAGTGATGATGGTTCTGTTTTGCGCGAGCAAAAAATCAGAGAACAAGTCACCACGTCCATGGATCGTGAAGATGCCGCAGGTGCGGCTGAAGATGATGATGCCGAGGAGCGAACCACCGGGACAAGTATGTCTCAGACCGGCGACGAGAATGCGGAACGTGAGCAGCGTTACGAGATTGATCGCACGGTAACCAATACCTTGCAGGCGCCCGGCCGCATTCAGCGCTTAACAGCTTCGGTCTTTATCGCGAAGCAAATTCAATCAGCCACCCAAGAGGGTGAAGCACCCGTTGCGATTGATCGGAGTCCTGAAGAGCTGCAACAACTGAAAGTTATGGTGGCGAATGCCCTTGGCATCGCGTTAGATGATCCAGCCTCAGGTTCAGTGGTCTTGCAAGAAACCAGCTTTAATCAAGCGCACTTGCTGGCTAATTTGGGTGAAGAATCTAGCTTTATGGATCCAATGTTCTTGCTCGACTACGGACAGGAAATTATTGGCAGTGTGATAGCTTTGATTTTGTTGCTCGTATTTTTGAATCAAGTTAAGCGAGCGCGCAATGAAAAGGGATTACTGGATCGCATGGCTGAGGAACGCCTTGAGGCCAGCGCGAATGTTAGCACGGAGCAAGAGGCGATCACGCCGCAACTGTTGAATGAGTTGATTCAGCAAAAACCAGAAAATATAAGTTCCAACTTAAAAACTTGGCTCCGAGATAAAAGTGCTGAATAATTAGGATAATGGCCAGTATCGATTATAGTTCGCTAAATAAGATTCAACGGATAGCCATTTTTTTAACGGTTATCGGGCCCGAGACAGCCTCTATCATTTTAAATTCCTTTGATGAGATGGAAGTAGAGGCGATCAGCCGCGAAATGGTGGCAATTGATTTGATTGATCGCGAGACCCAAAAGATCGTTTTGGATGAATTTTCACCACTGTTATTGCAAAGTGTGCAATCCATTAAGGGCGGTTATAAAGTGGCTTTGGAAACCTTGGAGGCGGCGCGGGGGCCCTATGCTGCCAGAAGTGTCGTCGGTAAGATGGCGCCATCGCTGGATTCAAAGACGGTGATTGATGAAATTAGTGGCATGGAGGCCGATCAAATTTCAAATTTGATTAGCAGTGAACAGCCACAAACGGTTGCTTTTTTACTGGGTGCAATGGATGTGCACAAAGCAGCTGAAACGCTTGAGCACCTTCCTCACGAGGTTCGGACAGAAGTAGTTTTGCGCATGGGGACTCTGGAGCCGACCTCTACCGATATTTTGAACAAAGTCGTCAAAAATCTTTCCAAACATTTGGAGGCACATGGTGACAAGACGATGGTTCATTTTGGCGGCGTTGGTCGGGTGGCTTCACTATTGAATCAAATGGATAAATCGATGAGTAAAACATTGTTGGCCGAACTAGAAGAAGCAGATGTTGTGATCGGAGCAAAAGTTCGCCACAAGATGTTTTCGTTCAACGATCTTGTGGGGGTTTCCGTTGCCGACATGCAACGTATTCTGCGTGAGGTTGAGATGCCGACATTGGTCTTGGCGATGAAGCCAGCCAGTGCTGACTTAAAGGAAAAAATTACCAAATCGCTGTCGACGCGAGCGGCAGAGGGCTTGCAAGATGAATTGGATATGCTCGGATCAGTTCGTCTAAAGGAAGTGGAAGCGGCTCAAGATGCTGTCATTGGTATTGTCCGTAAGTTGGAAGACGATGGTGAAATTACGATTGGAGGAGATGATGAGCTCGTCTAATTTCGTTTGTCTAACACAACCACTTCTCGATGTGCAGATTCGCGGGGGGACTTCGTCGAGTGAAATGCAAGATTCTAGTATTGATGACAAACCTGCCCCACTATCCGAGGAAGCGCTTGCTAGTATCAAATCTGAGGCTTTTGAAGCAGGCATGACGGCGGGAGAAAAACGAGCGCTTGATGCCTACGCCCAAGAAAAAAAGCAATTGATGGAAAACTGGGCGCATTTGACTGAAGGTTTAGCTCAGGCCAAATCTGAAATGCTAGAACAATTGCAATCTTGCTTGCCCGACTTACTTATTGAGGGTGTCGGGCAGATTTTAGAGGCCTGGGAGCCCAGTCCCGATCAGGTAGCTCAAGTTGTCAATGATTTGTTGGACAGCTGTGACTTGCGGGAAGGAAACCCTGTTGTGGTCTTTTTAAATCCGCAATCTATCCAACAGTTACAATCTCATCAGATCGATTTCAACGGGCGTTCGGCGCTTGTCGAACTTATGGATGATGGTAACTTAAAGGCTGGGGAGTGTCGAGTCGAGGGACGATTTGGCATGGTTGATGCGCAATATAGCACCAAGTTACGTAACTTACATTCAGTTTTAACAGGAAAATGAGCCACGCAGCGAATTGGGATTTAAGTGATTTGAAAAACCGCTTAAAACAAGCGGGCTCGAGTCAAAATACCGGTACCGTGCACCAAGTTCGTGGCTTGGTGATTGAGGCCAATGGTCCCAATTTGGCGATCGGAGATACTTGCCGGATCGAAACGCGGGGAGGGAGGGCATCCGTATTTGCAGAAGTCGTTGGTTTTCGCGATCACAAGATGTTGCTAATGCCTTTCGGAGATATGAATCAGCTGGGGCCGGGGAGTCGGGTGCATGCCGTTGCGCATGCTGGCGCAATTCCATGCGGCACTAGCTTGTTGGGTCGTATTATTAATGGACTGGGAGAGCCTTTGGACCAAGGGGGGGCGTTGGAGTATGATTATGAGCGCTCTTTACGTGCCAGGCCACCTGCAGCCCTTCAACGCGTTCCGATTCAGGATGTTTTTCAGACGGGTGTACGCGCATTGGATACTTTCACGCCGATTGGTCGAGGACAGCGGGTCGGGCTCTTTGCAGGTAGTGGGGTCGGTAAGTCAACTTTGCTAGGCATGTTAGCGCGAGGTGGCGACGCTGATGTTAACGTGGTCGCGCTCATTGGAGAACGGGGACGCGAGGTTCGTGAATTTATTGAGAACAGTTTGAGTCAGGAGGCACTGCAGCGAACAGTATTAATCGTTTCGACTTCAGATGAGCCTGCTATGGTTCGCCTAAGAGCTGCTTATTTGGCGACGAGTATTGCTGAAAGTTTTCGCGATGCTGGGCAGAATGTATTGTTCA
Organism: uncultured Puniceicoccaceae bacterium; assembly: GCA_963933035.1. GTDB lineage: Bacteria > Verrucomicrobiota > Verrucomicrobiia > Opitutales > Coraliomargaritaceae > CAWVTP01. The sequence goes on along the minus strand of CAWVTP010000029.1, from coordinate 14,991 downwards.
TGATGGATTCGGTCACACGTTTTGCGATGGCACAACGCGAAATAGGTTTATCTGTTGGCGAACCGCCCGCGAGTCGTGGCTATCCGCCATCAGTATTTTCATTGTTGCCGCAGCTGTTGGAGCGTACCGGAAACGGCTCACGTGGCAGTATAACAGCCTTTTACACTGTATTAGTCGAGGGGGATGATATGAATGAGCCCATTGCCGACAGCGTGCGTGGTATTTTAGATGGTCACATTGTGCTATCCCGTAAAATGGCGACGGCAAATATTTTTCCGGCCATTGACGTTTTAGAAAGTATCAGCCGCCTCGCGACGACAATTTATTCTGATGAGTCGATGGGTATTGTCAGTCAGGCACGGGAATTGCTTGCTGTTTATCGTGAGAATGAAGATCTTATTAACATCGGGGCATATGTGCCCAAAAGTAGTGCCGCCATCGATCGGGCTATCGAAAAGCGAGCGTCGCTGGTACAGTTTTTACGCCAAGGTATGCGAGAGTTGACTCCAAGTGCGGCAAGTTTTGAGAAATTAAAGGAGATTGTAACATGAATGGCTTCAAATTTAGGCTCGAATCTGTTTTAAACTATCGCCGTTTTCAAAAACGACAGTGTGAAGCGCAGCTTTCGATGGCCGTTAAAAAGCGTCAAGAGGCGGCGAACCTGTTAGAGCAAGCAAAAGTCACTTTGCGAGAGGCTGAGGCATCCATTGCAACTGCCATGAAGCATCCAGTTAAGATGGCGGAATTACTTATGTTACAGAGCTTGATCTCTTCGCAACGAGCGACCAGCCAGGTAGCTCTAAACAATTTTGAAGCTGCTGGCCAGCAGCTTGATCAGGCTCGTCAAGCCGTCCTAGGTGCTCAAACAAATTGTAAGCGGATTGAGCACCTTAAAGTCCAGCGCAAACAGGCTGTTTTCGCAGAGCAAGTCAAGTTGGACGAATTACAAGCTGAGGAATTTGTACGGGCGAAATTTGCCGCTGTTAAAGGTGCCTAATGAGTTTCTTAATACGCTTTTGGTATGTATTGGTTTTGGCTTTCATTCTAAGCCTAGGCTCTGCACTGGCTGTACTATTTTTAACTAAGGAGCAGTGGATGCCTAAGCCACCACCGCCACCACCAGATCCGATACAAGTGGCTAGTGATTTAGCTGAAATGTCTGAACCTTATTTAAATTGGAACTACGCGACTAATATAATCGATGAATTGCGAGTGGAATACGATGGTGAGGCGAGTGCCTTAGATCAGGAACGCTCTGAACTTTTGAACTTAAGAAAGCAGATCCAGTCCGAGTTAAAAGAATTAGCTGAATTGCGTAAGGAGATCAATGCGTTGAGTGAATCCGTCAGTCAGGAGTTTATGGCTATTGAATCTGCAGAATTAGATAACTTGAAGCGCTTAGCGAAGGTGTACGAGGAAATGAAGCCAGTACCGGTTGTTGAGCTGTTCAAGCAAATGGAACTGGATTTAGTGGTGAAGTTGATGTCTCAAATTAGTCCGGCAGCAGCCTCAAAAATTTTAGCTGAAATGAGTAATGCTGCCCAAGGGCCAGCGACTTTACGTACCGCTGTTCAAATAACCGAGGAATTGAGAAAGATTAAAAAATGATCCTACCGAATGCAGAATTAATATCCAGTTTACAAAGTTCTATCGCAGACGGTGGGCAAAAAAGTCTGGATCTGGATTTAATGGATGCAGAATTGCAATCTAATTCCAACCAAAATTTTAACACAACTCTGGACGAAACGCTCGCGCATGAACGCTCCACCGGGCACGAAAAAGCATCTGAAATGCCCTCTAATTCCACGGATGCAGCTGTAAGTGAGTGTTCGAGAATGCAGTCTTCATCTGATCAAGCGCCTGCAGAAAATCAATTCAAAGGGCTGACGGAATCGAGTGAGATCGGTGCTCAATCGCATGTCAGTGATACGCCTATTGAGCGAGTCGGCAATATGGGAGGTGATAATCGACCTCAAGTAAATAATGCATTGGGGGATAATTCCTTGCGGAATGCTCAGCGAGCAGATTCTGAAGTGCGCGCTATACCAATTTCTAGGTCTGAAGTGCCTGCTCAGGCTCAGTCGGAGCCTCCAAAGCATCAAATGGTATCGGGAGAAAAGGGGTTACCGGCAAGCGTAGTTGAGCACTCGCAGCGCAGTGGGCAGTTAGAATTGTCTTCCGCGAAATCTGAACAAAATTTAACGACAGTATCTGATTCACATACATCGCGCTCAGAGCGATTTTCACAAGCTGCTTCCAGACCAGTTGAATCGGCTTCCGTGACAGGACAGCGTTCGCTGTTAGATGCTGCAATGCCTCACCAGCAAGATGAAAGTATTTTGTTAGAAAAAAAGCTGGTTACCGGTGAGCGTGAGAATCGCCCAGTCTTGCAGAACGACAAGCCCGTAGGTCAAAATTTTTCTACTCATAATACGAATCTCAAAACTGTACAAGAAGTAGGTGCTGAACGGCCATCGGATCCAAAGCTTTCTGCTGTCGTTGCGGATGCGCGACCTTTATTAGGTTCGAAGACGGATGCTTTGGCGGGGAGGGATTTGAAAAGTAGCGAAAAATCCAATTTCATTGCCCGAGCTTTAGATGTGGACCACAATAGTCAGGTACTGAAAATATCTGCTGATAAGTTAATGTCGGAGGTATCTTCCGAAAACGAACGCCCTAAAATGATGCCTAATTCGTCAGCGGATGAGCGAAACAGCCAAGTCATGAAACCAGTAAAGAACTCTGATATAACCGAGGTTTCGAAGCTTGCATCGAGTCCTCTAGTTTCATCTCGTACGGGCTTGACGGATCCTCAAACTGCTGCGGGAAGAGATGGGCATGCGGTCCAGTCAAAAGAAATGGGGATTTCTGTTGCGAATAAACTGGATTCGATGCCGCTCGAAGCGCTAGACGATGCTAAGCAGAAAGGCGTAACGAAGGCAGTGGCCGGCACGGCGAATCAAGATGCGATGCAAGTAAAAGTCAAAGCAGCGGTGGCTGCAAAAAGTCGCACAATGGATGCGCTTACGGGTCTAAGGAATGAAGCCGTCCCGCTGGATGTACCAAAAAATGCTCATCGGCCCCAACGTAAGACGGATGATACCGTTTTGCGGTCTCACTTAAATGTTCGCAGTGAAAGTTTGCCGGCGATCTCCGATAGTCGGCAGAGTTATCCTTCTTTGCCCAGTTATGCTGGGCAAGTCGCAAAATTCGATGCCTCAATATTAGAGGAGCGTGTCATGCAGGAAGCAAAGCATTCCCTAGAGGAGAGCTTTGATGAGGTAAAAGGGAAGTCGACACGGCATGAGGCGAGGTTCGAAAAACCGGCTCAAAGTGGAGGTTTTTTGGAGAATAGTCAGCCCGTAGGGGGAAGTTCGGCGAAGAGTACTACGGCGACTCCCAACAATACATCTACTGTATTGATGCAGCGTATGGTGGATACGATCCAAGAGTTGAAGCAAAGTCAAAATGCGCAACGGGTTAGTTTTGAATTAGATTTAGCGCAGGGGGAAAAACTGAAGGTTCGTCTGCGTTTGTCTGGGGATCAAGTGAAGAGTGTTTTTACGACAGACTCTAACACGCTGAAACTCTTAATCCGCGAAAATTGGGATCAACTTCAGCGTCAAGTCGAAACGGAGGGTTTGGATTTGGCTCAGCCGGATTTTGCGGACCGCAGTCCTCAGCAGAGTTTTTATGCGGAAGAACAGTTAGCGTCCAATGAGGCTTTTCAAGCAGATCTGAACAAGTCTTCAGCTTCGGCTCACTCTGGAGAAAAGGACGGTACGGATACGGGTGCAGCCGATCATGTTAATGATAATGCCGACTCGGCAGTTATTCGTTACGCTTAAACCGGGATTCTGCAATAGTATGTACCAAGGTACTCGGCCTGCAGTTGTCCAGCACTTTGCTCATTCTATTGCATAATTCAGGTTGAAATTGGGCGCTCCCATTTCAGTGATTATGTTTTTAATCATACAAATCGGTTTGACATATCATATTTCTCTTGTCTTGTGCACATCTTAACTGATTTAAGCACCACAGACCCCACTTGCACTCTAGTCTTAGAATGTAGCATGTCTTTTGGCTGGCCATTTTACACAAAATCTTTTACTATACAATTACCATGAAAATTGAAAACCGGGATACACTTTATTTTGTCGTCGCATACCATGCGCTCATACTGGTGTTGATGCCTTTCTGTTTTTCGGCCTTTTCTTGGACCGCATTTGTTTTCTTTTCGATCACTTACATTATCGGCGGCCTCTCCATTACGGTTGGCTATCATCGCCTGTATGCTCACAAAGCTTACGAAGCGAACCCATTTTTTGAGTGGTGCGTGTTGCTAGGTTCTGCGCTTTCTTTTGAAATGTCTGCCTTGGTTTGGTCACACGATCATCGGATTCACCACAACCACGTCGATACAGATAAAGACCCTTACTCCATTAAAAAGGGCTTTTGGTATGCACACATAATTTGGATTTTTGATTACGAGCGCGACTACAATAAAGCGTTGGTTGCCGATCTGGAGAAAAATCCGCGTGTTACCTTTCAACATCGACACTACCTAGCCATTACGATACTGGTCAACTTGCTGGTATTCTTACTGGGTTGGGCGCTAGTGGGTGCCTTTGCCTCCTTTTATTTTGGTTTTCTACTGCGTGTTGCTATGGTTCATCACTGCACATGGTTCATCAACTCACTCTGCCATACCATTGGTTCCAAAACTTATGCGCGTGAGTTGAGTGCTGTAGACAATGCCTTACTGGCAACGCTCACTTTTGGTGAGGGCTATCACAATTATCATCACTCGTTTGCCGCGGATTATCGGAATGGTATTCGCTGGTACCACTTCGACCCTTCTAAGTGGGTCATCTGGACTGCCAACAAACTGGGGATGACCAAGAAATTGCGTACGATCAATGAGATTACTGTGCAAAAATCCTTGGTTTCCAAAGACAAGAAGCTTATTCTCGATCATCTTAGCGATGAGTTTGATGATATGGCAACCGATTTTAAACAAAAGCTTGAAGATCTGTCTAAGCTGTTTGATGAAAAAGCTTCAGCCGTGATGCTGAAGGCACGCGAATTAAAACAGGCGAATGCAGAACAGAAAAACCGGATTGAGGCCGAGCTGAAACAGCTGCGCACTTCATTAAAGTCGACCTGGAATGAGTGGCTTGAGTTGACTCGTATGGCGGTCAAGACTTACGAGTTGGCGCATTAAACTCTGTCCTCAATTCAGATTATATGTGTTGCGCTAAGCGTTTGCTGCATTGAGGTATATTGTCACACATCCGGGTGGTGCTCACAAAGACGAGCTGCTAGCGTGTGCACTGTTAATTGCAGATCATCCCATTCGTATTTTTCGTCGCTCACTCAGTGCGGATGATTTAGCCGCTTCCGATGTTGCGGTGGTGGATATAGGGCATTGCTACCAGCCGGAATTGCTTAATTTTGATCATCATCAATTTGATCGTGGAGCCGAGCCCACCTGCTCTGTTTCATTAGTTTTGCAGCATCTTGGGCTGTATCAAGCAGCCCAGAAATTTTGTAAGTGGTTGCCTTTTACAGAGCGTTTAGACTGCTATGGCCCGCAGGCGACGGCTGATTGGCTGGGGCTGAATCGCAGCCAGTTTGCGGCCATGAATTCACCACTAGATATTGGCTTACTCTCTTTGTTCGGACAGCAAACAGAACTGTGTCCCGGAGACCCTCTTTTTGAGATTATACGTTCTATTGGTGCGGAGCTGATCAACTTCCTGAAGCTACAATCCTCACGGATTACTTACCTTGAGCAGCATGTCCAAGTGTGGGATTTTTTTGTAGCAGGTCAGGTTCGAAAGGTGCTCTTTTTAGCCAAATCTTCTGATCAGCCGGATCGTGTCACGGCTGCATTTTCCGACTATATTGAAAGCGCGAATTTGGCGCAAAGCCTTTCTGCTTTAGTCTATCCAGATAGTCGCAGTGAGGGCTATGGCCTAAAACGTTTCGAAGACGCTTCACCTATTTATTTATCGGCGATCGCAACGGAGCCCGATGTTCATTTCGTGCATGCCAGCGGATTTTTAGCCAAGACTTCTGCTAGTGATTCTATACGGATTCGACAGTTGCTTGAGATTGCACTGAAAGCTTGAGTGGAATCGCATTGCGAGACTGGCTTAGCCATGACTGCTTATGCTAAAAATGGCGGTTAAAAGGACTCATTCTCAGCGGCTCTAAAACATTAACTCCAGAGGAATCCCTCAAGTCCAAGGCTTTGTGCTGCTAGATCATTCCTTATTCATTTTGAAAAAGGTGGAAGATCTCTAGTCGAAGTTTCGATGATTACACAGCACCAATTTGCCGCCAAAGTGACTCGATGTAGAGCGGGTCGACGGCCTCACTGGTGGTGGCACGCCCAATTCTTTTGAGAGTGATGAAGCGCTGGCGACCACTTAAATTCTTTTTGTCTCGTTGCATGGTAGCCATGAGTGCAACCAGCGACAAAGGTTCTTTTAGTCGGGTGGGTAGATTAAACTTTTCAATCAATCGGGCAGTGCGATCAATCTCCACAGTATCGAGTTGTCCCAACTCGGCAGATAATTTGGCGGCTAGCAATAGGCCAATGGCAACGGCTTCTCCGTGCAGATATTTCCCGTATCCGGCCACGCTCTCTATTGCGTGGGCAAAGGTGTGCCCCAAGTTGAGTAAAATACGCCCATCTTTTTTGGCCGATTCTTTTTCATCAGCGATCACTATCTGCGCCTTAATTTGACAGCAGCGACGTATGATGCTCACTAACTCGGCGCTGTCGGGATGAATGAAGTCCAGCAACTCTAACTCTTGGAAGAGTAAGTCGTCAGCCAAAAGTCCATATTTAATGACTTCTGCCATACCAGCTGAAAATTCTCGCGGATGCAGCGTCTCCAGCAATGCTCTGTCAATATAGACAGCTTGAGGTTGCCAGAAAGCGCCGACGAGGTTCTTACCCTCGGGCAGGTTGATCCCGGTTTTGCCTCCGACCGAACTATCGACCATCGCTAGCAGACTGCTCGGGATTTGGTAAAAGTCGACACCTCGCAGATAGCTCGCAGCTACAAATCCTGTCAAATCACCGATAACGCCACCCCCAAATGCGAACAGCGCACAATCGCGCTTTGCGTTATGCTGAGCAAGAAAACTAAGAGCCTTTTGGTAGTTCGCAACTGACTTCGTTTGCTCTCCATGTGGGAGAATGCAGCATTCGGATGCCTTAAATCCGCAACTACTCAAGTACTTTTCTTGGGCAGTCATGACTTGCTGATCGGTAAAGATAAAAATCGCCCGACCATCTTTCCTCAAGCTTTTTAGCTGAGCTGCCAAAGTCTCGCGACTATGGTGAAAGTGAATGGGATATTGGCTATGTTTGAGGTCGATTGATAGGGCTTGGTAGTGCATGGGGAATACTAGATATGGGGTTGGGGGGATTGCTTAATAGCCGCTGCGGCCCTAGTTGGGAGATTTTTCTGTGAGTCCAAAAATTGCCTGGGTGTAATTTTCTATAGAGAAGGCTTGTAGATCATCGGCCTGCTCACCAAGGCCAACAAAATAGATAGGCAACTTGAGTTCGCGATAGATGCCTACCAGAGCACCGCCGCGGCTGCTGCCATCTAACTTGGTGATGATCAGGCCGGTGAGTGGAAAACTCTGATTGAACATACGCGCTTGCTCTATTGAGTTGGAGCCTAGACTGCCGTCGACCACTAGCCAGCTATGATGCGGTGCATTCGGGGCCTGTTTTTGTAGTACCCGCCGCAATTTTTCTAACTCCTGCATTAAATGTCCCTTATTGTGGAGGCGTCCGGCGGTATCCAATAGACAAAAGTTATGAGAGCGTTTTTTGGCGGCTTGGTAAGTATCAAAAGCAACAGCTGCTGCGTCGGCTCCCTGATGACTGCTGACCAATTCGATGTCTAGGCGGTCTGCCCAGCTTTTAATTTGCTCATTGGCGGCGGCTCGAAAAGTATCGCAGGCACCCAATAAGACCGAGTGCCCTTGTTGGGCAAAATTATGTGCCAGCTTGGCCGCGGTGGTGGTTTTTCCGGATCCGTTGACGCCCACTAGACAGATCACTTCAGGGGCTTCACTGGGAGAATTCAGGCGGGCTTCAGAGCCTGCGAGAACTTGCTGTAGCACGCTGGCCCCAATTTGAGCGGCCTGCTCACCACGCATGGATTTATCTTGCTTATAGCTTTTTTGGATAGCCTCAAGAATTTCCTCGACGGTCTCATGTCCAAAATCTGCGGTGTACAGAATTTCCTCTAATTCCTCAATGGCTGAAGCATCTAATTGATTGCCTTTGAAGAGCCCGGAAAATGCTTTTTGGAAAGTGGGCGTTTGACGGATCAATCCGTCTTTGAATTTTTTGAATAAGGTACGCATCTATTGAGCGGCTGAAGCTTCGCTGGATTAGTCGACAGCGTTGCGGAGTGGACGATTTAAGTGACCCTTCACCTTGTCGAGCAAACCATTTATGAAGCGCTTGGAATCTGGGTTGGAAAAGATTTTACCCAGTTCAACGGCTTCATTGATACTCACAATTGGAGGAATGTCCGTGCGATACAATAGCTCGTAGAGGGCCAGCCGTAAAACCGCTAAATCGACCTTAGCAATACGTTCAAAGGTCCAGTTTTGAGCATGTTGCTTGATTTGGGCATCCACGGCGTCAATATTTTCGATCACACCGTACACTAATTCTTCCGCAAATGCATAATACGCCCGTGGATGTTCCTCTTGATGTTCAAAAAACTGGCAGATACCATCATTCAACTGTTCAGGTTTGTTGGCCTCCCATTGGTATAAATATTGGACAGCTGCCATTCTATTTTGGCGACGCTGTGGAATTACCGGTTCGTTTTGATGTTTTTTGTCCATTTTTGAGTTAAGTGAGCCATTTCAATGGCGGCTGATGCAAATTCTGCGCCTCGATTGATCGTATCTCCAACCCGATCCTCGGCTTGACTGCGGTTTTCAACGACTAAAATACCATTGATGACGGGTACATTATTTTGCAGGCTAATTTGTTGGAGTGCCCATGCAGTGCTATCACCGATGACTTGGTGATGATGAGTTGAACCCGCAATGACCACTCCCAGCGCAATGATGGCGGCAGGGGCTGGAGATTGTTGTGCCAATAGGGAGGCTGCTAGGGGTAACTCTGCGGATCCGGGCACGCGCTCGATTTTTGCAGCATTCGCTCCGTGGGCGGATAACTCCGCTAGCGTGTGTTGGATGAGTTGATCCATGAGTTCCGGGTTGTAGCGGGCGGCTACAATGGCTAGCTTAAAATCTGCAGCATTGAGTGCGAGATTAGTTGGACGATCGATACTCATGGGTCGCAAGGTTAGTCGGCTGACTATCCAACAATCAATGCTGAATTTTCAAAAGGCCGTATTCGGTTGTTGTACCGAGCGCGAGTTTTTGCTGCTAAATGTGGCTATGTTTGATTTGTTGAAAACTTCTGGCAGTGCTCGACGTGGCGTTTTGCAGACGCGTCATGGATCGATCCAGACTCCAATTTTTATGCCGGTGGGAACGCAGGCAACTGTTAAGGGGCTAACGCCTGATCAAATCGAGGCAACGGGAGCAGAGATTATTTTGGGCAATACCTATCATTTAAATCTGCGGCCTGGGTCTGACTTAGTGCATGCAATGGGGGGCTTGCATAATTTCATGCATTGGAAAAAGCCGATCCTCACAGATAGCGGGGGGTTTCAAGTATTCAGTCTCTCTAAACTGAGGAAGATAACCGAGCAGGGTATTGAATTTCGCTCCCACCTAGATGGTCGTAAGTTATTTATGAGTCCACAGTCTTGTTATCAGATTCAGGCTGAATTAGATACAGATATTGCAATGGTTTTAGATGAATGTCCGCCGTATCCATGTGAGCGGGCAGACTGCGAAAATGCGGTCGCACGTACTTTGCGGTGGGCTAATGAATTTTATCAAAAGGCCGCTGATGACGGCTTCTTTGAATCCGGACATCAGGTGTTTGGAATTATTCAAGGATCCGTATACGACGACCTGCGGCGACACTGTGCCCAATCTTTGCGCGAAATCAATTTTTCGGGCTATGCCATAGGAGGCGTCAGTGTTGGCGAGCCTGAGGAAGAGATGATTCGGCAAGTTGCTGTATGCCTTCCAGAAATGCCGCAAGATAAGCCGCGCTACGTAATGGGCGTCGGAACGCCACCGCAGCTGTTAAAAATGATCGGATTGGGTGCCGATATGTTTGATTGTGTGATGCCGACACGTTTGGCGCGTCATGCGAGTGTGTTTACGCCCGATGGATTGATGAATCTGCGCAATGAGCGTTTTAAGCGAGACGAACGTCCAATTATGGTGGCCGATAACTATACTTGTCGCCACTTCAGTCGAGCTTATTTGCGGCATCTAATTGTTTCCAAGGAATTGCTAGCCTGTACGCTGCTCTCGATTCACAACGTACATTTTTTCTTGGATTTGATGCGGCAAGCGCGTTTGCATATTGAACAAGGCGACTATAAAGCGTGGAGCCAAGCTTGGATTGCGCGCTATGAAAGTGCCTAATCGGTGAGCAAAGGCTTTTGCTTGCCTATCGGGATGCTGTTGTTAGAAAAAATTTATGATCAATGCGAATGCTGTTATTTCGAAAACTGCACAAATTGGAGCGGATGTCTCGATTGCTGCAGGTGTTATTATTGAAGATGCTGTCATTATTGGTGAGGGGTGTCGCATTGAGGCCTACGTCATTATCCACAGGGGTACTGTACTGGGGGACAGAGTTCACATTGGTGCATTTTCTGTTATTGGAGCTCAGCCGACAATGCTGGATGAGGAGGCGACTCCGTGCGGGGGGCTTCACATTGGCGCTCATACCCACATTGATCCGAATTGTGTCATTGCACGCGCGTCTAAATTCGATGAAAATACGCTGATTGGTGCAGCTTGCGAAATTATGGCTGGTGTACACATAGATACGGACTGTGTGTTAGGTGATTCTGTACGGATTTCAAATCATTCAAAGCTGGCCGGAGCGGTGTTGCTTTCAGATCAAGCCAGTATCGGCAGTTTCGTTTGTCTGCATGCATCTATTCGAGTTGGCCACTATGCCCAAGTAAGCGATCATGCGGTCATTACGGCAGACATTCCACCTTACACCCAGGCGACGCAGCGTGATCGGGTGGATGGCTTGAATGAGGCGGCCTTGCTGGCTGCGGATTTTTCTAAGTTGGATTTGAATGACTTGAAGCGTTGTTACCAAGCAGTTTATTGTGGAGGTACGGGGGAGTTAGCCGAAAAGGCCAAACAGGCTCTACGGGAGCATGAATTTGCCACCACCCGTGTGGGGGCTCGTTTTCTATCCTTTTTTGAGGGCGGATCAATTGGCTTTATATGCACATAAGTGCTTCACCTGAAATTGCTAGCATCCATTGAATACTATGAAGGCTAGGCCTCCCATTGCCATTTGTTGTGGCGATCCTGCAGGTGTAGGCCCTGAGGTGATCGAGCAAGCTTTGCGCACTGGTGAAATACCCAGCGATGAGTTTGCATTGATTGGGCCCCATACTTGGGCGAACCCCCTGGCCGATACACTTGGATGCGCTTATCAGTCCGTGGGCGCGTCTGACTACCAAGCACAGGCTGGCAAGGGGGATGCTGCTAGTTCATTGGTGGCCTTGGATGCCATGCAGTTGGCAGCTCAGGGCTGTAAATTGGGATATTACCGAGCGGTGGTGACTGGGCCCGTCAGTAAATATGGCTTGAGCCAAGTTGGCTTTCAACACGCTGGCCAAACAGAATTTTTTGCGGATGCTTGGGGTGGGCTGCCCACGATGGCCTTTGTCGGAGAGCACTTGCGCGTGGTCCTCGCAACCTGGCACATCCCGCTATCTCAAGTCAGCAGTGCTTTGACCGCAGAATGTTTGGGAAGAGCGGTGCGACGAGCCGCTTCTTTGGCGCAGCGATTAGGCGTTACCCGTCCGCGTATCGCAGTCTGTGGGCTCAACCCTCATGCGGGTGAGAATGGGCTGATGGGAGACGAAGAACGCTTGGTTATGGATCCTTGTTTGCAGCAACTGCGAGCGGAGTTTCCTGGCTTATCGAATTGTTTGCCGGGGGACACGGCCTTTATGTTGCAGCGTCAAGGGCACTATGATGTGGTGGTGGCTGCGTACCATGATCAAGGTCTGTCAGCTGTCAAAACATTGGAGTTTGATCAGGCGGTCAATGTTACCTTGGGCTTACCCTTCGTGCGGACCAGTCCCGACCATGGAACTGCATTTGGCATTGCTGGGCACAATAAAGCGAGGCCCGATAGTTTTTTGGCAGCACTGCGCTTGGCCCGTAAGCTGACTCTCTCAACAGGGGTAAGTCCCCAAGCCGAATGACTCGATTTTCAGCAGGCCCTCGGCGGGAAGCAATGCATGATCGCTGGCATGACTGTAGTGGTCACGCGGGAAAGGATGCTATTAGGGCATTTTATCGGACGACTGTGGCCATTGTTTGGTTTGGCATAACGGCGCCACAAGCCTGTGTCTGGGCAAATACTTGGACTGATCGACAGGCATTGATTCGAGAATTTTGGTATGACGGTGCCGAGATCAACCGCTATGAGCTGAATCAAAATTGTTACGGTGAGCAGCACCGAGGACATTGTGAATTGATTTTTGTGACGGAGCCTTTTGATCTGCAGCAGCAGGTAAAAGATGAACGAGGAAATGAGGCTTCGATCGATGTTTTGAAATTGAATGCCCTGCGTCGTTTTCATACTGGCCTTTATAGCTATCGATCGATGGTGAGCACATTTCAGCCTGTCGATATGGAGCACTATCCGCATCCACTGAAATCAAGTGCCTCTATTCAAGATTGGTGTGGGCAGACCTTTCAGCAAATGAACCGTCAAGCGCAGGGCTGGCTGCTGCGGATGTTTTCCTATTTTCAGCGAATGGGGGATCGTGAGCTGCAATTAGCAAATGCTTACTTGGAAGATGCACTCTGGTTGCAAATAAGGTTGAATCCAGAAAAATTACCTCGGGGAGAATTCGCGATCATTCCTGGAGCGTTTCATTGTCGCATGGCACATCTGCACCCGCAAGCATTGCCAGCCGTGGCACGTTTACATAAGGGTACAACAACGTGGACGTATTCTTTGGTTTATCAAAATCATGATCGCGAATTGACTGTCGATTTTGATGCCGAGTTTCCGCATGTCATTCGTGCCTGGCAAACCCGCTCGCAGCAGGGAACCACCAGTGCAGTGCTTCGTAAGCGATGGATGCATTGTAATTACTGGGAACATAATCAACCGCAAGATCGGAGTCTGCGACGCAAATTAGACCTAGATCCTGATTGCAATTAGCCTGCCAGATATGAGCTGAGTCAAACAGCGGGACTGCTTGCTAGAGCTGCCGTATGAATCGTACGCAAAATTTGTGCATAATTTAGAGTGTGCTTGAGTTCATCGCTCATTTGTGGATCTTGGGAGACTATGCATTTCTACTTTATGGGTATTTGTGGTACGGCAATGGGGAATGCCGCGCTTTTATTGCAGCAGCAGGGACATCAAGTAACAGGATCTGACCAATCGATTTATCCCCCGATGTCGCAGGCACTCATTCAGTCTGGTATTCAGATTTACGAGGGTTACGATCCTGTTCGACTTGCAACACTGCAAGTCGATTGTGTGGTGGTAGGCAATGCGATGAGCCGCGGAAATCCAGAAGTGGAATGGTTGCTGGAACAGTCCACGCAAGCATACCTTTCGTTGCCTGAGCTCATTCGGAAATTTTTATTGGACAAACGGCATCCGATTGTGGTGACAGGCACGCATGGAAAAACGAGCACCACGGCACTGATTGCTTACTTACTTCAACAAAGCGGGCAACCTGGGTGGCTGATTGGAGGATGTCCGCATGATCTGCACGCAGGGGCTCACCTGGGTGACGATGCTAACTTTGTCATTGAAGGAGACGAGTATGACAGTGCTTTTTTTGATAAACGCAGCAAGTTTATACACTATAAGCCGAAAATACTTTTGGTGAACAATTTAGAGTTTGATCATGCCGATATTTTTCGGGATTTTGAGGCGATCTATACGAGTTTTTTGCATCTGCTCAAAGTGGTTCCCGGCTCAGGTAGAATCTTGCTGAACGGAGACGATCCTAAAGTTGTATCCTTACGAGAGAGTGCTCCCGCTTCTTGTTTCTTGGTCGGGACTCAAGCGCACAATGATTTGATCATCTTAAACTATATCGATTCCCCGCAGGGTGCGCAGTTTGACTTAAGCTGGCAGGGGACATTTTGGGCGACAGTGAAGCTAAATTTGCACGGATTGTACAATGCCCGTAATGTGGCGATGGCGGCACTAGCAACAGCCTTTGCGCAATCGCTTCATTCGCCCATAGAGCTCGATCTAAAATGCTTGAGCGTTTACCGAGGAGTGGTCCGTCGTCAGGAATTGCGTTACAGCAGTCCTCAATCGGTTTTAATCGAGGACTTTGCGCATCATCCTACAGCTATCGCGCACACCATTGCAGCTGTAAAGGCGGTTTACCCTGAACATCGATTAGTTTGTTGCTTTGAGCCCCGTAGCAATACTGCTCAAAAAGCAATCTTTCAAGATGCCTTTGTCGACGCTTTCGAAGCGGCTGACGAAGTTTTGCTGGGCGCTGTTTTTCGCGCAGAACGATTGGCGAGCGATGAGCGTTTGAACACGACTATGATCGCTAGCAATTTAAGTCGTCAAGGTAAGCGAGCGCAGGCTTTTGAGAGCAATCACGCCTTGTTTGCGTATGTGCAAAATGAGCACAGTGCAAACAAGGAGTCTACAGTGTATCTATTCTGTACGAATGGTGCCTTTGATGGCATTATTTCTAAAGCAGTGTCATGGTTGGAAAGTCAAGAATTGACAACTGCGGGGACTGCCGATTAGCGAGCTTTTTAACCCATCTTTAACACCCTCATGGCTAAAAGCGAGTGTTCATGGGGGTTGAC
>CAWVTP010000028.1:0-20558 GCA_963933035.1 uncultured Puniceicoccaceae bacterium | reverse complement strand
ACTTACAATCATAACTCTAATGCTCAAAAAATCCGTTTGCATAGTTTGGGTTGAATCAAACTTGCCAGCGCTGTAGAAGCCGCTTTGTCTCTCGTACATGTGTGCATTACAGACTGCTCGTTTTTTAGATTTCACTACGGCGCAATCCGTTGCGGAAAAGTTTTCAACGCCTTGTTACATTTACGATGAAGCGACGCTTATCGAGCGGGCGCAAGCTGCTTTAGCCTTTCCTAGCGCATTTGGGCTGACGGTGCGTTATGCGATGAAAGCCGCGCCCAATGCGGCGATTCTGAGTTTATTTGACCAGCAAGGACTTCAAATTGACGCCAGTTCGGGATTCGAGGTGCGGCGTGCCCTGGCTGCGGGCATAGCTGCGGAAAAAATTAGTTTGAGCACGCAAGAGTTGCCGCAGGACTTCGCCGAGTTGGTACAGCTGGGGATTGAAATCAATGCCTGTTCTTTAGATCAGTTGCAACGCTTTGGTCAAGCCTTCCCAGGGGGGCGTGTTGGGCTCCGTTTTAATCCGGGATCGGGGTCGGGGGGGAACAACCGTACAAATGTTGGCGGTCCCAGTTCCAGTTTTGGGATTTGGCACGAATGGGTGGATCAAGTGCAAGCTATGGTCGCCCAATATCAGCTGAAGGTGGTGCGGATACACACCCATATCGGTTCGGGCAGCGACCCGCTTGTCTGGCAAAAAGTGTCGACCATGAGTTTGGATTTGGTGCGACACTTTCCGACCGTGACCAGTTTAAATTTGGGGGGTGGCTACAAAGTGGCTCGAATGCGGAACGAAGTGGGCACAGATTTAGAAAAATGTGGCGCGCCAGTTGCCGAAAGATTTAAGGAATTTGCGCAGGCTACTGGACGGCAGATCCACTTGGAGATCGAGCCGGGCACTTTTTTGTTGGCCAATGCCTGTGCGCTGTTGAGTCGAGTACAAGATATTGTTTCAACTGGGCCTCAAGGCTATGATTTCTTGAAATTAGACACGGGTATGACGGAGCTCTTGCGTCCCTCTTTATACGGTGCGCAGCATCCGATTAGTTTACTACAAGCCGGTATAGCGCGTCCGTCGAAATCTTACATGGTGGTTGGCCACTGTTGTGAATCGGGTGATATTTTGACCCCAGCGCCTGGGGACCCCGAACTATTGAGTCCGCGGGACTTGCCCGAGGCGCAGATTGGCGATGTGTGCGTGATTGATGGAACGGGTGCTTATTGTTCCGCGATGGCGACCAAGCATTACAATTCTTATCCAGAGGCGGCTGAGGTGATGCTGGATGGAAATCAGCAGTCTCATCTAATTCGTCGCCGTCAAGCGCCGCAAGATTTGTGGATGAATGAAGTGCCCTATCCAAATTTATAGCCATCGCTTTTAGGGCTTCGACCAAAAATTTTGGAACCCTTGACTGTCGAATTGGACTGAGTAGTATGGATACCATTTTGTGCGTATTAAAAACCGGCTTGTCGCGTAGCCTTTGTCTACTGGGTTTGTGGTTTGTTGGGGCGCTTTGCCTACCAGCGCAGCAAGCTCGGGTCGAGTTACTGTCCGATCGGAGTGCCATTGTACCGGGGGAAGCCTTTACGGTGGCCGTGCGCATTGAACTCGATCCCGACTGGCATTTGTACTGGCGAAATCCGGGAGCCAGTGGCTTGCCCTTGGAATTGGAATGGAATTTACCGCCTGGTCTGCAAGCCGGGCCGATTGAATGGGCGGTGCCGCAAAAGATTTCAGTCGGTGGTTTGGTGAACTATGTGTACAAGCAATCGGCGGTCTACCGCATTCGGATTCAAAGCAGTCAGGAACTCGTTATTGGCACGCAACTGCCTATTCGGGTCAAAGCTTTTTGGTTGATGTGTAAAGAGCTCTGTTTGCCAGATGACGCGGATTTGGAGATTGATCTGGCCGTTGCAACGATGTCGCAAGCGAGTCCGGAGGCGGCGTTAATTGCGGAGTCTGGGCGACAGTTGCCCCTGAAATCCAATTTAGATAGCATTCGCGTGAAAAGTGATGCGGCAGCAGTCCATCTATGGCTAGGCTCAGGATCGTCAGCTTCCCATTGGTCAGAGGGGGATTACTTTTTTCCCTATTCGAGCGAGTGGATGGATCCGAATCAGCCGCAAAGCATTGGTGAAGAGGGTCAGCGCCTCAGTCTGCCCCTAAAAACAGGGCTAACTTTACCGGAGGATGGGCGCCTGCAAGGGGTCTTGTTGCAAGCCGGAGAGTATCGGCAAGTTGACCTGCCACTTGCAAGCGTCTCGCAATTGGTGCAGAGTCAAACAACGAATGCTACGCAAGCTAACGAGGGATTGGAGCAAAGTTTATTGAGCTGGGGCTTGCCAGGAATGCTCATTTTGGCCTTTTTGGGCGGGCTGATCCTGAATGCTATGCCCTGTGTTTTACCGGTTTTGTCCCTCAAGGTATTTTCACTGCTGCAGCACTGTGGACAGTCAAAACGTCAAGTCTTGGGACATGGTTTGGCCTACACTTTTGGAGTGGTTCTAAGTTTTGTATTCCTAGCGGCTGTACTGTTCATTTTACGCGCCTTAGGTGAGCAAGTTGGCTGGGGCTTTCAATTGCAGAATCCCAGTTTTGTGGCCTTGTTGGCGCTGTTCTTTTTTGGATTTGCTTTGAATATGCTGGGCGTCTTTGAGTTGGGATCGCGTTTGGTCGGGGCAGATAGCAAACTGTCGCAGCGCAGTGATTGGATTGGTTCGCTGGGGATGGGTGTACTGGCTGCGGTGGTGGGCGCTCCCTGCATGGGGCCGCTGCTCGCCTCGGTTAGTGGCGTAGCGGTGCAGACGAGTGTTGCTCGCGGTCTACTCTTATTTGCGACGATGGGTTTCGGCTTGGCGGCTCCCTTCTTATTTTTATCCACTTTTCCTAAACTGGTCAATTTCCTGCCAAAGCCCGGCGTCTGGATGGAGTCGCTCAAGCAGTTTATGGGCTTTTTGTTGCTTGCTGCGGTCTTATTTTTAGTGTGGGTATTGGCCACACAGGTGGGGCTGGAGGCCGTGATGAGTTTATTGCTGGCACTGTGGTTGCTGGCACTGGCTGCTTGGCTGTATGGACGCTGGGCGGCACCGGTAAAGTCTCAGCGCAGTCGACGTCTTGCCAGTGCCTGTAGTTTATTGATACTGATATCAGCTCTTTGGTCTGCTTTGGCAGGCGTGCAGGCCAAGAAATCCGATCATTGGGAACCGTGGAGCGAAGTCGCTGTAGAAAATGCTTTGTTGGAAGGCCGTCCCATATTTATCGACTTCACCGCCAGTTGGTGTGTGATTTGTCAGGTAAATAAAAAGGTCGCTTTACGCACCGAAGCGACGCAGGCATTATTTGAGAAGGCCAATGTGGCGCTTTTTGAGGCAGATTGGACTTCGCGTGACCCAGCGATCAGTCGTGCGTTGGAAGTCTACGGGCGTTCGGGAGTTCCGCTTTATATACTACAGTTTCCTGGAGAGCCCGCCCAAGTACTTCCTCAGAATTTAACTGTCGGGATTATTCGTGCGGCACTGCAGGGGGAGTGAATATGGCCTGGGCGCATGGAGTGCCGTTGGCAGTGAGGACTAAGCGTTGACTGGCATCGGCGACCTAATCGTCTGCGATGTTGGGTACCGTGCGACAGCAATTCAATCGCATGCGACCAAAACGGCGTAAAAAAACGCCACTAAAACAGTGGCGTTTGCAAAATTTGAAGTCGCTGTAGATTTAAGCTACTGCGCTCTCAACGACATGGATCAAGCGGTGAGCCTTGTCGAAAGCAACATTGCCGGGCTTAAGGGCAAACAGTGTGTGGTCGCGGCCCATACCTACATTCGTACCTGGATGATAGCGAGTGCCACGTTGGCGCATGATAATGTTGCCAGCGATAACGCGCTCACCACCAAACTTTTTAACGCCTAAGCGTTTTGAGTGGCTATCGCGTCCATTGCGAGAAGTTCCTTGTCCTTTTTTGTGTGACATAGCAGTGAGTGGTTTGTGATTAAATTAACCCTTGATGGCGGTAACCTTGACGACAGACAGGTGTTGACGATGCCCGCGACGTTTCTTGTAGCCTTGGCGACGTTTCTTTTTGAACACGATGACTTTTTTATCCTTCTTATTTTCAAGGATAGAAAGTTCTACTGAGGCGCCTGCGACTAGTGGGCTTCCGAAACGTGTATCAGCACCTTCGCCTAGCATCAGCACATCAGTGACCTCGACGCTGTCTCCAGCTTGTGTGTTGGGGAATGCGTTGAGCTTTAGAATATCGCCTTCCGTAACAGTGAATTGACGACCTTGTGTTTTAATAGTGGCTTTCATGGAAAACTTCGCAGCAAATAGGATTCAAGTCTGATAGCAAGCAGTTTCTATTATTTTTTTCAGCTTTTATGATTGTTGCCACGGCGTGGAAGTCGCTGTACTTTGGTTTGTAGCCGCCGCGACTCGATCGCAGAGTGAACTCGTTTTGTGAGTAACTGGCATAAAAAGTAATCGACGGTTCTTTGTGACGGCGAAGCGCGCATGTTTTTGAGTTAGACAGTTGGCGTTGATGGACGCAAGTTCAGCTACATGCAGTTTCTGGATTACGGTGAGCGCGCCTTTTTTTGCGAGGAGGGCTATGTGGGCATGAGTCCCGCGTTGGAGCTCACTTTACAAACGGCAACTCAGCGAGGCCTCCAAGAATGGGTTAGCGGTTACGATAAGCTGCTGCTCATTTGCGATTCGCCAAAATCCGTGCCGCGGTTGAAAGACTATGTGCTGCAACATGTAGCCGCCTTTACCATGAGCGAGGAGGACACGCTGTCTGCCGTGATTGAAGTGCCAGTGCATTATCAGGGGCCCGATTTGCAGCGGGTGGCCCGCCAGCTCGACTTATCCACTCGGGAGCTCGTGGACTTGCATGCAGCGCCGGAGTATCGTGTACATACTATGGGGTTTATGCCAGGATTTCCTTACTTATCCGGGCTGGATCCTCGTTTGCATTTAAATCGCATGGTATCACCTCGTGAGTATGTGCCGGCAGGTTCGGTGGCGATCGGGGGGGCGCATGCTGGAATTTATCCCGTCGCCAGTCCCGGTGGCTGGCATCTCCTAGGGCAGACCGACTTTCCGCTGTTCGATACGAGCGCTGCTAGGCAATCAGCCAGCGATTCTCGTGAGGTTTTCGCGCTCCATGTGGGCGATCGGGTACGTTTTGTTGCGATGGATTAGCTGCTGATGCGACCCAGAATAAAAATTACAGCGCTCGGAATGGGAGCCAGTGTGCAAGATTTGGGGCGCAGGGGCTGGCTGCGTTTTGGTGTTCCGATGGGCGGTGCAATGGATCGAACTGCGTTTTTGCAGGCCAATCAACTCCTAGGAAACGCACCGAATGCTCCTTGTATCGAATTTCTTCACACGGGCGCGCGCTTGCAGGTTGAGGTTGCGGGTTGGTTTGCCCTGGCGGGGGCCGCGGCAGGGGATGCTCTCGCTGCTGGGACGGCTCAATGGCTGGCGAAGGGCACCCTGTTATGCCTGCAGCCACACCGGCAGGGTCTGTGGAGCTACTTGGCAGCGCCAGGCGGATTTGAGGCGCCCCGCTGGTTTGGGAGTTCCGCCGTCGATCCGCGTTGTACTGTGGGACAAAAAATTGTGCAAAACCAAACATTCACAGCTGTTTTAGCCCAGCCACGCTGCTCGACGGAACGCGTTGCACGCCGTCGATTGTCGCTAGCAAGTAGCCCAAAAAGCGACTCGCCGTTGATTTTACCCGTGATGCCGGGCCCTCAATGGCATCTCTTTGCTGCTGAGGTTCGGCAGCAATTTATAGCAAGCACTTGGCGCGTTTCCTCGCGCTCCGACCGATGTGGGTATCGCCTAGAAGGCCCCGCGTTGAAGGGGCCTGCCTCCATGCTCAGTGAACCCGTCTTGCCGGGCAGTTTTCAAATTCCCGGCAACGGGCAACCCATTGTGACAATGGTGGATGGGCCGACTGTAGGAGGCTATCCCAAGTTAGCCATTTTAAGCGAGGCGGATCGATCTCGACTGGCTCAATGTGCACCCGGGACTCAAGTGCGTTTTCGATGGAGCGATTGATCATAAATTGTGATTTGGGGGAGGACGAAGCCCCTGAGTTGACCGCGGCACTGATGGCTCGAGTGGACGCCGTGAATATTTGTTGTGGGGTGCACGCCGGGAGCCTGGCGCGCACAGAGGCCTGCTTGCGGCAAGCGCAGGCAGCGGGCCGCATGGTTTTGGCTCATCCCGGCTTGGCCATCGCCGGCGGTCGTGGAGGAAAGCCTCCGACGGTCTCAGAGTTCCGAGCAATTTTGGAGCAACAGCTCATCTCCTTTTTAGCCATAGCAGCTCGTTACAGTGTGACTGTTCATGGGATCAAGTTGCACGGTACCCTCTATCATTTGGTTGAGAAGTCTGCGGAACACTTAACGGCTTACATTGATTTTGTACGCCACAACTGTTCTGATTTTGTGATCTTGGGATTGGCTGGCGGACGCTGCGTGTCACGTGCACGCCGTAGCGGGTTATCCGTCATGGACGAAATCTTTTTTGATCGCGCCTACACGCCACAAGGTACATTGCTTCCCCGCTCAGAATCCGGTGCGGTGCTCGAGCCTCAGCCAGCTTGGGAGCGCTATCAGCATTGGCAGCAGACACAGCAAATGCTGGCTCAATCTGGGGCTCATTTTTCGCTAACCGCCGAAACGATCTGTGTCCACGGTGATTCTCCGGATGCACTGGCGATGCTCGACCTTTTACAAATGGGCTCGCAATTATAGAGGGGGGCGCTAAAAAAATATCTGATGTATATGTATTACGGGCGATGGTTTAAGTTGCTTGGCGCGGCGCTGTTGTTTTCTTGCGCTGTGCTCTGGATCGCAGCGGCTGATTTAAGTGAAAAAATTTTGCAGTTCGCCGCAGACGAAGGATGGTTGCAAACGCAGGAGCGACTCGAGTCCTACGCACTAGAAGCATACGAACGACGCCAGTTTGAGCAGGCGAGATGGAGCCATGATTACAGTGTTTTAGCATCTTTTTTAGCGAGGGTGGATTTGGGGCCGAGTACGGATCCCTTTGCGGCTAAATGTGCCCGCAATGTGGAATTCGTGGAGACATTCGCTGCAGCGATTCATCCCAAAGATCAGCCTCAGCAGGTCTTCGAACTGCTTAAGATGATCGATCAACAAGATCCAGATTGGATGGAGGACTTTGCAACCCTTGCTTTAGCGATTGCGCTGGTCCATGATCAGGCGCCTCCCAAGCGGTGGCCTCATCACCAAACAGGACTCGCAAAGTCTAAAAATGGGCAGCTGCAATCAGCCTCGAAAGTGTATCGTTATTTCAAACAAGCGGCCCAATCAAACAGGCTGCAGTTGGACCTGTCGCAGCTATCGATTGGAGAGTTGAAATATGTTGTGGATATCCATGCGGACTTTGCTGACTTTGAATGGGCAGCAGAAGCGCAGCGTTTTAGCTGGAGTCGCATCGATCAGCTCTATCGTGGGATTGCCTATCGTCATGATCGCATTGATCAAAATGAATATCATTGGCTCTTAAAAGATTACAGTCTGCCTGTGATCAAACAAGAGGGAGGTATTTGTGTGGATCAAGCCTACTTCATGACACAAGTGTGTAAGTCACTTGGAATCCCAAGTGTTCAAATTAGCGGAGCCGGTTCAGACGGCTATCATGCCTGGGTGGGCTATCGCGATCAAGGTGATTGGAATTTTGAAGTCGGGCGTTACGGAGGGACCGCTTCGTATGCGGCGGGTAAGTTTTTTGATCCTCAAACCTGGGAGCGGAAGTCGGATCATGCTCTCTATTACGCAACGGAAAACTTTTTGCAGTCAGAGAAGTATCAATGGGCGCGCTTTCACCAGAAAATTGCCCGTTTGCGACTGCGACAGGGTAAACTAGCAGCAGCCGAACAGGCCATTGAGACGGCATTGGACTTAGAAAAAAAGTGTGTCGATGCCTGGGACTTAAAAATTTTATTGCTCGAGCGGCAGGGCGCCCCTCTCGATCAGCGTATCGAAGCCTATCAAAGTGCTGCGCGCTCGCTGACGCGTTTTGATGAAATGCGAAGTCGTTTCACCCGTCAATTAATTGATTTGCTGGAGCAGGCGGGGCAGGATGCTGCTGCTCAAAAAATTCGGCTGACGATTGCCCGCGACCAGGGTGAAGAACGTCCGGATCTAGCGATTGAAGCATTGGCGAAGCCTTTTTTAGAGGCTTTGCACGACAGCGGATCGCGGTCGACATTTAGCGAATTGCGGAAACTTATCACGCGTTATGAAAGTCAGCCGACTTATCTCTGTGATCGTTTGCTGGGACCCTACGTCGATCGTTGTCTAAAGGATTCGGAATGGAAATTGGCTGAACGCGCCATTGAGTTGTTGTTAGAGCAGCATCAGGTTGACTACGGGAGTCAAATTGATGCACGACTGAAACGTTGGCAGTCGGCGATTGATCAAGCGAGGTCCAACGCACCATGATTTCGATTCAGTGTATTCTTTAAGGCTGTTGTTAGTGATTTTGTAACTTTGTTTTTTTATTCTTTTGTTCGTTAAAGATGTTGACAGTCCATTTATTAAATTGAACGGTGTTAATTAAATAAATTATACAGTGTTTATTTTTTTAAATAATGGGTAGGAGGAGTGAACATACACATGAGGAGCTGCGCTCCATGGCGATTCTGACGGGCAATCAAATGATTGCGGAGGGTGGCTTTGCAGCTTTTAGTGCGCGCAAATTGGCGCGTAGGATTGGGTACACTGTAGGGACGATTTACAACGTTTTCGGGACCCATGAGTGCTTGATTGCCAGTATAAACGGGCAAACTTTGGATGAATTAGCGCAATGTGTGCAGCAGCGTTTAGCGGCAGGGGCGGAAGGTCTCGCCCAGTTGCAAGCATTGGCCACTGCTTATTTGGATTTTGCATGTACGCATCAACAGCGCTGGTCTGCCTTGTTTGAGGCGCCGCGTGGATCCAAGGCGGACGTACCAGATTGGTATCGAGCTAAGCGGGAAGCCCTATTCGATTTGTTGGAAGCGCCCTTGTCGCGGCTGTTATCGAATCCGGATGCCGCGAAACTGGCGGCCAGAACCCTATGGGCCAGCATTCATGGTATCTGCTTACTCGGCTTAAGTGGACGCTTGGCGCCCAGCTCGTCGTCTGCGCTGCAGGAAATGATGGACGACTTAATTGTGAATTACCTACGGGGTTTAGAGTATGCGGGGAGTTGATTCTTTACGCGGTATAATTGGATGCCTGCTCGGTTTTCTGTTGACCGTATCATCTATGGCTGCCGAACGCGTACTTTTATTGCATGGGATTGCGCGCTCGCCTCGGCATATGCAGCCGCTGGAAACGGCCTTAGCTCAGAGCGGTTTTGATGTGATGAATGTCAAGTACCCATCTACTGAGCATTCGATCGAGGACTTGGTCGACTGGTTTCAGCAGCACGTTTCCGATCGCATCCAGGCAACAAATACGCCCGTACACGTGGTCGGATATTCGATGGGAGGGCTCTTAGCCCGGGCGTGGATCCATCGTTATCGACCCGAGCGGCTTGGACGAGTGGTGCAACTGGCGCCTCCCAATCAGGGCAGTGAAGTGGCTGATTTTTTTAAGCAGAACTGGCTCTTTCGTACTTTTTATGGCCCGGCGGGTCAACAACTAGGCACCCAAGTGGACCTTCAAAAACTGCTGGGACCAGTGGACTACGAGCTTGGGGTGCTGGCGGGAAATCGCAGTATCGATCCTTTTTCATCTTGGCTGATTCCGGGTGTGGATGATGGAAAAGTCTCGGTAAACAGTACGCGTGTATTGGGGATGCGTGCCCATGCTGTGTTGCCAGTATCACATACCTTTTTTCCCAGCAATGCAGAAGTGCAACGTCAGACTCTTCATTTTTTGTTGAATGGTGCTTTCGATGTACAGCAGGGAGGTGGCAAATGAATATGGGAATGCAGCTCTTAAAAAGTCGGCGGTTTTTGCCGCTTTTTGTGACACAATTTTTGGGTGCCTTTAATGACAATGCTTTTAAAAATGCACTGCTGATATGGATTGCTTATGAAAGCGCAGCAAAGTCGGGCGAGCACACTGCGATGCTGATCAACTTGGCTGCGGGCGTCTTTATTCTGCCTTTTTTTCTTTTCTCCGCATTGGCGGGTCAGCTGGCAGACAAGTTTGAAAAAGCGTGGTTGAGTCAGAAGATCAAACAGGCGGAGTGCATTATTATGTGCTTAGCGGCTTATTTTTTTATTAGTGAATCCTTACTCGGACTTTTTGGGGTGCTATTTTTGATGGGGCTGCAATCGACTTTTTTTGGTCCAATTAAGTACAGTTTGTTACCGGAGCATTTGCAACGAGAGGAACTGATTGCAGGTAATGGCTTGATTGAACTGGGGACCTTTTTGTCGATTTTAATGGGGACGCTGGTGGGTGGCCTTCTGGTTCGGAGCACGACTGGATTTGCTGTATTACTTAGTTGTTTGGTCCTGTTTTCAGTGATAGGCTACCTGGGAAGTCGCGCGATTCCACGAGCGCGCTGTCATCAGCCGGACTTAAAGATTGATTGGAACGTTTTTCGTGCCAGTGATGCCATCATTGCGGGGGTCAAAAAAATGCCGCTATTGTGGCGCTCAATTTTGGCGATTTCTTGGTTCTGGTTTGTTGGCGCCACTTGTTTGACTCAGTTCACCTTGTACACGCAGAAAGTGGTGGGGGGCGATGAAAGCGTCGTCACGCTCTTTTTGGTCTTATTTTGTTTGGGAGTGGGCACGGGTTCGCTGCTGTGTAATGCTTTCATGAAAGGGGCCATCAACGGCCGCTTGGTTCCCTATGGCTGTTGGGGGATGTCGTGTTGCTTGCTTTTACTCATTGGTGCCTCGTATGCCTACAGCGAGTGCTGGAGCCCGCAGCCGCAGATCTTACTCAATGCGCTGCAGTTTTTACAACAGGGTTTCGCCAGCTGGGGCATCGTATTCAGCCTAGTGGGCTTAGCTTTTTCGGCCGGTATCTATATTGTGCCGCTCTATGCAATTTTGCAGCATCACAGTCCTCAGTCGACTTTGGGACGCATTCTTGCCACCAATAATATTATGAACGCCCTCTTTATGGTGGGGGCCAGCGTGCTAGCAGTCGTTCTATTTGCACTTGGTTTTGATCTACTTCAATTATTTTTGGGCGTCGCCGTCCTTAATTTCGGGGTCTGTGTCCTCGTCCGTCGAATGGTTCATCAGAAAGGAAATAATGGCTAAGCAATTACTAAAATGGTTTTTTTCGCGACTCTATCGCGTCGAGGTACGAGGATTGGAGCATTATGAAAAAGCAGGCAAACGCGTTTTGATTGTTGCCAACCATCTGTCATTTCTGGACGCCTTATTGTTGGCGCTTTATTTGCCCCAGCAGCCACTTTTTGCCATAAATCTTCAGATCGCTAAACGTTGGTTTGTGCAGCCCTTTTTACGGCTGGCAAAAACCTTTCCGTTGGACCCCGCCAGCCCAATGGCGATTAAGGGAATGATTCGTGAAATTCGTCGGGACCGGCATTGTGTCATTTTCCCTGAGGGGCGCATTACGGTGACCGGTTCCTTGATGAAAGTCTATGAGGGTCCCGGCATGATCGCCGACAAGTCGGGTGCGCAAATTCTACCGGTTCGGATTGATGGGGCCCAGTATTCGCCCTTTTCGCGCATCAAAGCGAAAGTCCGCACCCGTTGTTTTCCTGCCATTACCTTGACCCTGCTAGAGCCGCTTCGTTTTCAAATAGATCCAAAGATAAAGGGTCGAGCGCGTCGAAACTTGGCTGGGGTACAACTGTACGATTTGATGAGTGAAATGCTGTTCGACTCGGCCGATAAAAATAAGACGCTCTATCAATCGCTGCTGGACCAAGTGCATTTACATGGGCGACGGCATGTTATTGCGGAAGAGGCCAGTCGCCAAAAAATGAATTACGGGCAATTATTAATGCGTAGCACTGTGCTGGGTGATGCGCTGTCGCGTCAGACACAAAAGGGAGAGTTTGTGGGAATTCTGCTACCGAATGCGCTCAGTACGGTGGTCACTTTTTTTGCCTTGCAGGCCTATGGACGGGTGCCGGCCATGTTGAATTTTTCGACAGGAGCGCATAGCCTATGTTCAGCCTGCCAAACTGCGCAGCTTCGGCGAGTAATCACCGCTCGGAAATTTATCCAAGCCGCCAATTTACAGCATTTGGTGGATGCCTTGCAGGCACAAGCGATCCGGGTGGAGTATTTAGAGGAGATCGCTGCTGACATCACTCGCTGGGACAAATTGAAGGGTTTGATGGCCAGTCTTTTCCCTGCTTGCTGCTCATTGCCAGGGTTGAGAGGGGCGGTTGAGGATCCGGCTGTGGTTCTCTTTACCTCCGGTTCTGAGGGTGCCCCCAAGGGGGTGGTTTTGTCGCACCGAAATATTCAGGCTAATCGCTTTCAACTGGCAGCCCGGGTCGATTTCGGGCCCAGCGATATCGTGTTCAATGTCTTGCCAATGTTTCACTCTTTCGGGCTCACGGGCGGGACTTTATTGCCCTTATTGTCGGGAATTCGCACTTTTTTCTATCCCTCGCCACTCCATTATCGAATCGTGCCTGAGCTAGTCTATGATAGCAATGCCACCATCCTATTTGGTACGGATACTTTCTTGTCGGGCTATGCGCGCTTCGCCAATCCCTATGATTTTTATTCGATTCGCTATGTATTTGCGGGTGCGGAAAAACTCAAGGAAAGTACTCGCAAAGAATGGACGGAAAAATATGGGGTGCGTATTTTTGAAGGCTATGGTGCGACGGAGACCGCGCCCGCATTGTCGACCAATACGCCCATGCACAATAAGCCAGGCACGGTGGGCCGTTTGCTTCCCGGTATCCAGTATCAGCTGCAGCCAGTTCCTGGAATCGAGCAGGGCGCACGGTTGCAGGTTTCGGGTCCCAACATTATGCAAGGCTATTTATTACCACAGCAGCCGGGTGTTGTGGTCCCCCCAGAAAAGGGTTTTTATGATACTGGTGATATTGTGCAGATTGATGAAGACGGCTTTGTGCACTTGTTGGGACGAGCCAAGCGTTTTGCGAAAGTTGCCGGAGAAATGATCTCATTGAGCGCCGTAGAAGGCTATGTGGCCGATCTTTGGCCGAATCACCAGCACGCAGTCCTTGCCGTGGATGACCGTAAAAAGGGCGAAGCTTTGATCTTGGTCAGCGATTATCCAGATGCAAATAGTTCTAGCCTGCAGGCTTATTTTAAGGCGCAGGGGATTGCAAGTTTAGCGCTTCCCAAGACCATTCAGGTGCGAGCGCAGTTGCCCCTCCTAGGGACCGGGAAGATCGATTATCGGACATTGCAAGAAAGTGTCGATTGAAGTGGGTGCCTGGCCACTGAGGAAAGCTCGATGCTCATGGGATGCTGACAGGGCGATCGATTGCTAACTTTTGAATCCGTAGGGTAGTTTCACCGCGTTTGACTGAACGCGTGCCCTCCGCCTTGGTATTGGTGTCGGTCGCATCAACATCCAACTCCAGCTTGAGTAGCCTATCCTCCTTAGAGCGCCAAAAAAATGCCCCAGTAATGGGGTCTAAGGCAGATTCAATCCCTGACGGTTGGTACGTGTGTTTCATTTCTTGGACTTCTGCTGATTCTCGATAGTTTTATTTATTGCCCCCTCTGCAAGTCTAACGCGAGCAAAACCACGACCTAGCTCAGGATGATTTTCGATGCCGACAATAGTAATTTCTTTCGTCTCCGGTCCGTAGATCCAGAACATACGCCTTGCACCGGATCGTTTATTCTCCAGATAGGATTCCCAGATGCGCACTCCGTATTTTTCCGTCAACACGTCGATTTCGTGAGATTTGAGGCCTGGATGCCTCGGATTAGTTTCCAGGTTCTGCAGGGCTTTGCAGATTTTTCGGTAGAGATCCGTTTCGTCACGGTTTAAAGTGCCTGCAAGTGCTTTATCGCTCAATTCGTTGATCAGCTTTTCAGCTTCACCGTCAAGATAAATGGTAAACATGTGACTTTAAACATCGGGAAGCTTTGACCAGTCTAGCTTGGTGCCTTTATGACCTGCCTTGTGCCGTTCCACGGCAGCATCGATCTGTTCAAGCATGTCCGGGGAGACCAGCACGCGTGGCTCGAGCTTTACTGTGCCATCCTCGTATTCGGTAACGTGGTAAAACTCGGTGGATGCGTTGCGGATGGTCAAGCGTCGTTTTGCATCAAGTTTTGCATCGTAATTTTTTTTAACGGCCAATTCCATAATATCTGTATGATATGTGGGATTTCCCACCGAGCAAGCTTTTATTGCATTCTCTTTTACTCCTAGGCAGGGCTGGCGGGCCATGGCGGAGCGCTCGGGCGCGGGGTTTTGAGGACTTCGGCTTCAGCCAAATTGTTGGAGGATGGGCCTGGGGCTTTTCGAGGGTCTGTTGCTCGCCCCGACAGCAATGGGCTCGGCTGAGCTGCCTGCTGACTTGCTGGCACTTCGCACAAGCACGCTTTATGTCAAACCTTCGCCGACAAGCTGCTTGAGCACGGACCCCGTGCGAGTGCGCCGATCTTTCATACAATCAGGCAGCCAGCGGTGCCCCTTGCTTTCGGGGCGGTGGGGTGGATAAACTGAAGCAAATGGCCTAGGGTTTTCCCTCTTTAAAGAAATTCATAAAATTCTTTAATGGCATTCCATTCATCGACATGAAAATCATACATATAACGATCGGCCAATACGTAATAAGGTGAATGCATTCGAATGTCGTTTAGGTATCGCTGGGATCCTTCGCTGGTCCAGTTATTTAATTTTTCTTGGATACGCTTATTGGGTATTTTAGCAACTAATCGCATTAGGTCATAAGTTGATCCTGTAGATTCAGATCGTGGACGATCGAGTATGCTTTCAATATTTTCCAATGCTTTTCTTGATTTATAGCGCATAATTAAATTCACATAAAGACGCTGTTGGATTTCATGGTTATCCTTGGTAAATGCAGTTAATAACTGGTTTTCCATGAAGGATTGTGTGTCGCTTGTTTTTAAGTCAGCTAGATATTCTAATGCTTGGTTCGCATAACTTTGGACCGTATATCCATTTTTATTTATGTAAGGCGTTTGAATGACGTCTTTCAAATAGCCAGTATACGATTCGGCCTCAGGGTGTCCCAGCGCAGCTAGTGTGTAGGCATTGATTGTTTTAACCTCAATCTTTTTTGATGGTTCATCCATTCCTTTAGCGCCATTGATAAAACGATCTTCCGCAAATTTGAGACCATCTGCTTTCGCGAATTTAAATCCACTTTTGTATAACCGTAAAAAATCAAGGTAGTAATAAGATCTGGGATTTTGATCAGAATAATCTAGCAAATGGCCGTAAAATTTCGATGTACTGTCAAAATATTCAGCACGTATTATGTTCATTCGAAGCAAGAAATCTAATTTCCCCCTTAACAATTGCCAATCTTCGATAGAATAGATTTTGTTTGCCAAGAGTCCATATTTATCTTCTATCCGGTAGTGTTCATACAGGCTTAAGATGTCTACGTGATTAAATTCCCCTTTTGGTGGGTATCTCTCAATTTTCGTTTGAGCTAGTAATTCTTGTAGGGTGTCGTAGCCGCTCTCGTCTCCGTGGATGTATAAATAATTAACCGCTGCGAAACGCACTTGAGCAGATTCGTGCTTTAACTGACTTCTCAAAAATTTAATACGATTCTCGTAACTGATTTCAGAGCCTAGAACTTCATGGATTCCAGATGCTCCACTGTTTTCAACTTCTAAGTATAAGCGATTCAAGATTCCCTGTTCTCCTCGTTCTGGTATTGCGGAGCTATCCGATGGAGCAAAAGGAACAGTTGATAAGCTTTGAGGAGTTTTATTAGTTTTGTCTGCGTTTAATTTTTTGGGCTGTTCAGTAATTTTTTTGGGCTCTAATTCACCTTCGTTTTGTATTTTTTCTTGGCTAAAAAAATAGAAAACAATTAAAAGGGAACTGAGAATAATACCTAAGAAAAGTCGTTTTTTCATTACTTATTGGACACGCGGTAAGGTAAATGGAGTGGGGCGAGTATTACTGCCACTATCGATAAAACCATTGAGTTGTCCGTCCATTTTATGCACTGCTTTTTTACGATAAACGTACTCTTCTGTATTTTTAGGCGAAAGAGGCTCTAATTTGAAGATGGTAATTTCATTAAATACATTATCACCACTTACTGATGTTCCGTCGTAATCAAAAATTTTATCAACGCTTGATTCGATTTCAGTCAGCACTGAACCGTCGGGTCTAATTTCGTGGATGATCTCAGCAAAGATCCAGGGGACATCGAGTCCTTCTAGGGCCCAATTTGCATTTTGACCATCAATACCAACACGAGATGAGCTGTAGAGAGAAACCGCACTGTTGCCGTTGCCGCCATTAAAGCCTGTACGAGAATAATCATAATTTGAGACTTCGGGGTCTTCCGCTAGTATCGTACGTAAGTCGATGTCGCTACTGGGCCACCTGTAAATAGGATCTGGTAAACCAATAGGCGTTGGGAATACCATGATAACCGAACCGGCAGGAAGGACTGCAACACCTTGATTGATGACTTTAGTTAGACCTGCCCGTGATTTGTTTGAAAATTCACGGAAATCATACATTTTTTTACTATTATTGACCAAAAATTGGCACTGAAATTGGCTGTACATGCGATAGTCACGATTTTTCTCAACTTGGTATAATTCATTCCCTTGATAGGGGTATGTATCGGATAAATTTAATTCGTCATAGCTTTTATTAAAAAGCTCTTGCATAAGCCATATCCTTTGTGCGCGTGTACTATTGAGATCAACTTCACCAGAATTAAACCATTCTTGGGTGCGGCTATTTAATGGGCCTTTTTCTGGGTTTCCGTTAATTTTAGCTTGTGCAAAAGACCCCGCTCCAAAAGCAAGATAGCCACTCAGATCCATGAATGAATCTTCGAAAACTTGAGGAACACTTTCACCAATAATTGGGAAATTTGTTTTATCTTCGAGTACTTCTATAATGTCCCAGTAGAGTGTGCGTTTTACGGATTTTTGTTGATTGATTGTTAGGTTGACTTGATCGGACTGTTTTATTTGCCCGATAATAACATATTCATCAGTGCGCCATCCGATCTCTTGCTCTCCAAGTTCGACAGTTTTACTGCCTATGTCTACAATGATTTTATAGCGTCCAGGCTTCCAATCAAGGCTGTAAGCCGATCCGTCCAGAATCCATTGGTATTCATTTACCCCCTTAGGTCCTTGAATGTTTGTGAGGTGATTGTATCCTTCCGCTGGCTCTGCTCGCCAGTTAAATTCAAGATCTTCACCGCTAAGACCATCGATTTTGAATGCGACATGATCTTGGACAGTGCTACTGCCCGCATAAATCGGCTGACTCCCAATATGTGCTGATTCACGATGTTGTTCATCTGAGTAATGTTTCGTAGGATCATCTCGGTTAACTACATCGAACTCCACCTTAAGTAGCGTATCCTCCTTAGAGCGCCAAAAAAATGCGGTAGCTGCAGGGTCTGGCGAGGGGCAAAATTCTGAGGTTTGATACAATCGTTTCATCTTTTAACAGTAACATGCGTCAACTCAGGGTGCAAAAAGTAAGAGGTTCAGGCCGTCGATTCGTCTAAAATGGGCGTCTGTGGTCAACAGCGGTAAATCGTATTGCGCGGCGGTGGCCGCGATCCAGATGTCATTTGCTGGG
Source organism: uncultured Puniceicoccaceae bacterium (assembly GCA_963933035.1). GTDB lineage: Bacteria > Verrucomicrobiota > Verrucomicrobiia > Opitutales > Coraliomargaritaceae > CAWVTP01. The sequence continues at coordinate 2,825 of CAWVTP010000028.1, read as the reverse complement.
ATACGTTGCCCCTGCGCCTCAAGCGCATCGATCATACGACCGTATTGGTCAGCGGTTTTGTCGCCTGGATACAGGATTTCAGTGATGCGTAAAACATGCTCGATTTTAGCGGCTTCTTTCGTCCGCCCTTGCCGTTTACTCTTGTAGACTCCGTGGTGCAATTCGCCCAGAGCGGTTAAAGGCAGGAAACAGCGTTCTGCTGCCTTGATACGCTGCGAGATTTTCACATGGCCGATCAAGTGCGCGATCACCGCGCTGGTATCTAGCAGGACGGGCGCGGTCTCGGGATTAGTTGGCATCAATACGGCGGCTTTCGATCAAAGCTTCTTGGAAGACGGCGGCCTCAGCTGCACTCATGGAGCCTGCGGTTTCATCAATAATGCGGTTACGCTCGGCCAAGTAGTCTTCACGCATTTTGTGGATGACTTCGGCGGCAGCGGCAAAACGGTCTTTCGGTAGATAGCGGAGATCTTCGACGATGGTTTCAATAGTGCTCATAATTCAAAAAAGTTAAGTGCTGTTTGGCGTATTGGCAAATCATCCTTTACGCCTGCTGCGCTTCTCCTGCCGCCAAGTGGCAGTGACAGTTGGGAAGCATGTTCTAATCTTAACAGCAGATGGTTTGTTATGATGCGGCTACAGGCCGCTTTGTCACTGCTTTTTCATGGCGCAGCTTAATGGAACAACTCGCTATGACTACCCAGTCGGGCCAGTTTCAAGTCTTCACCATCGACCTTGTAAATCAGGAGCCAGTCAGGCTTGACGTGGCATTCGCTATAGCCGCGCCAGTTTCCAGTAAGCTCGTGATCGCGGAAGTGTTCTTCCAATGGCTCTTCATTTGCAAGTGTGATGACAACTGACTGTAGCAGTTTTAGGTCTTTACCCTGTCGCTTTGCCTTCTTGAGGTCTTTCTTAAACTGAGAGGAACGGACTGGATCGAGCATATCAGCTTAGTCGTCTAGATCGCCAAAAAGCGCATCGACACTACTGAGGCGTTCTCCCTTACCAGATTCCAAGTCGTTAATCGCTGCCTGAGTTGCCGTATTTGGGATACGCACTTCAAAGGGGAGCCCCCCGTGAAGACGCACCTGAGTCAAAAACATACGTATGGCTTCAGTGGTGCTGATTCCAAGTCGGTTTAAAATCATCTCTGTCTCACGCTTTAAGCTGGGTTCGATTCTCGCTTTTACAACTGCTTCCTTGATTTCCATAATGCACGAGTGTGGCACATTAGGGCTACATGTGCAAGCTCTCATTTCCTGCCTTTCTTCTGCTGTCTCCAGGTGGCCCTTTTTCGGTTAAAAGGGGTCAATGCTGCGGCTTGTCGACGATTTCCTGGAGTGGTGTGTTTGTATGATTTTTTGGTGAAGTCGTCGATGACGACTCTGGACTAAGCCAGACTTGCTGGCACTTCGCACAAGCACGCTTTATGTCAAACCTTCGCTGGCAAACTGCTTGAGCACGGAACCCGTGCGAGTGCGCCGATCAGCGAAGATTGGATATAAAGCTTTTGTGCGAACAGGACGGCTTAAATTCCATAAATCAGGCAGCCAGCAGTGCCCTTTGCTGTGGGAGCGGCTAATATGATGAAAGCTTGCTCTGACAGACACCACGTTGTTTCTCTGTTAGGTGTTTCAGCGCTGATTGAGGTTACTCTTTTGAGACGAAAGCCATTTATTCCAATGCTGGTCTTTTTTTAATTCTAAAGCTGCTGCTTCAAGGTTTAGATGCTTGTTCATATAATATAGATGAATGTCGCTATTAGCCTTATATTGCGATAGAAACTCATCTATTTCGGACATGCTAATTACGATTTCTTTGGTTACTTCAATTCGTAACTTTTGCGTAAGCGCTTGCTTAAAGAGTGCATCCTGAGCTTGAAAAATAGCTTCCTCCGATGAATCAGGGAACTGCTCACTAAGCTTTTTACGTGCATCAAGTAAAGCATCTATATCAGGGGTACTACGCGTAGTATTTTCCCAATCTGCCTGAGAAAATGTATTCTCAATTTGCCGATTCAAAAGTAAGTCGAAGTTCGCATCTCCCCTTAACTGGGCCTCTCTTAAATTAAGCATTGATTCTATTTTTACCCTTAGAGCTTTAAGATGCTTATTGTCAATTTGCTCATTCAGAGATTCTCTGATTGGTTTAAGTATAGTCTTTTTTTCATCGGCGCTGAGACTGATGTTATAACTAGTAATGGCATTATTGATGACATCTTCTTTTGAAATTGATTCCTCAGCACTATCAGGAACGGATGTCAAATTATCTGAAGTAACAAGATTCGGCTCAACATCTGCCGAAACTTCTTTCTTTTTCTTGGGAGAGCAACCAGCAAGTAGAAAAACGAAGCAAAGTAGCCAATTTAATAATTTTAGATAATACATATTAATCAATAGTTACATCTACGCTATTGTTTGTTGACCCTCCAAAAGCTGAACCAGTTCCAGTTAAAACATTTATGCCTGAATTGGTGCATACGCCCTCATTAATAGTAGTTTCAAATTTATCTATCCAAAGATTGCTGTGATTTGTCCAGTATACTGTATTTGGATCGCCCAACCCAGATTGGGTACTCATATTCTGGGATGGACCTCCATCAGGATTATATTTGTGTGATTCTGTTCCTGCAGAAAATTGACTACTTCCAAGGTTTACTGACGCATAACTAGAAATGAGTTTTCTTAGCTTACCACTTGCGGGAACTGAATATACATAATCAGAATAAGTTTCCCGAATGGTATGGTTAAAAAATCGGGCTCCTACGTCTATCCAGAAGCCAGTAATCAGCTCCACTGCATCTTTAGAATGGTCAACCCGATCAG
>CAWVTP010000027.1:0-20630 GCA_963933035.1 uncultured Puniceicoccaceae bacterium | reverse complement strand
TGCCTTGGCGAGAGCAACGCCGCCAGCGCACAGCAAGCGGCAAGTCTTTCAAACCAAAAGTGTATTCGTCTCGGTCTTGGTAGGTTTTCAGAGGTACCCATAATGATGGTGCTTGATCGCCGCAGTTGTGAGCGACAGTGGGACTTTCGTCGGATGGTCAGGCTAACGTGTGAGGATCGATTCACTTACGCCCTGCAAGCTTACAACGATCGCAAAAATAAGCAGGGCGACTAAACTCACCGCTAGCCCCAAAGCACAGGTGGATACAATCAGTGTGAGTTTTTTAAAGCCCTTGGAAAGTTGCTGACTGTGGAGTTGCGCAAGTCGTTCGAGAGTCGATAATAAACTTCCAGTTGATTCACCAATCCCAATGAGATCGAGGTCTCTTAGGGGAAGAACTCCAGTTCGTTTAAATGCGTTGGCAAATGAGGCACCATCTTGCAGGGCAGTTCGGGCTTCCAAAAAGCGATTGCGCATGTCTTGATTGTTGATTGCGTAGGCGGATAAGCGCATGGCATCAATGGAGCTAATGCCGTTTTGTAACAGCAAGTGCAAGGTCGCAAAGCTTTTGCTTAGATTGATATCGCTGACAATGCTGCCTGCAAGCGGAGTACGTAGTAGCCATGTATCGCTTTTAAGGCGCCCTTCAGAACTTTTGTTGCGCCACTGCCAAAAGGCGAAGCCTGCGATGACGAGTAAAGTGCTGAGGATCGGCAGTTCAAAAACTGCGAAATCGGCAAGCGAAAGCATGGCTTCTGTCAACCAGTTTGGTTGTCCGCCCATTTGCTCGCTCAATGTTTGTAATTTAGGGATGAGATTGGTTACGGTGAATAAGCCAATTCCAATGGCCATGCTGCAAATAAAGCTGGGGTAGGCGAGTCCAGCGCGGATTTCATTTTTAACTAAGCGATTTGCTTCCATATGTTCTAAGCTATTGCTGAGAATTGGAACCAAGTTACCCGTCGCCTCACCAGCCTCAATGAGATGAATCAAATTCGAGTCAAAAACATGCGGGACTTGGTTCATCGCTTCGGCTAGTGAGCGTCCGCTAGTCAAGTGATTACGCAGGGTATTGCCGAGTTCTTTCATCCCAGGGTTTTGTACGCGATTGGCTATTAGCTGAATGGCATCGGCAATCGGGAGGCCACTGGCATGGAGTTGCAGCAAGTTTTCGATAAAAGGTTGGGCGCTGTCTGCGCTGAGCTTGTGGGATTTGTGAGTGTTGTGCTTGGCCCAAATTTTCCACTGAGCACTTAATCTAACCTTTGTTTTTGTCGTCGAACGGCTCGACTCTTCTATCTGCAAAGGTTTGAGCCCCTGTTGTTGCAGTTGCGATAGCGCTTGTTTACGATTTTGGGCTTGAATACGCCCAGTAGCCCGCTGCCCTTGGGGGCTAATCGCTTTATAATGGAAGGTAATCACGATATTCAGCCTGCATTCACTTGGAGTTTAAGCCTTAGCTGCTTTTTTGAGGTCGTCTGCAAAACGCATCACTTCCGATAGGCTGGTTGTACCTTTGAGGGCCTGTTGCCAGCCACAGGATTGCAGGGTTTGCATGCCCATTTCGATCGCGGTCTGACGGATTGTATGCGCTGATTTTCTGGCTAGTAATAGGGCGTTCAAGTCTTCTTGCATTTTGAGGGCTTCAAAGAGTCCAATTCGACCCTGATAGCCAGTTTGTTGGCATTGCTCGCAGCCGCTCGCTTGGTAGAGCTCGATGAGTTGATTCGCTGTGGGAGGATCGACTTCTAATGCTTGGGTGACCTGCTGTAAATCAGCGGCGGTATGAGCTTGTTTTTGTTTACAAGCTGGGCAAAGACGCCGAACCAGCCTTTGAGCGATGACGAGCTGAATCGAGGAGGCGATCAGGAAGGGTTCAATTCCCATGTCGATTAACCGAGTTAGTGCTCCCGCAGCATCGTTGGTATGCAAGGAGCTGAACACCAAGTGACCCGTTAGCGAGGCACGGATCGCGATGGAGGCGGTTTCGGTATCTCGGATTTCACCGACCATAATGACGTCAGGGTCTTGTCTTAAAACATGACGCAGCGCTTGCGCAAAGTTCAGACCAATCTCGCTATTAATTTGAGTTTGGTTGATGCCAGTGACTTCGTATTCGATCGGGTCTTCGACGGTCACGATGCGTCGCTCTGGCGAGCGAATCTTTCGCATGAAAGCATTGAGAGTGGTCGATTTTCCAGATCCAGTGGGGCCGGTGACCAATATGATGCCGTGCGGGCGCTGGAGTACGGGCTCGATCTTGGCAATCAAATCAGCATCCATGCCAAGTGACTCAACACTATTGGTTTGCTGTTGTTGCTGGAGCAAGCGCAGGCTGATGCTTTCGCCGAAAAGGGTTGGCAAGGTCGAAATGCGAATGTCGAGTGTGGTATCATCAACTTTAAAGCTAATGCGACCATCTTGTGGGCGTCTGCGTTCTGAGATATTTAGCCGCGCCATCACTTTTAGACGGGCCATGATAGCTGGCTGAAATTGATGCAGATTTTCTGGGACTTGAACTGGAACCAAATGACCATCGATGCGATAGCGGAGGGTCAAATTATTCCGTTGGGGCTCAAAGTGAATATCGGTCGCGCGATCTTTGAGCGCTTGGCGAATGACTTCATTGACGAAGCGAATGATGGCAGCATCTTCATCTTCTTCGTCCTGTATCGTGTCATCCGCTTCGACAAGATCGGTGTTTTCCAAGGACGCGGATCCGATGCCATACATGTCATGAATTTGATCCAAGATTTTTTGTGTTGTGCACAATTTCCAAATTGGGCGAAGTTGCGTCAGGGCATAAATCCAATCGGATAGGGTGCCTTCGGGAGGCCAATTGCTCACCAATTCGATTGTTTGCGCTTTTTCATTAATCTGTATGGGGATCATCAGCGCATCAGTTAGCAAACGAATGGGCAATGAATTGTAATGAATGAGTGGGTCTTCAATCGTATCCACATAGCTGTGCTGAGTGCTTGAGGCAATTTTTTGAAGGATCGTATCTTCAGCTGTTTCGAGTTCCTGCGCCAATTTAGTGAGTCGATCCCTACGTGGCATCGTGCGCAGGGACTGTGCTAGATCATTCGATAGATCTTCCTGGAATAAGTTAAGCGGATCCATGGAATCTTATGGATTATTTTTTTTCGGCAAAATAATCCGGCGGCGCGGGATCTGTTTGCTGCCAGTCTTGGACGCTTTTTGCCCGGGGAGTGCGATCGCGGCGGCCTGATTGTGGTTTGGGTTCCGTGGTAGGCCCGATGGGGCCTGGGTTAACGGCGGTGCACTTTGAGCCATTTTGATGGTTTTTGTTTGGCCAGCATGTTCTACCGTTATGCTGGGAGCAATCGAATCAAATTTCACAAGCTTAACATCCGCAAATTCCGCACCCAAGCTGAGCCATTTAACTTGATTTTGGGGATTAAAGAATAGCGCAAAGGACCAATCGGGCGCCGAGCCCAAAAAGCCTACGAATTGCAGCTCGGGAAAGCGTGCTGACTTAGTTTCAGTAACCACCGCGGATGGATTATTGGGCGGTAAAAATGGCGAGCGATTGACCAAAGAGCGATCGCTTGTCGCCTGTAGAAAACTGCTCGCCATGCCAGCGGCAAGAAGTTTTAGGCACTTCAGGTATTGAAGGTGAATCGATGGCATGGATTTTAGTGCGATGATGCGAACAATATTCGTGAGCGTCTTTATTTAGGGTGTCTAGGGAAGTCTCCCGTTAGGCGAGTCGCCTTGTTTAATCATCAAAATGGTTGTCGTCTGAGTCATGGCCTGTTTTAAGGCTGTCCTGTAGTTGGAATCGTCGCTTTTCAAAATAATTTTGTAACTTTTCACTTTGTTGACTATTTTGGATAATCGTTTCAGCCGAAGATGACTGAAGTTCAGCTAGATTTAGAATTTTGGGTTTGATGAAGATGATGATTTCGCGGCGTTCGTCTTCCGTCGAGCGTCCTTCCAGCAATTCCCCGAGTAGGGGAATGCGCCCAAAGAATGCTATGCGCGATTGCGTCTTGGTTTCCGATTCCTCCTGCAGTCCCCCTAAGACAATGGTTTCGTTGTTATTCACAGACACTTCTGAGTTGGCCACGCGATTGCCAATGATGGGTTGATCGTTGCCATCAATTTCAACGGTACCGGTTACGCTACTAATTTCTTGGCTTATTTTGAGTTGAATGGCGCCATTTTTCCCGATTAAGGGGGTAACGGCTAAATCAATGCCCACTTGTTCATAGGATACTTGGCTTCGCACATTGCTGGTATCTGTTATGTCGGAGGTGCTGGATGTGATGATTGGTCTGCGCTCACCAATATTAATCTCTCCTTCAGCGTTGTGTGAGACAGTGATGGAAGGCGCTTGTAGTACCCGCACATCGCTATTTCTGCGGGCGGTATCAAAAATTAAATTGAGCGAGAAGTCTGATAGCGATCCTTCCAAACTGAGCGGAGGACTCAGGTTCGAGCCAGAGGTCGTGCCGATCCCGTAATCGTATTCACCAAGGGTATCTAGCAGTCCCTCTGGGTTCAAACTGAGATTGAAAGCATCGATGCCGCGTGCCTGATCGTGGCTAAGGGTGACCTCCGTAATAACGACATCGATTTGGACTAGTGGAAGCGGAATATCAATTTGATCGACCAAATAACGGATTTGATGGATGTCGTATTCAGTTCCATAGGCAATGATGGCATTACTGCGTTCGTCCGAAACAATGATGGCAAAGGGGCTAAAGAGATCACTGGCCGGGGTATCGCTAGTAGTTGGCGGCTGCAGTACCGGGGCGGGCACTATTTTGTTTTGTCGGTTCGTAGCGAGCGCTTCTAGACTCTCGGTATTCGCTTCCTTGTTGGATGCCGGGGACTGCGCCGAATCCTTATCTTGTTTTGATTGTTGCTCGCTAATAATAGATTGAATTAGGCTGGCAACTTCAGTGGCGACAGCGTGATCGATACTGATCAATTCACTGCGGGTGGTCGGGGCCACATCAACATCCATTTGTTCAATGAGAGAAAGGATGCTGGGTAGATTTTGGTGGTGCGAAAAAACGAGTATTTGATTACTGCGCTCGTCGGCTTCAAAGGTAGTCCCACTTCCAATCGCCGCTTTCAGGGGGCCGTCTTTGATACGATTCAATTGTTTGAGTAAAGTCGTCGCTGCGATGTGTTGGAGCGCAACGAATTTAACTTTTTGAGTCAGATCGAGTGCTTGATCGCTTTTTTCCAATAAGAGTTCAATGCGCTTCAAGTTCGAGAGCGTATCGTTCACATACAGTGCATTGGATTTTCCGAGTCCCAAAATTTGACCGCTGGGGCTGACAAAGGGCGTGATCAGCTTAAGAGCCTCTTGCGAGGTGAGGTAACTGAGATTAAAAATTCGGACATAATTTTGTTCTGAGTCGGGCAAATCCTGGAGGGCTGTATCCTGAATAATAGATTGGGCATGTCCCTTAATGCTCGCGATAGGCAGTACTTTAATAAATTGCTCGCCCATCGGGACGGTCGCAATTCCATTTAAAAATAACAAACTCTCGATTGCTCGAATAGCATCCGCTTTACGGGTGACTTGATTTAAATTTAAGCTGAGCTTAATTTCTGGCACCGCTTGCGCCCGTAGGATGGTTTTTTCGCTTAATTTTGCTAGCAAGTCAATCACCCCGGAAGCCGGCATGGCAGCAATCACAATGGCCTCAATCGTTTCTTCAGCTGTTGTCGACGGCCTCGCAACTTGAGCTGTCGATTCGAGGGTAGCGAAAGCTAGGCACCAGAGGAGCTGACGCCGCAGAAATTTCAATAAGAAGCTGGCTATAGGGCGAATGGTCATGCTAAGGACATTAAGGATGTAATGGAAATTGTGCATTTTCTGCAGCCATTTCAAAGCTTTTAAAGGTGAAGCGAGCATTGAGTTGGCTTTCATTTCCTCGTAGTGGGACTAGGCTCATGGCATCTAAGCGCATGTAAGGACTGGATTTAAGCGTTTCTTGATGAAAAGCCAATAGAGCTTCCATATTGATTTTATTTAAGTTGAGCAAAACTTCGTGAAGTGAAAAGCTGCCCTCTTTTTGAGGCAGTCGACTTTCAATTTGATAGCGAAGATTCATTGCTAGACAAATGGATTCGATTCGATTACGCAACTCACTTTCGTTGAGCGTCAATTGAGGGTTGAAGCGCTCTTGAATGGCGGCAAGTCGGAGGTCGTAGTCTGCCTCTCGTTCTAAGATCATTGCTTGTAGCGTTTGCTGGGTGCGATTTTTGGACCAGGCTTGCAGCTGTTGTTTGCTGGACTTGACCAATTCTATTCCGATGAGGACTAGGATGACCCACACAAAAAGCGTCAGTAGTCGTTTTTCTCGTAGTGAAAAACGAGCGTAGAGATCTGCCAGAAATTGCATTTTGAATCGGGGCATATGGCTAGAGGGTCTTTAATTGGCTGCTTGCCGGCATCTGGACTTCAAGTTCGAAGTCTGTGCGTTTGGTTTTTGAACGGAGTTTGGACAAGCGCACTTCACTAAAAAATGGGTCTGCTTGCAATTGCATGCTAAATTTGTCTGCTTGCGCGGCGCTACTCGCAATAGCTTTGAGTTTTATGGAGAATTTTTCGCGCTCTGTTTGGCGATTAGCGCCGGCTTGTAAGCTGGTGAAGTAAAGTGCGTCGGGACGTATTTGGTTCATCCGCTCAAGGGCCTCAAAAGGTTGTAAGGCTGCGACGGAAAATAAATCCAAACTTGCGAGTAAGGCCTCTTTTTGCTGAACTTTCTCAACCGCGGTTGCACCAGCTCTTAGTTCGGTTTGTTGCCTTATAAGTGCATGCGTCCCCAGAAATAATACAAGGGCGATTAAGCTCATAGCCAAAGCCAAGATACCACTGCATTGGAGCGCGCGCCAAAGTCGATGACTTGTGAGTGCATTGGCTTTGAGCTTTTGGATTTGTAGTGTATCTCGAACATCGCAGGCATAGAGTGCGTCGCCTGTAAGCGTATGAAAAATTGCTTCGCTTTGGGTTCCGTCTTGCCAATATAGACGCTCTTGAGACAATTTGAGGCAAGAATTGGATAGGATCTGAAGTTCAGATAGTTGGATAAAGGTTTCGATTACGGGTATGTCTTGATCTGAGTTGAGTTCTCGAGCCCAGTTGCCGACGATCATGAGCAGTGCATCGCGATCTTGTGGCGGTGAACTTTTTTCGCCGAATGCGGCCCAGCTACGACTAAAGATTTTTTTCGGAACGGGCGTGTTGGCTTCGAGCCAGAGAGCGCTCAGTCCATCGCTATCCGCAAAGATTTGGATGCCATCTCGTTCGTTCGTCGCCGACAGTCCCGCCAAGAATGCGGGGTACACATAGTGAGCGTCTTGAATGGCGGATTCACTGGCGGAAAATTGATCCTTGAGCCCCATATACAGGAGCGCTTGCTGCGAAGGGGAGTCTCGATAATAACCCCAAAAAACTTGCTCAATGGGAAAAGGACTGTGGGACTCAAGCGCTAGTTCCATGAGGGAAGTACATTCAGCATCCGATAAAGATTTAGGGCAGTCAACTCGAGTGCTCACAAACTGATAACTCGGCAGCCAAAGCACCTCTGCAGTCGATGATTTTATGTTTGGGGGACGATGATCGGTTGTATTTTTTTTTACTTCCATCATTCAATTGGAGAGCGTTTGACTCATGTCTTTTTTTATCGTAATGGCTATGCTAAAATTGTAAATATTCGGAGCTGTGTTCAATGCTGAGCATTGCATGTTCAGAAGTTTTATGTGTGGATATGAATGCTGCCAGCGAAAAGCTACGCACAGCATCCCAAATTCGAATGCGTACAATGAAGGGACCGCTCTGTAAGCTGTAGGGCTGTTGGGGTTGGATCCCAAAACGAAGAACTTGATCTGTACTTTCAAAAACGCGGTCATCGGCTGTTGTGGGCAGACCATCGGGTCCATTTCGGTAATCGATGATGGCAAGACTGTTGCCGGCATCCCCAGTGATGTAATCCAGTACAGCTTTATCAGCCGTATTAAGGTTCGGGGCCGATGAGTGATAGGGACTCAGGGCCTTGAATAGCAGTTCAAGGAGTGCGGTCTTGCTGGTCGCTGAAATTTCAGATTCAAGGTCAAAGCCCTTAATAAAATCAAATTCTTGCAGCCGCTTGATGGCTTGATTTGGTGGAAACAGTGTTTGGTCAAGGCTTTCATAATAGGATTTTTCCGCTCCATAGGGGCGCTCGAGATCATCGCTATCGATCCAATCAAGCGTGGCATCGATCAAGTTCGAGGTTTCAAAATGAGACATTGCTAGCGGTTCCAGTAAGGCTTCCCATTGCGCACGGCTTTGCAGTGTGCTCAGCCCAATTTTGGCGGCACAATCTTCGATGCTCACTTCAATCTTTAGAGATTCTGGAAATTGAAGACTGGAATGATCACAAGCCTTGAGTAAGGCCTCCGTCACGCAGTAAATGGGCTGCTTGCTGGCATGGTATTCATTTAAACTAGCCAGTACAACTTGTAATGCAGATTCCGCCTGTGGTCGCAGCAGCTCATCCGCTAAGTTTTGATTCGAAAAACGAAGCTCATTAAGCGCAGTCTGCACAAAGGTAGTCACCATAAGAGCACTCGCAAATAATAGGCCGAGCAGTAAGATGAGAATCGCTCCCTTATTTGAATCTGGTGGGCTAGGATTGGGCGACATTTTTAAGGGCTGCTTGCAACTTGCGCGCTGAGGTAAATTGGCAAACTGAGTTTTTTCGAAGTTTGAGGGTGTTTAAAATCGAGGAGAACACAATAGAGCACTTTACTTTGGCTTAAAGGACTGAGTTCGGATGCTGGAATGGCTTCTACATACTCCCATGTATCAGTTTCGGATTCATAATAGCCATAGCGTATTGCTCGCACCCAGGGAGAGAGCAAAAAGGATTGGATCTTAGAGCGATCGATGATCGATTGACTGGAGCTATCTTGCCAAATGAGATAGAGGCCTTGGTCCTCTATGAGTCGCAGTTGCACATCTGTCTTCATACTGCTTGATGCGGATGCTCGCATCAAAGACAGGCTCGTATCAAGTTGGAATTGAAGGGCCTTTTGATCGGATCTACTACTATCAAAAGAATCATTTATAAGGAAACGCCGTATAGTTTGCTGATCCTGTTCCGATGTTTCGGATAATTGGTTTGCTGTAATGAATTCGCTTTCTTTGCCCGCGAGCCCCGCATCCAAAAAGCGTCTCAAATTGTAGGCATGGCTCTCGAAATGACTTTCGCCAATCGATTGCGAGCGCAGCAAAGTAAAGTTGATGAGCAAGTGGACCGCCGCTAGCATTAACAAGCCTGCCAGGCTCATGACGATGAGGAGTTCGATTAAAGTGAAGGCGTACTTAGCCGCTTTGGTGCTAGGGCATCCGATGATCCGTGTTTTACCGAACTTCATGGTGTCGCGAGCTCAATTTTTTTTGCTGCTATGCGAGCGGCGCGTTCGCTGGGTTCGCTTAGCCAAGGACGGTACCAATAGTGTTTTTGCAGAACCTCACGAGCAGGGCGCTGTTCGAATGGTTGCCATTCTAGTCGGACTTCGACTGCATGCAAGTCAATGATGTCAGTGGGCTCATCGCGAGTAGACCAGTGGACAACTTGGCCTGATGGGCTGGTCAGAGTCCCGCCTGCTTCGAAGCGAATGCGATCGTCAATTGCCGCAATTTGATCGATCACAAAGGCTTGATCAACCGCATCACTCGACCATGTAGCTTGTGCATTCACAGCGCTGAGTGTATTCAACACTACTTGAACTAGGGCCGTACTCGATACTGCAAAAAGTGCGGTGGCTAATAGCACTTCTAGTAGTGTGAAGCCAGAATGATGACGGAATCTTGAGGACTGCATGGTCATCGCTTGGGAAGATTCTGCGGGATTGGATCACTTGAAAAGGCATCGAGGCTAAATTCTTGAAGTGGATGCTTTGTCTGATCGCTTTGTTGCCAGCGCACACGAACTCGACTACTTAAGCCGCTGGGATAAAAACGAAGCTTGGTGACGGCCTGCTCTGGGGGCGCAGTGCTTGCAAATTCTGTGTTGGCCAATTGAATCAACAGGCTGACTTTGATTGGACTGTCAGCTCTGAGTCGGTCGAGCCCGATCGTTTCTGCAGGAATTTCAAAATTACGCTCACGGTGTTCGAATACAAATTTTTGGGATTTTTCATTCCAATGAAGTTCAATCCAGCTATTCTGCGTCCGTGCCATGTGGCGCGCCTCTTTGACGGCATTTCTAAAAATTTCTTCGTAGCTAAGTAGGGTAAAGTTGGATCCGAGTTGGGTGGTGTTGACCAGAGCCCAAGCGCTCACTGCGGTGATCAGCGCTATCACGCACAGTAGTTCAATCAAACTGAAGGCTGCTTGATATCGACTGCGCTGCTGCATAAATGCTCGACTGAAATTATTCGCTTACCAATTGCCGACATCATCGGCCGTATTGCTCTGCCCATCGGGTCCAATCGACCAGATGTCATAACTGCCACGGTTTTTTTGTCCGGGATATCGATACTGGTAAGGCGCACCCCAAGGATCTGCTGCTAACTTCTTTAGTGGCGCTTGTTGGGAGCGTGGCAGTGGTTGCAGCAAAATTTGCAAGCCTTGTGAAGTACTGGGATACTGTCCGTGAGCGCTTTTGTATGATTCCAGTGGTACAGCGACCGCGCTTTCAACAAAAGTTTCCACTAGTTGAAATTTGGCTTGTTCAGAGGTCCCTCCAAAGTTGACCACCACAATGCTCATGATGGCGGCAATTAAGCCGATCACGATGAGCATTTCAATCAAAGTAAAGGCAGCACGTTGACTCGCTGCGAGTCCATTCATGCTGTGCGTAAGTAGGGTGCTTTTTCTCGGCGCACTCATTGTGGGCTAGGATGCTTCGATCGCCTCGCCACGGATGATTTTTTGATCCTCAACCGGGCGATCGCCGGGACCCTTCTGGACCGATTCCAATGATTTTACCGTCTCCATACCTGCAACGACTTCTCCAAAAATGGTGTGCTTCATGTTGAGCCAAGGAGTCGCTGTCGTGGTGATGAAAAATTGGCTTCCGTTGGTCCCTGGGCCTGAGTTGGCCATGGCGAGTAAGCCCGGTCGGTTAAAAGTGTGGGTGGAAACGCACTCGTCTTTAAATGGCTTGTCCCAAATGGATTCACCTCCGCGACCTGAGCCTGTAGGATCACCGCCTTGAATCATGAAATCAGCGATGATACGGTGAAAAAGGACCCCATCGTAATACCCATTTTTAATGTGGGTAGTGAAATTCTCACAAGCGAGCGGGGCAACGTCCTCGAAAAGTTCAAATTCGATACTTCCTTGGGTGGTTTCTATTTTAATTTTAGACATAATATATAGGGCTTCGATACTTGATTGCCTGCATTTATTGTTCGTTGAGCGCAGCAGTCGTACTCGTGACGAATGATTGCAGGTTGGCTTTTTCTGCTTCAAATGCAATCGGTAAATTATGCTCCCGTAAGCTTTGCGATGTGAGGGATCCGATACTACCAAAGATTGGCTGCCTTGCTCCGGCCTCTAGTTTGAGAGCGGCTTGCTGCTCGACGAAAGACTTTACAGTCGATGTGCTGGTGAACAAGACGGCGTCTGCACCTTTTTCCCGATAGCTAGCAGCTGCTTCTGAATGACTCAAATCCGCTTGGCTGGTTTTGTACAGCGGTAGGGTATCGACGATGGCTCGCCCTTGCTGTTCGAGTTTTTGGATCAGGGACTTGCGGTTTTGATTGCCTGTCACCACTAATATTTGCAGGCTTTCAAGTCCTTCGCTTGCAATCAGTTCATCTGCGAGCGCGTCAGCGTTGGCTCTTTTGGGTATGAAGTCTACCTTTAATTTATGGGCTTGAATGGCTTTGGCAGTGGCAGCACCGACGGCAGCAATTCGCATCGGCCCCAAGCAACGGATGTCGTCAAATGCACGGTAGAACAAGTCGAAGAACTGTTTCACGCCATTGGCGCTGGTGAAAATGATCCATTCGTAGACTGCAATGCCAGCCAAAATCTCACTGAGCGTCACAGGATCAAAGTCGGGTTCTACTTTGATAAAGGGTAATTCGATGACGGTCGCTCCTTGCTCACTCAGCAGCTTTGTTAGCGCGCCGGCTTGCTCGCGCGCACGCGTGACAACGATTCGTTTGCCAAAAAGTGCTTTGCTTTCAAACCAATTATGCCGCACGCGCTCTGCTACCACTGCCCCGATAATCACGATGGCAGGCGCTCGAATTCCCATAGCCTGTTGCCTGTCAACTATGGTGTCTAGGGTCGCGTAGCAAGAACGTTGTTGGGGGAGCGTGGCCCATTCAATAATAGCCACAGGCATATTGGCTGACATACCGCCTGTGATCAACTCGTTTACAATTCGGGCCAATTGGCCAATTCCCATATAAATGCAGAGCGTCCCATCGGTTTTCGCATAATCTGCGAATTGGAGACTTAAGCTTTGTTTTTCCGGATTCTCGTGGCCAGTCAGAAAGGTGATTGCGGAGCTGTGGTCTCGATGAGATAGAGGAATGCCGGCGTAGGCAGCAGCAGCCAGTGCTGCGGTGACTCCCGGGATGACTTCGAAGGGGATTTCAGCGGCCACCAATTCGTTCACTTCTTCGCCCCCCCGTCCAAATATGAAAGGATCGCCTCCTTTAAGCCGAACAACTTTCTTACCCAAACGAGCTTTTTGGATCAGCACCTTTTGAATGTCGGCTTGCGGGAGACTGTGCCTGCCTGACATTTTGCCGACATAGATTTTTTCAGCAGATGGATGTGCCCATCTCAAAAAAGCATCGTTGGCTAAATAGTCGTAAACGAGCACGTCTGCCTGCTTAATTTTTTCGAATGCGTGAACGGTAATCAGGCCCGGATCACCTGGACCTGCTCCGATTAAGTAAACACAGCCCAATTTTTTATTTTTAACAGTCATGGATGCTCGCAATACAAGCTAATTTTAGCTTTCAGCAAATGTGAATTTCTCAAAGAGCGGGCTTAAATAGTCCTCAATTTCGTCAATGCAATTCAGTTTTTGTTGGTGGACGATAAGTCCTGTTTTTGGATGAAAAATATAAAAACAATCCGCTGCATAGTGGGCGCCAACCGGTGTTTGGCAACCGCCTCCGAGCTGGTGTAGAAATGCCCGCTCTAAGTTAACGGCCAAGCGAGTTGTTTCGCAAAATAGGTGGGCAAATTTGTCTACGGATTCTGTGCGACATTGGATGGCGATCGCACCCTGTCCGGGGGCAGGCACCATTTGTTCCAAGCTTAATTTTTTAAACTGCAAATTTTTATAGTTTGCAATGCCGAGACGCTCCAGACCAGCAGCAGCCAGTAGGGTGGCAGAGAGCTGGTTGTCTGGCTGGGCCAGTTTCTCTAGTCGGGTTTGTACATTCCCGCGAATAGCTTGGCAGTTACAATTTGGATAAAGCCGTTCGATCTGCGCTCTGCGCCGCGGACTACTCGTGCCAATCTGTGCGGGCTGGTGATCCATTCCAGTGTGAATGAGAACATCGTTGGCCACTGCTCGGGGGAGATAGCCTGCAATCTCTAGTTGCTGAGAGAATTGAGTGGGCAAATCTTTGGCACTGTGTACGGCTAGGTCGACTTCATTTGCAAGCAGAGCGGCTTCCAGCTCCTTGGTGAACAGTCCGATCCCGCCCCTTTTTTCTAAAGACCAGGCTAAACGTTTATCGACTTCCGTTTCTAAGCGGATTTGTTCGGTGGATTGCGAAATCGGCAAATGTTCTCGTAGCCAAAGTTCAACAAGCTCGGTTTGTCGCAGCGCTAGCGGACTTTTACGCGTGGCAATTTTTATCGGCATGTTCAGCGGATGACTTCGTCTATTAGATCATTTTCTAGAGAACTTTGGGGCAAGTAAAAATCTAAATGTGCTTATCTATTTTAATAAAAAAGTGGGCCGACAGCATGGCTGTCCCACGATCCTAAAAGCTATCAGCTCGATTTAGTTGTAGGCTGCTTGCGCACCGCCTAAGTTTTTCTTTTTCACCCATGGCATGAGTGAACGCAGCCGCTCGCCGGTTTGCTCGATTTCGTGCTTTTGTCCCTCCTCGATAAATTGCTTGTACTTCGGAAGTCCATTTTTGTACTCTTCGACCCAATCCTGAGTAAATTTTCCATTTTGGATTTCTTTCAAAATTTCGCGCATGGCTTGCTTTGAAGAATCGTTGATGACGCGAGGACCGCTAATGTAGTCACCCCACTCAGCAGTTTCCGAGATCGAAAAACGCATGCCGGAAATCCCGGACTCGACCATCAAGTCGACGATCAACTTAAGCTCATGTAAGCACTCGAAGTAGGCCATCTCGGGTTGGTAGCCAGCTTCAACCAAAGTTTCGAAGCCTGCTTTAACCAGTGCACTCGCGCCTCCACACAAGACTGCCTGCTCACCGAAGAGGTCGGTTTCGCATTCTTCTTTGAAGCTGGTCTCAATGACCCCGGCTCGGGTACCTCCAACACCTTTGGCCCATGCCAAAGCGATGCCGTGCGCTTGCTCTGATGCGCCTTCTTTGATGGCGATGAGTGCCGGGACGCCTTTACCTTCAACGTATTGGCTACGAACGACATGACCAGGTCCCTTGGGGGCCACCATGATGACGTCAATATCTTCTGGCGCTTCGATGAGTTTAAAGTGAATGGCTAAGCCATGGGTAAAAGCCAAAGTTTTACCTGCTGTCAAATTTGGTCGGATTGCGCTTTCGAAAATCTCAGCTTGGCGCATGTCGGGAACGGCCAACATGATAACATCTGCCTTTTGCACGGCTTCCTCGGTCTCATAAACTTCAAAGCCTTGAGATTTGGCAACTTCAATTGACTTACTCCCAGCATATAGACCGATGATGACATTGCAGCCGCTATCTTTAAGATTTTGGGCATGCGCATGGCCTTGTGACCCGTAGCCAATGATGGCGAGAGTCTTGTTTGCAAGAAGAGTTAGGTCAGCATCCTTATCGGTGTAGACGTGTGCAGGCATAGTATTCAGTATTTGTTGAGGGCACAATTTGCCCCTAGGTTAGTGATAAAAATTGTTGCGATTGAGTTTAGCCGCGTTTGAGGGCCAAATTCCCGGTACGGGCCATCTCGATAATAGAATAAGGTTTGATCAAGCTCAAAAAGCGATTCACTTTGTTGGCGTTCCCCGTCATCTCAATGTTGAGCGACTGAGGAGAGACATCAATAATCTTGGCCCGAAAAATGTCACATATTTGCATGATTTCGGAGCGAACAGAGACATCGGCTTCTATCCGAAGCATGATCAGTTCACGCTCCGTCGCTTGTTCACTGGAATATTGAGTGACCTCGATGACATTGATGAGTTTTTCGACCTGCCGGATGGCTTGTTCGAGTGAATCACTATCTCCAACAATGGTGGCCGTGATGCGGGACAATTTATGATCCACCATCGGTCCGACGTTCAAAGTCTCAATGTTAAAACCGCGCCCACTAAACATGCCCGCTATACGGGCTAGCGCACCAAATTTGTTTTCGACAAGAATGGATATAATGTGACGCATGTTAATGAGGAAATCAGTCCATTCAGGACGCTAAATCAAAATGGTAGACGGCGAGGGATTCGAACCCACGACCCCCTCGGTGTAAACGAGGTGCTCTAACCAACTGAGCTAGCCGTCCAAAAATTCAAAACATGGAAACTTGCAAGCAGTGCTCCATGAATCAAGTATAAAGTTTGAAATTTTTATGATGCGCTTGAGGGCCTTTCGTCTAGGCAGAAGATTTATCTGTGCCAACAAAGGTTTTTTTGCTGACTGTTTGCGGTCGAGTTTGCTGCACTCAGACCGAGTCTCCATAATGAGCGATGCCATGAGAGCCTGGCTGGCATCGTAAAAATCAAAAAAAGTGGCTTACATTAATATGCTCGAAGCGTTGTGGAGTGCTGGCGACAGCGCTCGGGATGACTGAGGCGATTACAATATTGCATCCTTGAAGTAATGTGGATTTAGATTTTGGATATTGTTTTTAGCGTGTCGTGATAGTTATTAGTTTAGAATTGTTTGTTGTGGTGGCTCTGGTGCTCCTCATCGTCAGCTTGTATACGCTGTGGTTTTATTATGAATCGAGTGTTAAGCGGCGGCATGCGCTCCGCAGCCAGTGTTACGTCTATCATTGTGTGAAGTGTTCACTGACTTATAGTTCGCAGAAAAATTCTGAAAAATGCAATTGCCCCAAGTGCGGCTTTAACAATCTTCGGCTTAAGTTTTAGTCGATTTTATAATTATGTCTGATTTTATAGCGGTTTTAGATTTTGGTTCTCAATATACGCAAGTGATTGCGCGGCGCATTCGCGAAGCTCGCGTATTGTCTAAGATATTCCCCTACAACACCTCGGCTACGGAGCTCAAGCAGGCTGGTGTAAAAGGCGTTATTTTATCGGGCGGGCCGGCATCGGTATTGGTGCCTGGTTCTCCGCGGCCGGATGCTGAGGTCTTTAAGCTCGGGGTCCCCATTCTGGGAATCTGTTATGGGGAGCAATTAATGGCGCATATGCTGGGGGGCGTGGTCGCTAAAAGCAGCCACAGAGAGTTTGGGCACGGTACTTTAAGCGTTCATGCGCAAGGGGCTTTGTTTGAGGGTTTGCCAGCCCAACTACGCGTGTGGAATTCGCATGGGGATCGTTTGGAGCAATTGCCACCAGGCTTTGAGGCGATTGCAGCCACTGAAAATTCTCCCTATGCCACCATCCAAGATGCCGAGCGTCAATTTTATGGGATGCAATTTCACCCGGAAGTCGCACACTCAGAAGGTGGAATGCAGATTTTAGAGAATTTTTTGCTGAAAATTTGTGCGTGTTCTGCAGATTGGTCGATGGCGAATTACATTGAGGCGGCCGTCGCTAACATTCAGGAACAAGTAGGGGACAAACGGGTTATTTTGGGCTTAAGCGGTGGAGTGGATTCTTCAGTTGCTGCCGCACTCATTCACAAGGCAATTGGTCGCCAATTGACCTGTGTTTTTGTGGATAATGGGCTTTTGCGTCAAAACGAGCGAGCCCAAGTTGAACGCTTGTATGGGGATCATTTCGACTTAGATTTGCGGGTGGCGGATGCCGCAGATTTGTTTTTATCGCGTTTGAGTGGAGTCTCCGACCCAGAGCAGAAGCGGAAGATTATTGGCAATACATTTGTCGAAGTTTTTGACGAGCAAGTGAATACTTTGAAGTCAGCGGGTGACTATGCTTTCTTGGCTCAGGGGACACTGTATCCGGATGTGATCGAGTCGGTGGCAATTGATGGCAACCCAGCTGCACTGATTAAAAGTCACCACAATGTAGGTGGCCTGCCGGAAAACATGAAATTGTCCTTACTGGAGCCCTTGCGTGAACTATTCAAGGACGAGGTGCGCGCATTGGGGACAGAGTTGGGCTTACCTAAGGAGGTGGTGTGGCGGCAACCCTTCCCGGGTCCAGGGCTGGGTGTGCGCGTAATGGGGCCTGTCTGTGAGGAGGATTTAAAGGTTCTACGTGCTGCCGATGCGATACTTCAGGAAGAAATGATGGCCAGCGATTTGTATTATAAGGTCTGGCAATCGTTTTGTGTGTTCTTACCGGTGAAAACGGTTGGTGTGATGGGTGATGAGCGCACCTATGAAAATGTAATTGCCTTGCGGATCGTTGAGAGTGTCGACGCCATGACAGCCGATTGGGCGCGGGTTCCTTACGAAGTTTTGAGAACGGTTTCTTCCAGAATTATCAACGAAGTATCAGGCTGTAATCGTGTCGTATTGGATATCAGCTCAAAGCCGCCCAGTACTATCGAGTGGGAGTGATTTTTTATAGATCTCTATTGTGGGCACATGGGAGGTTTCCAGAGGTGCCCTTTAATTAAAAATCGCATTGGACAGCTATGTGCCTTTTGTTATAGATATACAATCTATGCAGAATAATGGTCAGTCTATTTTATTAGGTGTCAATGTCGACCACTGTGCGACCTTGCGGCAGGCTCGTTACCGTGCTCATTCGCGGGATTATGGTCATGAAGTGGAGCCTGACCCAGTGGAATTCGCGCTCGCTTGTGAACGTGCAGGTGCGGATGGGATTACAATTCATCTACGCGAGGATCGGCGTCACATTCAAATGTCCGATTTGCTGCGTGTGCGAGCGCAGATCAAAACACGGCTCAACTTCGAGATGGCCTGTACGCTGGAAATGGTAGAAGTTGCCCTAAAGGTAAAGCCAGACTCGGTTTGTTTGGTCCCAGAAAGTCGTGAAGAAATCACCACGGAGGGTGGCCTGGATGTTGTGGGGCAGTCTGCGCGAGTGGCCGAAGTGGTCACCGCTATGCGAGCAGCTGACATCGTAACGAGCTTATTTATTGATCCGGACAGTCGGCAGATTGAGCGAGCGGCACAATTGGGGAGTCCGTGGATTGAGTTGCATACGGGTGCCTATGCCAATGCTTATTATGGAGCTGGACGAAAGCAGGCGTTCGCGGACTTGCGAAAGGCTGCGGAATATGCGTATTCCAAGGATTTAGTTGTCAATGCGGGGCATGGTATTAACTACACGAATATTCGTGAAATTGTGCAGTTGCCTCATTTGCATGAATTGAATATTGGGCACACCATAGTCAGTCAGGCGCTGTTTGTTGGGGTTGATGCTGCAGTTCGTAAAATGAAAGCTTTAATGCTGCCTTAGTCAATGAGCCAGCTTGCGTATGCTGACCCCATTTTGACTTGCGAGGAAGCGGCCCAATTCGAGCGAAGCTTTTTCAAAAGCCAGCAGCATGTGTGGACGGTTATGCAGATGGCGGGCTGCCAGTTAGCAGAGCATATTGCGCAGGATTGCCAGGAGTTGGGCACTCCATTATCAGACTTAAATGGTATTGTACTAGTCGGGAAAGGGCATAATGGGGGGGATGCGCTTTTAGCATGTGCCAAGCTCGCGGAATTGGCCCCTGAGCTTGGATGGGTGATGTGTATGAGTCACAGACCTGAGCAAATGCGTCCCAATACGCGACGAGCTTTAGAGTACGTGCAAGCCCGTTTACCGAATGCGGAGTTTTATTACATTTCGGAGTCAAATGATTTTCTGGGCCGCCTGGAGTACCTTTTGAGCAAGCCTAGACAATGGCTTTGCATTGATGGGTTTGTTGGCTTTAATTATAGACCGCCGCTGAGTCGTGATTTGGTTGAGGTGATTCAGATGGTGAATGCCTCCCGCCAAATTGTATTTCGAGCGGCTGTTGATCTACCGACAGGCCTTTCCTTGTCGCCTGTCGCCGATGCGCCAGTATTTAAGGCTGATTTTGTGTACGCGACTGGGATTGTTAAAAAGCCACTATTTGATGGAAGTGGCAGATGGGGGCGTGTGCGCTATTTGGATTTAGGCTTTTTTGATCATATGCAAGCAGAGCCATCTCAAAAGAGCTTTGTGCTGAATGCCAGAGCGCTGGAGGGCATGCGTCGACTACGTCCCACTCTGTGTGACAAACGATCATTTGGACACTTACTGATCGTTGCGGGTTCTAGGCAGATGCCAGGTGCGATGATACTTTGTGTACAAGCCGCTATTCGCTCTGGAGTGGGGCGCGTCACAGTCCTCGCCCCACAATCACTTTTGCCCCAAGTGGCATTGACTGCGCCCGAGGCGATGTGGCTTGCAGGAGCTGAGACAGCTCGCGGACAGTTGTCGGGCAGGGCATTAGACTTGCTGCAGGAGCAGAACGGATGTTTCACAGCTTGTGTCTGTGGACCCGGTATGGGGAGTGGCTCCGATACTTTAGAACTGGTACAAGGTTTGATTCAACAGTCTGCGCTTCCCTTATTACTGGATGCAGACGCACTACAGCCCGAAATTATTCCTGCACTCAAGTTGCGCTCTTTGGCAAAGGATTCTGCAACTGTAATTCTGACGCCTCATTTGGGCGAGTATCGACGACTTTTACAATCCAATGCACTGGATTCAGCAGCTGAAAAGCTCCACCAGTTTTCCAAAAACACGGGATGCGTGACGGTACTCAAATCTGCCCAAACTTGCTTTTCTAACGGTGATCAGCTTGTGTACAGTCCTTTTGGTGGTCCGGTATTAGCGCGTGGCGGTAGTGGAGATTTGTTGGCCGGTTTGATTGCCGGGAACTTAGCGCAGCCAGGTAGCGATTCGCTGGCAGCTTTAGCATGTGGACTTGCGTTGCATGGGCGAGCCGCAGATGCTTTGGCGGTGGCCAAGGGCGCACATTGTGTTGCGATTTCGGAATTGCTCGCGTTCTTGAGGCCTTAATCGTCAGCGAAATCGCAGTATTCTGCGCTGTTGTAAACTTGTGAACATTAGATTATGCTATGACGGCAAATCACCAAACTCAAAAATATAAAAAAGGATGTTTGACAAGCAGGATTGATCCGAACACCAATTAGAGTTTATGGTGGCTGTAGCTCAGTTGGTTAGAGCACTGGTTTGTGGTACCAGGGGTCGCGGGTTCGAGTCCCGTTAGCCACCCCATTTCGCGAAGCGAAATGCTGCTTATGATTTTAGGGACGAGAGCCCGCGAGACAGCGGGTTTGACGGAGTATTTTCAGGCAAGGATTTGCCGCCCGGAAAATATGTAGATGGCGTAGCAGTCCCGTTAGCCACCCCATTTCGCGAAGCGAAATGCTGCTTATG
>CAWVTP010000026.1:0-20660 GCA_963933035.1 uncultured Puniceicoccaceae bacterium | reverse complement strand
GTCAAGGGATAAATTAAATTAATTTTTCAAGCTTCGCGCTTTTTCGAAAGAACATTCGCCGCTAACAGCAATTTGCCGCGGCGAAGTCGTGTAACGTGCAGCTCAAAATATGACTGGCAAGCATTAATTGAGATAATTTTCACATAAAAAATAAACCAAATCATAAATAACTAACCCACATGAATTTAATAAAAACCTAAAACCTCACACATACAACGATTATTCATTTTCTGCGATACAGGCAATGAATCATCTATCATGTCCTACTGGACAACATCCATTGCGTCTACTATCATACCCCCCTGGGCCAACAAACTCCATCCCACTAGTATAGATGGATTTAGATTAAATCAGGCCATCAATCCTACCTCTTCAAGATTTCGCATAAACGCCCCAGCCCAATAATAATCTTCCAATAGGGTATCATCTCGTTCTCCCAACATCAGCTTGGCTAAGTAAAGCGCCTCGACGGATGCCAGCCCTCTGGTTGGATCATTCGTTAATTTACTGACGCGAGGATAAGCAGTTGGAACAGCCGGCAATGTCCGACGAATCGCTTGACCGCGTAGACAAGCCTCCAACTGGGGCAATAATCGCCATGTACTATCGAGAAGTAATAGCGGACGACCAGCATCGGCCGGCGACATCTCAGGAGCACCCAATGCAAGAATCGTAAAACCAGAAACATCAAAAAACCAGCCTGGACGCGCACGATGAAAGGTCATTTCAGCTCGCGCTTCGAGTGGCCGTAAGCTACATTTACTACGGCGCTCCTTAGGATGTCGAATCACAGTAATCGGAATCATATCGATCGTCCTTTCATGATACAGTAGCAGTGCTCAGGGATGTATCCAGCGCATGCTTGAATACATTTTCAATGGCATGGTAGGGCTCAATGCCCACGGAAATTCGCAATAGCTCCGGACAAATCCCCAGCTGCTGTAAGAATGCTCTACCGGAATCATTGGTGACCAAATCATAATGGGCTAAATACATGAAAGGTGACACCAGGGTAAATTGGGTACCAAAACTCGGACCTTTCAAACAGAGCAATGCATCGTACACGGACGGCATCGGCACCGTAAGCTCTATCGTTATCAGCGCGCCACATGCTGTCGACTGCTTTGATAACAGTGCATAGCTTGACTGATCTGCCGCAAAATGAACGCGCTTAACAGCAGGATGACGGTGCAAATAATTGGCCAATCGCTCGGCATTCGAGTTCATACGCGACACAATCGCGGGAGCTGATTGCATTTGATGCGCCAGCCGAGCAGTGTCACTTGCATGGGGTTCTAGACAATAGTCATCTGCCGCTGATAACAATGGCTCACTTAGCAGCGAAGCCGGATTTACCGCCAACGCGCCTATCATCACGTCGCCCTCGAAAGCAGCAAATTTGGTTAAACTCGTCACCAGCAGATCCGCGTAGGGCAAAACCGCAACATTATAGACTGAAGCAATGCTGGGATCGGCAATCAGTAAGCCGCCTTGGGCATGGACCGATTGGCTGATCCGCACCAAATCAGCCACTTGAATCAATGGATTCGTCGGGAACTCGACAACCACAGCTGCCAACTCATCCCCGCAATGTTCAATTTCCCGTAGTAGCGTCGCCACATCGCTTAAATCGTAACAGACCGTCAGACTTTCCTCTGGCGACAGGAATTCTTTTAAGATGCAGCCGCTATCCAGATATAGCCATCCCAATTGTAACCAACGCCGACGACCTCTCGAGCGCTGGATATTTCTGGCTGCCGAAAAAGCAGCGTAAAATGCACTCATCCCCGAAGCACACAGCCGTATATAAGCGGGCTCACAAGCACATAATTCACTCAGCTGCTGACGAACTTGATCTGCGGCCTGCACTTCACATACTGCCTCCTGATGCGCTTGCTCTAGATAGCCCAATCGCAGCAAAGAATCCTCGGCCTGGCGGGATGACAGCCCACATCCGACATGCTGCACATAGGCACGAACTTGTTTGGCTAGCTCAACCGCATCTTCGGAAAAATGAACGAAATAAAGCGCTGGCTCAACTTCGATCACGCTCACTTGCCCCGAATGCTTCCCCTCGATCGCTTGTGCAAAATGCGCTCCTCGCACCAGAAGCCCGGCATGATTCAGCAAAGCGAAGTGCCGCAAATAGTGCTGTACCAATTGACGCACATAAGGGTGCATTACAAAGCGCGGATACCCGCTCGTCAGCGCATTTAAAACTCGAGCATCTTTTTCTTCATAAGCACACACATCCGCCATAGTGGGTAAACTACAGACCACCGCATGTGGACTTTCGGGGAAAACCGCCCCCAAAGGAAACTGTCGCAAAGAATTCATCACTGCACCACACAAAGTCATTTTTATACTTTGGCGAGCTTGCACTGCACAGACTTTTATAAACATAATTCGACACTGGCTACGACCAGATCCGCGAACTTGTTGAATTCCGCACAGATTAAAAATGAATTGCACCCGCAGCCAAAATGGGGATGCTGCCAGAAATTGCGTTTACGCCTCCGCAAATCGTTTCCTTAAAGCCATGCTAATCAACCGTCGTCAATTTGCTCGCACAGCACTTGCCGCCTCTATTGCGGGTGCACTCTCAGTCCCTCAGCTTGTATCTGCAAACCCCGGATTTCAATGGCACACAGTACAAAAGGGTGATACCCTCAGCGAATTGGCACTCCGATTTGGGCTGAGCATTGCGACGATCAAAAACAGCAATCAGTTGCGCTCCGATCGCCTGCAAATTGGACAAAAATTAAAAATTCTCCAAACCAATAACCCCAGTACCAGTTTCCGAATGCATACCGTCGCTCGAGGCGATACGCTCAGTGAGATCGCCACCACCTATGGAATCAGTACGGATAGCTTAAAAAAGTACAATCAACTAAGGCATGATCGTATTCTTATTGGGCAAAAGCTGCGCATCCCGACGCTCGCTCCAGTCGCACATCAAGATCGAATGGCACACATCCGATCCGCAAGTAAAAAAATCTCGATCCGCACTCACAATTGGACGACAATTGTCGTCCATCATAGCGCCATAAAATACGGCAACGCCAAAATCTACGATCAAGCGCATCGCCAGCGCGGCATGAAGAACGGCCTAGCCTATCATTTTATTATCGGCAATGGCATTGACTCAGGCAACGGACAAATTGAGATGGGCCCCCGCTGGACAAAACAGCAGCATGGCGGGCATGTTCGCAGTTATCAAGTTAACAAACAAGCAATCGGGATCTGCTTAGTCGGTAACTTTGAGCAAAGCACCCCCAGCCAAAAGCAAATGCAAGCCTTTACTCAACTGACCGATTGGCTAACCCAAGAAGTCCTGCCCCAGCGAATCCGCTTTGCCGGACACAAAGATATCGAGAAAAACCTCTGCCCTGGGAAATATTTCCCGCTGGCTCAGATGCACCAGCGCTATGGATGAGTCGCCCAAGCTCTAAAGCGGTCGGCTCAAAAAAAGACTCGCCGCAAACGCAGCCACCAAGGCTCTGGCTGTTCTGTAGGCGCTGGGGGCTGAGAGACTTCCCTCACCGGTGCAGATGTCTTCGGCAAATACTGTACCGCCAGCTCGTAATCCACTATGCTCGGACGCTGGCGCATAGCCGCTTGCAATAGCTGCTCTAGCTGAACCCGATAGTCCCAAGCAGTCACTTGCCAGCGAATAGGGCCAAAATAGTACGCCAAATTATGATGTTTATAGACGACATACCAAGCGGGCACTAGCGAATCAGGGTCAAAGTCAGGCTGATGCGGATAACGTTGATCAAAGGCCTGCTTAGAGAGCGTCTCCATGATCGCGATCGCACTCGGCTCAATTACACGAGCGTGGAGTCGCTCACTAGCCATCCAGACAGTGAACACTAGTAGATAAGACAGCGGTTGTAGCCTGTAAACAATGATCTGAAGCCACATCATAAGTTCGTCGGCAAATCTGTACCCCGATCTCGGTTAACTGACTTTATTTCAGTTGATCGCAGTGCGCCCCTTGTTGCCGTTTGTGGCGACTGTACACCCGCTGCTGTTGGCAAAGACTGTAGCTTCAGATTCAGCTGCTTAGATGACTTTTCTGGCAAAGGACTCAGCGTCCCTCCCCCGACTGAAAAACGCGCGAACTTCCCCACTTCTGCATCCGACTGATCAGCAACTTCGATTGTTGCCGGCAACGATGCTTCACTGCCTTGATTCGTTTTTTCGGTAATTTCTGGGGCTGGATTTGCGACTGTCGCTTGCGCTGTCGTTTCTATAAGCTGCGTCGCATCCGCCGATTTTTTCTGCATCACCTTGATCTCTTTCGGCTGTGCTGCGTTAACGAGATCAGGCCCCGAAGCTGCAGTCACTGGATCCTCTGCAGCCGCATGTGGTTTGGTCGCCGCGTTGGCTGCTGTGCGGCCATCAAACAAGTCTGGATCGACTTGAGCTGAAGCCACACTCCAGTTGATAGCTAGCATCCAGTAAATTGCCTGCAGTCTCACAACTTTTCTCCACATATAACACGGACGACTTCTGGAACTTGCTCGGCATTGAGCTTAAGTTCGATCTGAACAGGCTTATAACCGGCTCGCTCCCCTTTAATTTGATATACATCTGGCTGCAGGGATAATCGCTTACGCTCAAATTGAGCGGGCGCCAAGACTCCGACGATACTTACGTGCGTGCGCCCATCGGAGAGCAAGTCTAACGATTGCGGCTGCAATTGGGCTTTTAGGCGCTCATCCAGTTTTACCTCCCGACCACGATCCACCGCATTCAAATGACTGGGACGGCTTGATAGGGCAGTATTGAAAAACTGAATCGCTAAAGGAAATTTACCAGCAGCATAGTAGCGCTCGCTGCTTTGGATATTTTGCCGATAATGAATACTCGCTAAATTCAGTCGCGATGCTTGCTCCAAGCCGGCCTGAACCTCTGCGTTCTGGGGATACGCGTCTTTGAGCTTCTCATACAGCCGACGAGCTTGCGCATATTGTCCAATCTCCAACAATTGAAAAGCCGCCTGCAACTTCTGCTCCAGCTCCTGTGCCTGCAACTGCGCCTTCAACTGTTGCACACGTGCTTGCAGCATGGCAGATGGCTGCAAAATGTCGGCCTCCAGGAATCGTTCAATTGCTTGGGAAACGTCACCCACAGCCAGTGCTTGCTCAGCCTGTTCCAGTAAATCGGCAACTTGTGCGCCCAGCAGTTTTTCTTTAGCTACCTCAGCTCGCTTGTTTAACAACTCGCTCTTCGGAAAGCGCTGTATCAATCGCTCCCAAATTGGCAGCGCCGCATCCCATTTGCGATCAGCTTCTAATACTGTAGCCATTTGCAAATCGGAGTCTACGGTCTGCAATTGCTCGATTTCACGTAAGGCGTCTTTCGCTCTGGCCAATTCAGGCACAAAATTAAGCGCCGCTCGATAATGATGACTGGCTTGTTCTAAGTCCAAGACTTCCAAGGCGAGTTTGCCCGAATCGAGTAAAGCATCCAAATGAGCGTCGGCATGCGCGCGCGCTGCATTCGCTTGATCAATCGCTTCGAGGTAGAGCTGAACAGCTGGCCCAAATTGTTGATCTTGATAGGCAGCACCCGCCTGATCATAGCGAGCAACTAGTTGCTGATAAGTCTTTTCGAATAGCGCTTGAAAAGGTTTTAAATGCTCCAACAACTGATAGAGTGTCTGTTCCTTTTGCGCACAGTCCGCCATCAATCGCAAGCGCTCCAGCTCCGAACTTGCGGTCTGCTCTAACAATTGGTAGCGTTGCTGCGCCTGCTCCCAACGGCCCCGCTGCATGGCCAACTCCCCTTGCTCTCTCAATTTTTGCAAGTGCGCCATTTTCTGTAAAGAAACTTTTTGCTGCTGAACCGCCACGCTCAATTCATCCTCCAGCAGTACGTTCACTCTAGCTTGCAAAACTTGTAGCTCATAGCTGGCCGGAGCACTTGGGGACTCTGACGATCTATTGGCAGGATCGATCGCACTTGTATTGAGTCCGGGTCCTTTAGATAACAAAAGCGCGCATAAAGGGGCCAAGGCTAAGAGCCCCAATATACTTGCGACAATAACAAGCGCTTTCTTCGATTCTCCCATACTCTTAATTTCAAAGGAATCTTAGATTATGCAAGATCTTATATGGGCGGTCCGATCATTTGGATGTGGACATCAAAGCTTTTGCCGCAGCCAATCCGGAGAGTGCAGCGCCCTCTACACGAGGCCCACCAAAGGCATCTCCCGCCAAAGTTAACCCCATCTCTGGCCGATGGTAACAAGGTGCATGCCATGGATTCTTAGGCAAGGTAAAGCCCCAGCGATGACACCTGTATTCCGTTACATTGGACTGTAAATAAGGCGCCGCAGCCTCAAGCATCAGCGGCCCCCGAACACTATCGGGGGCATCCCAATATTTGGCAGCAAAAGCCGCATCGGCATGCAGCGTAACCGCCGATACCTCAGGAGAAATCCCTTTTTGAGTATTATCCCCAATCCAAGACAGGGGGGCTGTACTGAGCGGCAGAGCGCCCGCATGTGGAATGCCGCTCGGCCCATCCAAAAGTGCCAATGTCGCTAAGCCCTTGTCGTACTCAATGGCCTGTAAGCCAGCAGCATCCGCGCCCAACAAATCCAATTCCGTAGTGGCTAATAGTTCCAGAGCTTGCGGCAAAGGCGCCGTCAGCACTAAATATTCCGCTTCGAAAAGACCCCCGTCAGTCACTTCAGCCTGCCACCGAGAAGCGTCGCGTCGCAATGTACAGACACGATGACTGCCTAAAACCTCCAAATCACGCGCTAAATATTTGGGTAAATCGGTCATCCCATGAACGCCACAATAGCGCGAGTGCCCGGCAGGATCACGATCCTGCACCCCATGTTGAAACCAAGTGCGCAAAACGCCAGCCGCCAGCGCCTCGTCAATAATGGCCGCAAAGGCTGGCTGTCGCGTAGTCATAAACTGAGCACCGTGATCTAAGCGGGCGCCGCCCATGCGGCGGGTCGCCATCCGACCGCCCAAGCCTCTTCCCTTATCTAGGACTAAAACCTTGTAGCCATTTCTTTTGAGTTCACGCGCGGCGATTAGACCCGCAATGCCGGCACCCACAATAAGAACTTGAGTTGATTTTTTCATAATTTTGGTCTTCTCCGTCATGACAGCTCAAGCTGCTTTAAAAATTGCTGCCAAAGCGCTTTCTATCGTCGAAGATCTCCAGTGAAACCCCGCAGCTTCTAGGCGCGTTGGCCGAACCGTGAGGTCTGCCAACAAGGTTTCATCCGCCATCGTTCCAAACAGTGCGCGCACCAGCCAGCTCGGCATGGGTAAAACAGTCGGACGCCCAATAACCGAACCTAAAGCTTTGGTAAAGGCGAGATTGCTGACAGCCGCCGGCGAGACAGCATTCAGCACGCCTTGTAGACCATCTTCCTCCGTGACGAATTGGTAGACGCGTACTAAATCAGCTAATGTAATCCACGACATCATTTGCGTTCCGCTTCCCAGAGGTCCACCCAGTCCCAAACGAAAAGCAGGCAGCATCTTGGCCAAAGCCCCTCCAGCAGTTCCCAGTACGACGCCTGTCCGCACGCAACAGACCCGAGCGCCAGCCGCGCGCAACGGATCGGCTGCCCCCTCCCATGCCGCGCAGACTTCAGCTAAAAAACCAGCCCCTAGCTCACTGGATTCCTGCAGCGTTTCCGCTACCTGATAGCCATAATAATTTATACCGGAGGCCAAGATCAAAGCGGGCGGTTTTGCTTGCGCCAGCATTGCTTGCACCAAAAGTTCTGTGCTCGCAACACGGCTCTGCATGATCCGCTGCTTGACTGCTGAAGTCCAACGCTGCGCAATGGGTTCGCCAGCCAAGTGCACCACCACATCGACACCATCCAGAACCCGCTGATCCAACTGACCACTGGCAGGATCCCAAAAAAACTCAGCCCCGACCTTGCGCGACAGCTGCCGCAGCTCATATCCATGCTTCGAAAAATTCTGGCACAAGGATCGCCCCACAAAGCCCGATGCGCCGGTGACTAATATAGTTTTATGCTGCATATTGATCTGTTTTTATTTTACCAAAGCTTGCTGATGCTTAAATTGAGCCAGCGCTTCTAAAGCACGCCTACGACCATCTGCATGCGCAACAATTGGCAGAGGATAGTCTCGCCCCAATTCCAGCCCCGCCGTTTTCAAATCCAGTGGAGATGCTTCCCAAGGTTGGTGAATCACAGCCGCGTCCAGCCCCCGCAGCTCCGGCACATAACGTCGCACATAAAGCCCCTCGGGATCAAACTTCTGCCCCTGTGTAATCGGGTTGAAAATCCTAAAGTACGGTGCAGCGTCTGCTCCGCAGCCCCCACTCCACTGCCAGCCTAAGCTGTTACTGGCCAAATCAGCATCCAAGAGGGTATCCCAAAACCATTCTGCCCCCCGGCGCCAAGGTTGCAGCAGATGCTTCACCAATATAGAGGAGACAATCATCCGCACCCGATTGTGCATCCAGCCAGTTTGCCACAGCTGACGCATCCCCGCATCCACAATCGGGTACCCCGTGCGCCCACGGCGCCAAGCCTGCAAATGCTCGGGATTGTCTGCCCATGGGAACCGATCGTACTCTGGTCGCAGAGCCTGATCAGAGGTATGCGGAAAATGATACAAAACATTGTAAGCAAACTCTCTCCAATAAAGCTCCTTCAAGTATATGTGCACCCCCTCCTGCTCCAAATCACAGCGTTGCTGGACTGCATGATAAATTTGCCGCGGCCCGATGAGTCCCCATTTTAAATACGGCGACAGACTGGAAGTCCCCTCAAAGTCCGGACGATCACGCTGACTAGCGTAGTTCAGAATGGGTCCTGCAAGAAAGGAATCTAAGCGCTTTTGTGCAGCGGCTTCGCTCATATCCCAAGCTGTAGCTATTTGATGATCCCATGCAATACGTGGCAGGAGCTCTAGATCAGCGATTTCCTTAGAACGTAGTTTCATTGAAATCGGCTGCAAACGCTCGACTTCAACCGCGATCGGGGCGTCGACAGCCCGCGGGTGCACCTTTTTCCAATAAGGTGTATATACTTTGTAGGGTGCCCCGCTTCCAGATGCCACCGTATGTGGCTCGTTTAAAAGCGTGCTATTAAAACTTTTGACCTCTAGGCCCGCGGAGATCAGCTCCCGCTTCAGAGTGCTATCCAACTGCCGCAGCGATGGTTCGTAACGGCGATTCCAAAAGATTCGCTGCGCGCCAGTTTGCTGTATCAATTCTTGCAATGCCTCCATACAGGAAGCTTCTTTTTTGATGATCAGCTTGAGTCCTCGCTCCGCGAAGTCAGCCTGCAAACTCATGAGTGCATGATGCAGCGCCCAGCGGCTCGCAGCACCCGGGCACCATCGAACCGACTTACTTTCCGACCAAATGAATACCGGAATAATGGGCCGTTCCAGTTCAATTGCGTAAGCAAGTGCAGCGTTATCCTGCAGGCGCAAATCCTGTCGAAACCAAACAATGGTGGGGTGTGGCAATGACGTCATATACAATAGAGCGCTAAAAGACAAAAAAACTTACCGAGCAAACCGAGCACATCCCCGATACATCACAATGGCTGGAATGTAAAAGCAACCCCAAGATAACATTCCGCGCACCGAATTGCCTACCCCAGACTGTCTCGATTTTTTTGATCCCCACTCTTGATTCATTCCCCACAGTAATTTAAACAAGGTTATGGACACATTACAAGCGATTCGCGAGCGACGCTCAGTCAAACACTATGATCCGAAACATGTGCTAGAGCCGCATGATATTCGCACACTAATGGAGCATGCCTTGTTGTCGCCCACTTCTTTTAATATGCAACAGTGGCGCTTCATTATCGTCGATGATCCCAGCATCAAAACTCAGATCTGTAAAGCTGCTTGGAACCAAAAACAAATCGAAGATGCGGCGATCAGCATCGTCCTATGTGCTGATTTGGATGCGCATGTAGATGCTGGACGTTATTGGAAAAATGCAGCCCCCGCGGTTCAGGAAATGATTGTTCCCATGATCGCCCCCTTTTACGCTGATAACCCGAGCCTGCAACGCGACGAAGCGCTGCGTTCCATAGGGATTGCGAGCCAAAGCATTATGCTGGCAGCCAAGGCGATGGGGCTCGATTCGTGCCCGATGATTGGCTTCGACCCTCAAAAGGTCGCAGAACTGATCGATCTACCCAACAATCACCTTATCGGGATGCTGATCACGGTCGGCAAAGCATTAAAATCAGCGAGCCCACGCGGAGGCCAACTCCCTTATGAGGAAGTCGTTCGCATGAATCACTTCTAAAAACGGATTGCTTATTTTTAGACTATGTCATCAGAAGTTACGACCCACCCCTGGGCTTACGAGCCCGTAATTCAATTTTCAATCCATGCAGACAACAAAGTTGGTCGACTGAATGAAATCGTTGGCCTCTTGGCGGTGCACGAGGTCCACATCATTGCACTGTCGATTTTGGATACCACCGATAGTTCCATTATCCGAATTATTGTGGACTATCCCCAAGAAGCTCAAAAACTACTCATTGAGCACCAATTTTCTTACGTCCAATGTGAGTTAGTCGCGGTGGAATTGACCTCAGAGGCACAAATAAAAGCGGTTACCAGCGCACTGGTGCAAGCAGAGATCAACATCCACTACGTGTATCCATTTCTTATCCGCCCTTCGAATCGCTACGCATTGGCTGTATCTTTAGAGGACAATGAGTTGGCAGCCGAAATCTTACATCGCAATCAACTTCGCGTGATCGGCCAAACTGACATCTTGCGCTAAATGCTTGGCTGCAAGCAAAGCTTACCTCTCGGTTATGAAGAAAACTCCAATTGTCTTTTCCCTTCCCAACACCTTGTCGATTTTTCAACTCAAGCGCTTCTGCCTTTTCTTCTTTTGTTAATCTACAATATTTTGGTCAACATAAACTTCAATCCACGAAATCTTTAAATGGTTAGGAGGAGATTTTTTAAACTCTATCCCTGATGCTGTAGACCCATACTTCACTTCAAAGACTAAAAAGAATGCATAAAACCCTCTCAGTGCGCCTGCGTTACCTAGAACAGTAGCTCCTGACACAACTCAAAACTGTCACAAAATCCAGTCCTTTGCAGGCGTAAAAAAACCGCACAGCTAGCTGTGCGGTTTGATGGACATAAAATTTGGCTATTACCTATACCTCCAACTGGGGACGATCTGGCTTGGGCCAATCAATGTGATAAAACTGGCCACGGGCTTGATCGACGCGCTCATAAGTATGCGCGCCAAAATAGTCGCGCTGGGCCTGCAGCAAATTCTGAGGTAGACGTGCTGTACGATAGGCATCAAAGTACGAGAGCGCAGAACTGAAGGTTGGAATCGACACCCCATGAGTGGCCGCTAAGGCGACCACCTTACGCCAGCTAGCCTGAGCTTTTTGGATCGCATCTGAGAAGTAGGGATCGAGCAATAGGTTGGCTAAATCTGGCTGACGCTCGAAAGCTTCGGTAATTTTCTGCAAGAATTTGGCCCGAATGATGCACCCACCACGGAAGATTTGTGCAATCTCGCCAAAATTGAGCTGCCAATCGTACTCCTCTTGAGCGTAGCGCATCAACTGAAAGCCTTGTGCATAGGAGCAGATTTTCGAGGCGTAAAGCGCCTGACGAATCGCTTCAACCATCTCCTTTTTATCCCCAGAATAGGCTGCAACTTCGGGTCCAGACAGTATTTTGGAGGCAGCTACCCGCTCCTCTTTGACGGCGGACAAGCAGCGAGCAAAGACCGCCTCAGCAACTGTGGGTGCGGGTGTGCCCATGTCCAAGGCATTGACCGAGGTCCACTTGCCGGTTCCCTTCTGGCCTGCAGTGTCTAAGACTTGATCCACAAAGGGCTGTCCGGTCACAGGGTCGGCCTGCTTCAAAATGTCGGCAGTAATTTCAATTAAGAAAGAATCCAAATCGCCTTGATTCCATTCGGAAAAGATCTCACCCATATCTGAGGGGCTTAGCCCTAAGACGTTTTGCATCAAATCGTAAGCTTCACAGATCATCTGCATGTCGCCGTACTCAATACCATTGTGCACCATTTTGACGTAATGCCCAGCCCCATTCGGTCCGATATACGCGGTACAACTAAAGCCCCCTTCGACCGGCTTACCAGGTGCCGCACCCTCCAATGGTTTGCCCGTGTCGGGGTCCACTTTAGCCGCGATCGCCGTCCAAATCGGCTCCAGATGTTGCCATGCTTCAGGGGTCCCCCCTGGCATTAAGGATGGTCCGAAGCGAGCGCCCTCTTCGCCTCCCGAAACACCGGAACCAACAAAGCGAAAGCCTTGCTCGCTGAGAGCTTTTTCACGGCGAATGGTATCATCCCATTTAGCATTGCCACCATCGATAATAATGTCGCCTGCTTCCAAGAGAGGCAGCAAGCCGTCGATCACCTTATCGGTCGCTTGGCCTGCTTGCACCAAGATAATAACCTTACGCGGTCGCTTAAGCGAAGCCACAAAATCAGACAGCGTTGCACGGCCAATTAGCCCCCCCGGCGTATCCGGATGCGCGGCGACGAAGGACTCCATCTTAGATGCAGTCCGATTATAGACAGAAATTTTAAAGCCATGGTCCGCAATGTTGAGCGCTAAGTTTTGACCCATCACAGCCAAACCAATTAAACCAATTTCAGAACTTTCTTCAGACATAATAGAATTTACAATTTATAGGAAATACAGCCGAACTGAGGTTCATCGCTTGAAGCTAGCAAAGGCTGACTGATTTAATTTAAAGCCAAGGAAGCAGAAAACTAGCAATGCAAAAAATAAACCTGCCAAATGAAGCCGCCTTTCACGCGCTCATAGAAGCTAGTTTTGCCCGACAAAACCGGCATTTAAAACGACAGCAAAATATTAGCTTAAAAACTTACTCAAAAGACAGTTAAGAAAAAACAACCAATCTTTCTAATACCATCCCGTTCCAATTATTCCAGCTGAGAATCAGATCCCTGGATCCGCCAAGAAAAAGAATGATACCCACAATCAAAAATTTTCATAGGCGATCACTGCCGCCACTTGTACCTAGGGGTCCTCCTAAAATCACTTGGCGGCTTGCCATAAATACAGGCTGACATAACTACGGCAGGGCGCCCACTGCTGACAGTGCTCCTGGACTGCCTTAACTGGGGGCACAACGGACATCTGGTAAGCACGTTGGAATCCGCGTCGAATGCCCAAGTCTGCAGCAGGCATGATATCAGGTCGCCCCAATCCAAAAAGCAGACATAACTGCGCAGTCCAAAGCCCAATCCCCTTGATAGCTGTCAGCTGGGCGATCAAGTCGGCATCGGAGCATTGAAGACAATCTGAAGCTGTGGGTAGAGCTCCCCGCTGGATTCGCCGCGCAATCTCGCGAATACATTCAGCCTTGCTGTTCGATAAGCCCAAGGAACGCAATTGTGCGACCGGAGTTGCTACGATTTGATCCACGCTTGGGAAAGCAGCCTGATCGAACATGCGCTGTATGCGCTCAATGATCATCTGTGCCAGAGCAAAACGTACCTGCTGTTGGATAACCGTTTTCACCAGGGGCTCAAATAAAGTTTTCGCAGGCGGCGGCAGTATTTGCACAGGGTAGCGCTCAATTAACCCGGCCATGACGGGATCTCGCTTTAGATATTCCAATGGACTGGGCACAGCACTCGACATCTCGGTTAAGTTTAACACAGTCGTATGACTCGGCAAGACTTGTTGCTAGCACTCCGCAAGTCACACAACCATCACTTAACGAATACCGCAAAAAACTTCTTTAGCACTTGTGCTGAATCAGGAAGCCTTTACCATTGGATGTAATTGCAATCCCAATAAGTTATGCATTTCCCCCTAATACTGTTCAGCACGCTTTCGCTGGTTTTATTTTCTGCCTGTGCCGATTCGGATCCGCAAAATCCTAGGCTGGCTTTCGACGGACAGCCATTAACCGCACTCGAATACCGAGTGACCCTACAAGACGGTACCGAGCCCCCCTTTAAGAACAGATACTGGGATAACAAGGCAGAAGGTTTATACGTCTGTATCCTATCCGGGACGCCGCTATTTAGTAGTCGTGATAAATACGCGAGTGGCACCGGATGGCCTAGTTTCACCCAAGCAATTGATCCCGCAGCGGTATCCGAAAAGACCGACTACCTGCTCGGCTATCCACGACAGGAAGTGCGCAGTGCTGCTGCCGATGCCCACCTAGGGCATGTATTTCGAGATGGTCCACAGCCCACTGGTTTGCGCTACTGTATCAACTCAGCAGCTGTGCGTTTTATTCCCAAAGCAGACTTAAGCGAGGCCCAACTAAAAAGCTATCCATTCCACATTGATCCCTAGATGCACGCCTCCCACATATTTTCCATTCTGGGCCCCTTGCTACCAATGTTACTGGTCAGTTGCTCCAATCAAGCCTCCAGCCAAGCAGCCACAGCCAGCGAATCCGCAGAATTGCCAGCACATCTAGAAGCCATTGTCGTCGGCGCAGGTTGCTTTTGGTGTGTCGAAGCTTTCTTCGAACGCATCCCCGGCGTGGAAGCGGCCATTAGCGGATATGCTGGTGGCAGCTCCAGCAATCCCACTTATAAAGCCGTCAGTAGCGGTCGCAGCGACCACGTAGAAGTGGTTCAAGTCCACTACGATCCGGCCCAAGTCAGTTTGCGAAAGCTGATCGATTTTTTTTGGATCACCCATGATGTGAGTGATGGTCGCGGCGTCTATCCAGACTACGGTCCGCAATATCGCAGCCTACTACTCTACCAAGACGCGGAGCAAAAAGCGATCATTGAGGCCAGCCGCAGCGCCTACATTGAGCAAACGTCCAAACAAGTGGCAACTGAGCTCAAGCAACTGGATGTATTTTATGTCGCCGAAGCCTACCATCAAGATTATGCGAAAAAGCACCCCCAGCATCCCTACATACAGGGAATCTTAGTCCCCAAGCTGAAAAAGCTAGGGTTTTCTCTCGAGTGATCCCACTCTAGGCGCACTGCGCTGCAAACAGCGCCTCTTAATTCTTTGCTAATAGCTTACAAACAGCGGTCACTATGGCCTCGACGCTAGCCAGCTTTCCGCGCCCCTCATAGCCACAGGCCAACAGTCCATGGTCTGGCTCCACAAAGCTGTATCCACGGCTGCGCAGTGTTTCCATATTGGCTTGCGTAGCGGGATGATCCAGCATTTTGCCATTCATCGCTGGGGCCAACAAAACAGGTGCTAGGGTAGCCAAGTGGATGCTGGTTAATAAATCCGGGGCCAGGCCATGCGCAAACTGCGCCACACAATGAGCCGTCGCAGGCGCTATCAACAGCAGATCGGCACGATCCGCCAATTCGATATGTCCAGGCTGCCAACCATTTTCTTCTGCCCACAGGTCGACCCCGACTGGATTTTGCGCCAAAGTTTGTAAGGTAATGGGTTGAATGATTCGTTGGGCACTGGCGGTTAAAACCGGAAAAACCTCAGCACCCAAAGCTTGTAAAGCCCGCAGCAGATCTGCCGCTTTATAAGCCGCGATCGAACCGGTCACCCCCAAAACGATCGTGCGACCGTTTAACACTGTATCCGAACTCTTCACGCTCTATGCATGCGAAAAAATATGCCGCTGTACAAGCTCAAATACGGGTGCTCCCAATTGCTGACAGAGCGCTTTACAGTGTGCATTCATGCTCTGCCTGTATAAGCGTATGGATATTTGTCACCTGCATGCCCGCGCGTTGCGCGGCCTGAATCCCCAATTGCGCATCCTCAAACGCATGACATGCCTCCGGCGCCACCTCGATCAGTTCTGCTGCCCGCAGAAAGCAATCTGGAGCAGGCTTTGGATGCGCGACACTCTCAGCACCTACAATTGCTTGAAACCAATCTTGAATCCCCAATGACTGCAGCATTTTATTCGCCAGCCACAACGGACTACCGGTCGCGATCGCCATCGGAATCCGCTCCCGATAGTGTTCTGCAATCTTAAAGATTGGCTCAATGGGTATAACCGACTCCAGCAGATCAACAAATAATTGTTCTTTCTCCGCAGCAAGCTCTTTGGCATCGACGTGACGGCCCTGCTCTTTGGCCAGCAACATAATAACTGCCTCGGCATGCATGCCCCCTAGCGAGTAAAACCTGTCTTCTGGAAAGTCAATCCCGTGTGGCTCTAGTGCGGCCATCCAAGCGACATAATGACTGGGCATGGTATCGACCAGCGTACCATCCAAGTCAAAGACCAGACCTTCACAATTCGCATAATTTTCTACCATGTATTGCGGCATAACGACCTCCGGCATCTATGCAAATACAAAAGAGTTACTTCGACCGACAAATGCGCCAAGTGAATGCCCATATAGCAAGGTGCCTAGGAAAACTCAATTTCTTTGATCGCCAATGACCAAAAACGACGCTCTTTTGGCAACATGCGAGCACTTATTTTAAGTCAATCGCTCAGTGGTGATTCGTTTCAAAAACTACACATACTCACTGGCGAATCAGGTCTATTTGTAGGCTTAAACCGTCATTCGAAAAAACAAAATACCCAAGATCAGCCCATTATTTTTGATACGGCCGAAATCGAAATTCAAAACAAGTCGGGAAGCTCTGGGCGTTTCATCAACAGCTACGAACTCATTGAAAGAAGGGCATCGATCGGTAACAGTTATCGAAGTCTAGAAGCTGCCGCTAAATTCGCGCGCTTCATCATTTACAATATTATCGCAGTTCATAGCTCCGAATCTATATATGAACTCGCAGAAAGAAGCCTAAATGCCTTTGCCGCGCAGAAGTCCCCGGATCATGTCTATTTCAAGGCACTCTATTTGCTACTCAAACAGGAAGGCTATCCGGTACGAGAAAGCTGGTTTGAGGGATTAAGTGCGACAACACAAGCCGATGTCGCCGACTTGCTCAGGAATCCGGCTCCCACGCAGGATTCCAACGACCTAAGCTGTCAACAAATCAGCGAAGCGCTAAGCGAGTGGATGGAGCAATATACCGACTTTAAACGCCCAAAATCTGACTAAGCCGTTCTGCTGCCGTTAAAGCTATTCGCAGCAACAAGCAGCGGTAGAACCCGATTTTTCACGACAACGCAAGCGGCGGCACAAGTAAAAATTACGCCCATGCGCCAGCGCCAGTAAGCAACCGCCGATCACATTCAAGGTGGTTGCCGTGTTTAAAAAATTGCCCGACTCAGTCGCCGCACAATGTGGGCAATTGGCGTGGGCATCGTCGCTCAGAGGCACATACGTCAATACTTCATAAAGCGCGACACCCGCCAGCAAGCTCAGACCCAACCCACTGAGAATAAGAATCCAACGATCCCGATGCTTGCGACAACCCATGAAGACCGCGAAGCTGGTGGTCGGTAAAACAAAGAACAACATCCACAAATGAAAGTCGCGCTCAACCCAGAAAGTACTGGCAATCACGGGAAACAACACCAACAAGACCGGTGTCAGCAAGCAGTGCACGGCGCACAACATAGACAGGCCGATGGCAACGGAGTCGACCCATCCGTGGCCCCAATAGCTCGTTGATCTTGTTTGGCTCATAAATTTATGTATACAAATGAAGTTTTGTACCCAGTTCAAGCGTCGGCATCATAAATCTGTCCAGCTAAAAATTTACCTGCATTCAAGCTGGCAAGGCTCTCAACCGCCAATGTAGGACATTTCTACCTTTTTAGTGGAGGACGTCTGCTGACTGCGCAACTGAGAATATTGGTCCTTACGCTGCCCCCAAATTTTGGCTAACTGGCCATATAAGCGCTCTGCGTCAAAATCGTCTACGCGCACCAATGGCTTGAGATCCATTCCAGTGTTGGCAAACAGACAAGTGTACAATTTTCCATCCGCTGAGATGCGCGCGCGGGTACATCCGCCACAAAATGGCTGGGTCACGGAGGTGATCAATCCCACTTCCGCACTGCCATCCGCATAGGCGTAACGCTTAGCGACTGCCAAATTGGAGCTGGTATCTACGGGCTTGAGTTCAAAGACTGCTTGTAAGCACTCCAGGATCTGCTGTCCGCTCACAACCCGCTCAAGATTCCAGCCGTTGTGATTGCCCACATCCATAAACTCAATAAAACGCAAGCAGACGCCTAAATCTTTGAAATAACGCGCCATCGGCAAAATTTGATGCTCATTGACACCTCGCTCCACCACCATGTTGACCTTGACCGGCAGACCCGCATTCAGCGCAGCGTCAATACCGGCCAATACCGGCTTCGACGAAATCCCACGTCCATTGATCTCGCCATTTAGTTGGGCATCCAAGGCATCTAAACTGACGGTTACTCGGCTGAGCCCCGCATCGCACAGCTCAGGAATGCGTTCCGCAAGACGCAAGCCATTCGTGGTCAGTGCAATGTCTTCAATCTCCGAAAACTGCTGCAAGCCCTCAATATACTTGGTCAGCCCCGGCCGCAGCAGCGGCTCGCCGCCGGTGAGCCGAATCTTACGCACCCCCAAACGTACAAAACAAGCCACCAGCGCATCCAGCTCTGAAAAACGCAGCCATTGGTCCTTTTTTAAGAATACATAATCCGGACCAAAAATCGTCTTCGGCATACAATAGGTGCAGCGCAGATTACAACGATCCGTCAAAGAAATACGGAGATCGCGTATGGGACGCCCTAATTGATCCTGTTGCATAACTCTTTTCAAATTGTGG
Organism: uncultured Puniceicoccaceae bacterium; assembly: GCA_963933035.1. Lineage (GTDB taxonomy): Bacteria > Verrucomicrobiota > Verrucomicrobiia > Opitutales > Coraliomargaritaceae > CAWVTP01. The sequence continues at coordinate 1,993 of CAWVTP010000026.1, read as the reverse complement.
ATTGTGTGATGATGCAATGCTATTTAAACCAAAGAAACGCAACCCGTATCACCAGATTCATCTATGCCTGCACTGATCAGCCCGCACGAAGCCCGCACGCTCATTCGCCATCATATCGTCACTAATCCGATTGAGGATTGCTCACTATTAAACTGCAACGGACGTATTTTAGCCCAAAGTATTGTAGCCGATCGCGATTTTCCGCCCTTTGATCGCAGTATGATGGATGGCTACGCGCTGTGCGCGCAAGAACTGGCAGCCGGCCAACCGCTAAAAATTGTCGGGCAAGCTGCCGCGGGTTCCCCCCAAATGCAATTGCCAATCGCAGAAAAGGCCTGCATTGAGATCATGACGGGCGCGATCATCCCTCAACATGCGGATTGTGTCGTCCCCTACGAATCTGTGGAGCCGATGGATCCCACAAAGATTCGCATTCCCCAGCCAGCATCCTTTGCCCGTGGCGACTACATCCACCCTAAGGGCAGTGACCTGCCTCAAGGCTCGGAGATCTTGCCAGTAGGCACGCGGATCGGCAGTCGCCAAGCAGCCATACTGGCCACCTGCGGCTATGATTCCGTACGCGTCTACCAACAATCCAAGATTGCGATCATCACCACCGGTGATGAACTGGTACCGGTCACGAAAAAGCCAGCCCTACAGCAAATCAGACGATCCAATGATCACTGCATCCGCCATGCGCTCACAGCGCACCAAATAGAGTCCAGTCTGCCCGTCCATTTAGCGGACGACCCCCAACTGTGCAAAAAAGGCCTCGCGGACCAAATCGAAAACCATTCCGTACTGATTATCAGCGGCGGCGTTTCGCGCGGTAAAAAAGATTTCATCCCAGAGACGCTCACCGAATTGGGTTTTCACTGTCACTTTCACGGTGTGGCCCAAAAACCGGGAAAACCATTTGGTTTTTGGACCCGGCCGGGACGCGTCGTTTTTACCCTGCCTGGGAATCCCGTATCAACCCTCACTTGTCTACATGCCTATGTGCTGCCTGCGCTCGATCTGCAAATGGGGCAGATCCCCCCTCGGCGCCAAAGCCTGCACCTGCGTCAGCCCATCGCAAGCCACCAGCGACTGACCCGCTTCATCCCTGTTCGTGTTGAAAACCGCGGCGAAGCCAGTGCTCAAATGACCCAAAACTCCGGCGATATGATCCGCATTCTGGCCAGCAATGGCTTTATAGAAGTCCCGAAAGCCAGCCCCGAGCAAACCACTCAGTCCGGAGAATTCGATTATTATCCTTGGAAATGAGTTGGATTCGATGCGCGATCGCCTCAAAAGTGAAGCGGCTGGGGATAAGGTATAAAAATGCCTCGTGAGCACAGAAAGCAGTCTGTGTTAACCCGCTTTGATCATTGCGCTTCAAAATCAGCGACCGGTCATGAGCTCCGCAAATGCGACGACCCCTTGCGGTCGCATTTAACACATTCGACCTGCCCCCCCCAAGTTAGTCCTGACTAAAATGAGAGAACGATGCGCATGAGCGATGGCGCTTTAGCAAGATTGCTCAGTACGGCTGGTTAGATCCTTAGTTTTAAGTTGTTTTTGCTTGGTTGAAATTTAGGACTGACAAAGTCCCAGCTGTATATAGCTGTGTCATCACTATTTCAGATCGCACATGGTCTCATCATCTCGAAAAGCTGTATGTGTTTAATACTACAGTTCTCAAAAATTGATTTATATTTTGATCCTCACGATTGGGATCGAATATGGCGTCCAAGCCTCTTCAAATGTTTGCTTCCATCTTCCTCTGCCTATTCAATTTGAATTTGCTCTCTTGTTCGATAGTGGAAATTAAATGCTGCAAGCTTGGATTCAGCAACATAAGTTGCTCAACACTTGAAACATCGCACGCCCTGTAGCTCTCCACTTAGTCCGCCGCAGAGTGAAATCGCTCCTTGCGCTGGAAATTCTTGATTTTGGGTTTAGGGCACCTCTGGAAACCTCCCATGTGCCGAGATTGCCGATTTGCTGTGAT
>CAWVTP010000025.1:0-20972 GCA_963933035.1 uncultured Puniceicoccaceae bacterium | reverse complement strand
TTTTTAGCGCTTGTCTTTTCTTAGCTTAAAGCGCCGAGCTTTGCGGTCTCGAGCAAGGTCTCGAGCACTAAGTGCTTGGGTATTTTTGTCGATGCCTTCCTCTGTGAGTTTAAAATCGATTTGGCGCTTAATCCGATCAACTCGGTCAATGGAGACCTCAACTTGCTGGCCAATTGAATAGCTAGATCGTTGCTGGCGTCCTTTGAGGGCCCGACCATCTCGGCTGATGTAATAATGATCCTTGGGGAGTTGATGTACAGGCAAAAATCCAAAAGCTTGGGATTCGCATAACTCTACAAAGAGGCCATGCCGTTTAACATCTGTAATCAGCGCCGTGTGTTTTGGGAGTTCTTTCTGTACGAGTTCTCGCTCGAAATACTCCAGTAACTTCGTTTTGATCGATTCGCGTTCGGCGTCCACACTCGTGCGTTCAGTTAGGCACAGATGTTCGCTCATAGAATCTAACTTAGTTTGAGGATATGGGTTTTGCGTGATTACTGGCTGGCCTTGAAAAATCGATCGCTCCAATATGCGGTGTACAATTAAATCGGAGTAGCGCCGGATTGGGGAAGTGAAATGGGTGTAGTCTCGCTTAGCTAATCCGTAGTGCCCATCGGAGCGGGCTCGGTACTGTGCTTGTTTGAGACTGCGCAGCACATGCACCTTTAATGAAGCTCCTTGCGGTTGGTTTTTGAGTTTAGTCAGTAGCTGGGCCATTTCTCGGGGGCGTGCTAGGTTGCCGCATTTTAAGCCACTTTGCTGCATGGTCTCCCGCAGCTCATTGAGTCGTATTTCTTCCGGTTCGTCATGCACGCGATAGATGCAAGGGAGCCGCTTCTTTTTCATATGTTTGGCCACCTGCTCATTCGCGCACAGCATAAACTCCTCGATCAATTGATGGCTGGCATCGTGGTGCTGTTTTTCCAATCGTTCCGCTCGCCCTGCTTTATCTAGATAGATTTTGACCTCGCTCATCTCGAGGTCCAACGAACCGGCAGCAAAGCGTTTGGCGCGCAATTTTACAGCGAGCTCATTGAGTTGGATGATGGCCGTTTGCAGCTTTTTGAGTTTGGTATCGGATAGAGAATCTAGGGAGCAGCCCATGGAGCCCGTTTGATGTGCTTCGGGCATGGGGGTGGCTTTAATTTTTGATACATCCGATTCATTGAGAAAAGCGAGCGCTTGACGATACGTAAGCCGCTTGTTGCTATGAATGACCGTATTGCTAAAGCTCACCTCGACGATCTCAGACTCTCGGTCAAAGGTGATAAAACAAGATTTAGTCAAGCGGTCTGCGCCCTCAATCAAACTGCACAGTCCATTAGACAGTTGGTGCGGCAGCATCGGGATGACGCTGCCGACGAGATAGGTACTATTTCCACGCTTTTGGGCTTCGATATCTAAAGGACTCTTTGCTGGCACGTAAGCAGCGACATCCGCGATGTGGATGCCTACTTTTAACAGATCTTCTGGGAGTGCTTCAATCGAGAGTGCGTCGTCGAAATCTTTGGCATCATCCGGATCGATGGTAAAAGTAAGTTGACCGCGACAATCTTTACGACCCTTACAGGCAGCTGCACTGACCTGCTCTGGCATTGACTCGACTTGTTGCATAACTGGCTCAGGAAAGTGCTCTTTTAATTCATATTTACTCAGAATTGCCCGCAGTTCAGCATCGGGGCTCAAACTTTTCCCGAGGCACTCAAGGATGCGCGCTGGCGGTGGCAATGAGGCCTGCGACCATTCCAGACGTTGGCTGATGACTTTGTCGCCTTCTTCATAGTCGAACTGAGAGTCCTGGCTGTCGACAATCCTAAATTGTTGCACAAAGCGAGGGTCATCCGGGGTCAGCGTCCACTGCTGTCCTATTTTTTTTAAGGTCCCAATCACTTCTGTATTGGAACGATAAATTACGCTGATCACACGCAGTTTTGTTTTGGCGTTTTCACTGTTGCGTGGCCCTTTCCTGGCTTTTATTACGCGTCTAGATGGCTTAAGAAGCCGCGTGATGACATAATCTCCATGCATGGCCGTGCCCGTGTCTTCCTTGTAGACTACAAGTTGCGCTTCGCTGTCATCACGACTCGCAATTAAGGGAACTAAACGTGCCGAACCGTTGGAACGAAATAGGATTTGCCCCAGGCGTTGTCCTTTCTGTTCGGCGATGCGCAATGCCTGCGTTTTCGTTTCTACCAGTGCTCCGCTTACCAGCAGCTCGTCGACATGCTGCAGCAATTCAGCTTGATCAAACCCAACCTGGACTAAAGCTTGCGATAATTGTTGGCGATCAAGGCATTGATCCTTATCAGCAGCGATGAGCTTAAGAATTCTTTCGTGGATGCGCATTTTATAAAACAACGATCTGTTGTAGCCTTTAAAAACTTAATTGGATAACATGGATCCAATCAGTCCATAGCGTAAGTTATAGTATGAGTGCTGAAAATAAGTGTAGCCCGCATATCTGAGCAGTGCTTCAATCGTAATGAGCGCCGTGGGGAGAATATCTGCACGACTGGGGGGCAAGCCTGCGATCATTTTGCGTTCGCTCAATGTTTGCTGCATCAGCCATGCTTTGATTTGACCCATTAAAGCTGCCGAAAGCCGATCACCAGACTGGAAGTCGAAAACCTGATTCTGTTGTCCAATTTGACCGGCTATGTGAAAGGCTCCTCCTGTACTGATGAGTGGACTGATATCTGCATCAAATTCAAAGCCGCTATTTTTCAGTGAATCGGTGACATGCTCTGAAATCAGATCCGCTTGTTTTTGGCTAATCGGGGCTTCCGGGTTGTCGATAAATTTTTCGCTTAAGCGAACCGCTCCCAAATTTAGTGAGCAGGCTTGCTGAAGATTTCCGTCAACACTGCGCACCAATTCTAGGCTCCCGCCACCGATGTCCATTTGAGTCCAATCCGCAACTTTGGGAAGTCGGGGGTCCAGCCGGAGCCCTTTTGCTATCAGCGTGGCTTCCTGCTTTCCGCTTAAAATTTCTAATGGATAGCCAGTCTTATCTAAGATGGCACGAGCGAATTCATTGCGGTTTAAGGCGTCTCGAACCGCGCTAGTGGCAACAATTTTTAGTTGATCGCAGTTTTGTTCACTGGCGAGATTGATGAGTTTTTGGATACTCGCGATGGCCTTTTCTTGTATCTCTGGGCTGAATATTAGCTTATCTTTACTGATTCCCTGACTAATTCTTGTTTCGATTGTTTCGCTTAAAACAATCTCGAGCTTCTCGGTCTGATATTTATTGGCATGCGCGAGCAGTAGTTTGATCGAGTTGCTGCCAATGTCAATCGCGCCCACTAAGGGAGATTCTTTTGTAAGTTTCATAAGAAGAATGCTTTGGGATCTTGATGACTGCCCATCATGAATGCCCAAATAAATAACCTATGAGTCTATGGCCTTAGAGCAAAGCTTTATTCTCGGCGAACCGGCAGCTTCTCCAATAAATTCGAATCCGTTCGCGTCTAGTCCGCTAAAAGTCTTCTGCTGATTGTTCAGCCGGTATTGTGCAATAGGATCTCACGGTGCTTGGAAACTGAAGCCAGTGTGAGCGTATGCACATAGGTGACTGCAGGCCTGATGGGCGGCCATATGCCCTGATCGCCTAAGTGACGAAAGACGCGACAAGGCCGGATGCGAAGCAGACTGGACCAATTTCTGAGTACCCTTATATCAGTCATATACAAAGTAGAGTCCTACTACCCAAATAGTCTGCTTGCATATTTAGGATTCAGGCAAGATTCTAACTGATTGGACGCTTTGCAGTTGCAATGTGTGCCACACCGTCGGAGAAAGTGGCATGTTTTACGATGATGTTAAGGTCAATTTGAAGGCGGGCAACGGAGGCGATGGTTGTTTCAGTTTTCGACGCGCCAAGTATGAGCCGAAAGGTGGGCCCGACGGCGGCAGTGGTGGTCGCGGGGGAAATCTATATCTTCAAGCGGATACCAATGTGGCTGATCTCACGGACTACTATTTTAAGCCCGGTTGGCAGGCCAAAAATGGCGAACCTGGTCGCGGGTCGGATCAGCATGGAGCCAATGGGCAGGATTTGGTTTTGCGCGTGCCAATTGGGACGGTCTTGGTCGATCGTGAGAGTGAAATTGCAGTCGCTGAAGTGCTCAAGCATGGAGACAAAGTCTGTGTGCTCAAAGGCGGACCGGGTGGCAAAGGCAATGCCGAATTTAAATCTTCTACGAACCGAGCTCCGCGGCAATTTACCTTGGGCAAGCCGGGCGAAGCTGGGGACTTTCGCCTAGTTGTGAAAACAATTGCTGATGTCGGCTTAATCGGCTTTCCGAATGCTGGAAAATCCTCATTGTTGAGTTTGATCACCAATGCCCATCCGAAGACGGGTGCCTATCCCTTTACCACGATGTTTCCAACGGTTGGTGTTCTAGAGTTTCCCGAGCAGTATCAGCGGATAACGGTTGCGGACATTCCGGGCTTGATTGAGGGCGCTAGTCAAAACAAGGGCCTGGGCTATCGTTTCTTGAAGCATGTGGAACGTTGTAAAGTACTGTTAGTGATGTTGGATATGGAGGGCACTGATGGTCGGGATCCTATCGCCGATTATCGAGTGCTGATGAACGAGCTTAAGCTGTATTTGCCGGGATTGGTGCGAAAGCCGATTTTACTGGCCGCCAATAAAATGGATGAGCCCAATGCGCCAGAAAATTTACGGCTGATTCAGAAGCAGCTAAATACAGATATTTTCCCGATTTCGTGTGTCTCGGAGGAAGGCTTTCAGTCATTGTTACAATGCTTACTAAAGGAGGTCCTCGAGATACGCGCTCTAGAAGCGTCTGATGATTAGTTGGGAGCCATCACACTAATGGGACGACCAAAAAAAACAGTAACTCTTTTAAAGTGTTAATATCGGAATTTGCGAGGCTATGCCTCGTCGCGTTACGATCAGCCAGTGGATGTCTCATCTTCGCTGCGCTTCGTCGTTCCGATGTCATATACTCACAAGACTAGGCGCAACGGGAACTTCGTTCTTCATCCCTCATTCGCTGCGCGAATAGTTTGATTTGGCTTTGCCAAATGGCGGAGAGAGAGGGATTGGTTTTGCTTCGCAAAATCGCTATGCGATCACCTTCGGTGCCCCATCTCCGCTGCGCTCCGTCGAAACATCTCATCCCTTATTCGCTGCGCGAATAATTTGATTTGGCTTTGCCAAATGGCGGAGAGAGAGGGATTCGAACCCTCGGAACCTTTCGGTTCAATAGTTTTCAAGACTACCGCATTCGGCCACTCTGCCATCTCTCCAAACCTGCGACAGCTTAGAAGGCTTTTTTGAGCAAGTGCAAGCAGTTTAGTGAGACTAATAAAATAAATTTCGGTCTAAACTTCGATACTGAATCGCTTCGAGCAAATGCTCACTGGCAATGTGATCCGCATCGGCCAAATCGGCAATCGTTCGCGCCACTTTGAGAATGCGGTCATAGGCTCTGGCGGAGAGTGATAGTTGTTCCATGGCTTGTTGCAGTAAGTCACCTTGGGCAGTGTCTAGTGCGCAATGGTCGCGAATTTCTCGATGCGTCATTTGGGCATTACTGCGTGTTGCAGAGGAGGCCTCGGAGTCGAAGCGTTGTTCTTGTCGTTTGCGAGCCGCAATGCAGCGAGCGCGAATCATTGCTGAGGATTCGCCGACTTCAGAGCTGCGTAATTCTTGTATTTGTAGTGTGGGGGCTTCAATGTGCAGGTCAATCCGATCCAATAGGGGACCACTTATTTTGGAGCGATAGCGTTGGATTTGAGGCGCACTGCAACGACAGGTTCTGTTTTTGTCGCCTTGATAACCGCAGGGGCAGGGGTTCATGGCTGCCACCAGCATGAGATTGCTGGGCAATGTGATTTTACCTGCGCTACGAGAAATGCTGACTTGCCCATCTTCCAGAGGCTGTCGCAAAACTTCCAGTGCCGAGCGCTTGAATTCAGGGAGCTCGTCTAAGAATAAGACGCCGTTGTGCGCTAAGGAAACTTCGCCTGGCCCAGGCAGGCTTCCTCCACCCAGTAGGCCCACGTCGCTGATCGTGTGATGGGGGGATCGAAAGGGGCGTTGCAGTTGGGTATGCGCATTTTGAACCTTCAGTCCAGCGGTTGAGTGCACGCTTAAGATTTCTAAATATTCCTCAATACTCGGGGGCGGCATAATACTGGGGATGCGTTTTGCGATCATGGATTTTCCAGAGCCCGGGCTGCCAATCATTAGCAAGTTGTGTCCACCGCTCACCGCAATTTCAACCGCCCGCTTGACTCCAGCTTGTCCCTTGACATCGGCAAAGTCGAGTTTTTCGAGCTCGTTGCTTTGATGAGTCGTTTTAAAGCTGGCTGGCGGTAAGGGGGCGAGGGCTATCTCATGGTTGATGAAGCGGACGGCCTCGTCTAGGCTGTTGACTGCATAGCAGTCGATTCCATCAACTAGCGCAGCTTCTTGGGCCGATTCCGTTGGGAGGATGATGCCCGTTTTGCCCATCATTTTGGCTAATCTTGCCATCGGGATGGCGCCTTTTATGGGGCGCGTTTGGCCGGAAAGGCTGAGTTCGCCAGCAACTAGAAATTCCTGTAAGCGCGGGGCATTACATTTTTTCATAGCTGCCAGCAGGGCCAGGGCCACGGGTAAGTCGTAAGCTGGGCCCTCTTTTTTGAGGTTTCCAGGAGCTAAGTTGATCGTCGTGCGCGTAGTGGGTAAGCGAAAGCCCACATTTGCCATCGCAGAAAAAACGCGATCTTGCGATTCTTTGACTGCTGCGTCTGGGAGTCCCACCATAATAAAGCGTAATTCACCGATCTCGCCGGTATTAACTTCCACTTGAACAGCTTGCGCTTCTACGCCGATGAGTGCGGCGGACTCGGTTACAGCTAACATAATTTAGGCTTTAATGTGCGGCTTTTGACTGTTAAGTCTATGTTTTTATGGCGACATACAGTATAATTTACAAGGGGCGGATTTGAAAGTCGGACTTACAGGCGGAATTGGGTGCGGGAAGTCGACTGTATTAGCTATGTTTCAAGCTCATGGTTGGCAGACTTTGCAGGCCGATCAGATTGCTAAAGATTATTTGTGTTCTAACCGAGAGATCCAAATCCAGATTAAGCAGCGTTTCGGTTCGTCGATTTTGGATCTGGAAGGGAATCTGGATCTCCAGGCTTTAGCAGCCATTGTTTTTGGGGATTTTTCCGAGCTGGATTGGCTAGAAGAGCGCTTGCATCCCTTGGTACGTGCTCATTGGCAAAAGGCATTGGAAGTATCGCCTAGTGAAAATTACGTGGTGGAGGTCCCGCTACTCTTTGAAAATAAACTTGAGGAAAACTTTGATTTGACAGTCTGCGTTGTATGTCCAGACATTGTAGCCGATAGACGTATTGAATTACGAAGGTTGAACTCTGCGGCCACAAAACAACGCCGACAGCGGCAGATGATTCTTGAGCACAAAGCAGCTCGTGCGGATCGTATCATCGACAATTCTGAATCTATTGAACATCTGAAAAAACAAGTACACAAGCTGATAGAATATTTAGCCCAATCTGGGGCTTCATAAGCGTAGAATTTTCCCATGAGTGAAGAAAACCTTGAGTTAGACCAGTCTGAAATGAAGGAAGTGGTCTCTAAGCCCGCAAAAAAGGCAAGCAAGCGAGTGACCAAGAAAGCGAGTCAGTCTGTCGCCAAGAAGGCGACCAAGCGGGCTGCAAAGAAGGCCGTCAAGCGGGTCGCAAAAAAAGTGGCCACTACAGCTCCTGTTACGGCAGATGTTCAGCAAGCTGATTTATTTGATGCTCCAGAAGTGATTGAGAAAAGCGTCGATACCTCAGCGGCTCCGACTCCACCAGAGGCGGCAGCTCAACTAAAGCCTTCAGCAAGTGATGCGGTTGGCGATTCCAAACAGATGGTCAAGCGGCAAGGTTCAGTGGTTGAGGCGAGCTCCAAGACGAATGGACCGCGTCCAAGCCATGATCGGTCTAATAGATCTAATAAGTTTAATAAAAACAAACGTCATAAGCGAGGGCCGAATGGCCGAAGCCGTCCCGGTAAGCGATTGGGCGCTGCTGAAGCCTTTGTTGCGGATTATGCAGCTATGGCTGAGGCAGAGCATTCTGCATCGATGGATCAGTTGACTCAATTTGCAGCGACCGTATTGGATCCTCAGCAAGCAGAGTTTGATTTTTCTGCTATTTATGAGCACAAGCAGGCGGAGCTCTATCAATTAGCACGTGAAATGAAGGTGGATTTACCGGATAGCCCCAACCGCCAGAAGCTGCTATTGGCCCTGATGAAGCAGGCCAGTGAACAAAAGCGGGGTATTTGTGTGCGGGGCGTTTTTGAATTATTGCCCGATGGCCAGGGGGGGCTGTTGGTGTATCAGTCGGACAATTATCGCATTAAGCCACTGAGTGCTTTTGTGCCCAACATCCTAGTGCAAACTTACGGCCTGCAGCGAGGGCATATTGTCGAGGCGATTGCCAGGGCACCTGCGCAAGAAGATCAACTTCCCGAGGTCTTGTCGGTCGGATCCGTAATGGGGCGCGATCCGAGCTCGCTAAGTGAGTTGACTCCGTTTACCGAGTTGGTCCCGTATTATCCATTGGACCGAATTTTATTGGAATCTGAGGGCGAGAAAAAATGGGATAACCTTTCGATGCGGGTGGTGGATTGCTTGACCCCGATTGGATTTGGACAGCGTGGTTTGATTGTTGCACCCCCTCGTACGGGTAAAACAGTGCTCATGCAAGGGATGGCCAATGCGATTAAAAAGCGCTACTCACAGGCACATTTAATGATCTTGCTGATCGATGAACGGCCGGAAGAAGTGACAGATTTTAGGCGCCAAGTTGGCGGAGAGGTGATCAGTTCTACATTTGATGAAAGTGCAGAAAGCCATGTGCACGCTGCCGAAATGGTGATAGAGAAAGCGCGTCGGATGGTCGAAGTTGGTCAGGACGTGGTCATCTTGTTGGATTCGATTACCCGTTTGGCGCGGGCTTACAACACAGTAATGCCCAGCAGTGGTAAGATTTTATCGGGCGGCGTTGAGGCGAACGCCTTACAGCTGCCGAAGCGCTTTTTTGGCTCCGCTCGCAATATCGAGGGCGGGGGCAGTTTGACTATTTTGGCGACTGCGTTGGTGGAGACCGGCAGCAAAATGGATGAAGTTATTTTTGAAGAATTTAAAGGCACTGGTAATATGGAGCTCCATCTCGATCGTAGCCTATCTGACAAGCGGATTTATCCTGCACTCAGTTTGGATAAGAGTGGTACACGAAAAGAAGAGTTGCTGTACCATCCAGATGAAATTATTAAAATTTATTCATTGCGGCGCGCGATGAAAGGCTTACCGTCAGCTGATGCGATGGAAATGCTCATCCAAAGAATCAAGAAAACAAATACGAATATTGAATTTTTGATGAGTGTTGCTCGCTAGTGAATGACCACCCAGCCCCTTCCACCAAGACTACCCTAAATTGTGACATCATCTGACGACTTTGTTCTGCAACTTATCATTGACCGTTCACTGGTATCCCATGATGCGGTGGATACTCTGCGCGCCGATCTAGAGGCGACTGAGTCCATTGATTCGATTGATGGAGCCATTATTCAAAAGCTTTTGGAGGATCAGCAGCTTTCGTCGCTCCAGTTGGCAGAGCTTTTGGCCGAAGAGTGTGGGGCCGAGCTAGTGCGTTTACAGGATGTTGCGCCTCAGGCTGCCGTACTGGAAGCGCTCGACGTGCAAGTCGTCAAACGCTACAAGGTGTTTCCATTGGAAATGGATGACTATGAGCTCAATGTCGCGGTTTTTGATCCACTAGATATTGACGCGATCGATAATATTAGCCATTTAGTTGGTCGCTCTGTGACGACGAGTGCAGCGCCTTTGGATGAGATTGAACAGGCGATTCAAAAATTTTATGATGCAGTGGAGAGCACTTCTTTCTTTGACGAAAGCAGTGCCGAGCAACCTACCGAATCAGAAGATGAATATGCCGATAGTACAGCAGATGCATCCGAGGGTGAGGAGGCCCCGATCATTCGTTTCGTGCGGAAATTGATCGGGGAAGCCATGAAACGGCGTGCTTCCGACATACATTTAGAACCGCTAGAGAACCGTTTTCGAATTCGCTATCGAATCGATGGAGTTTTGCACGAGATTGAGAATCCCCCAAAGCGCTTACAACCTGCTATTATTTCTCGTTTAAAGCTGATGTCGGACGTCAGTATCGCAGAAAAGCGGGTCCCGCAAGATGGTCGGATCAATATCACTATTGGGCCCAAAGTGATTGATTTGCGGGTATCGACTTTGCCAACGGCATTTGGTGAGAGTATTGTAATGCGTATTTTGGACAAGGAGTCTTTACGCTTAGGCTTGCCTGAGTTGGGCTTCTTTAGTGACGATCAAGAAAATTTCGAACGTGTGATTTCGCTACCAGACGGCATATTTTTGGTTACAGGACCAACGGGATCAGGTAAGTCGACCACACTGTACTCGGCTCTCAATTGCATCAACAATCCAGACCGTAAAATTATTACGGTCGAAGATCCGGTCGAATACGAGCTCAGTGGGGTGAACCAGGTGCAAGTGCAGCGCGATGTCGGCATGACCTTTTCTGCGGCATTGCGCTCTATGCTGCGACAGGCCCCCAATATTATCATGGTGGGAGAAATTCGTGATAAGGAAACCGCGGAGATCTCAGTGAATGCATCCCTGACCGGGCACATGGTTTTCAGTACCTTGCACACCAATGATGCTCCTAGCGCTGTGAGTCGTTTGGTCGATATCGGCATCAAGCCGTTTTTGGTGGCTGCCTCGGTGCGTGCGGTTTTAGCGCAACGTTTAGTCCGAAAGAATTGCCCACATTGCAAGGAAAGTTATCAGCCTTCCGAGCGCTTACTTGACTCATTAGGCTTACGGGCATCTCAATTAGCAGACGCTAATTTTATGCACGGACCTGGTTGCGAAAAATGTGGATCGACAGGCTTTCGTGGTCGAGTGGGTGTTTTTGAGTTATTCAACGTCAATGAAGAACTCCAATCCATGGTTTATGAGCAAGCCAGCCTCGTTGCGATGCGTAAAAAAGCGCGTGAAATGGGAATGCGCTCAATGCGAGAAGATGGTATTCGTAAAGTGCTCGCAGGGGTGACGACGCCTGAGGAAGTGCTGCACGCCACCGTGGTGGATTCTATATAAGTAAGCGGTCGTCGTTTAAAATGAGTTACGAGATAAATACTTTGCTGGATCAAGTGATCGAGCAGTCGGCTTCAGACCTACATCTACAAGTTCAGCAGCAACCCATGTTGCGAGTGAGTGGCGGTTTGAGGGCGGTTGAGGGACCTGCTTTGACTTCGGACGATACGGAGGCGCTGATGGCTGCGATCACGCCTGCGAATTGCCAAGAGCAGTTGAAGCAGCGTGGGGGAGCTGATTTTGGTTTTTCTTACCGCAATGATGTTCGCTTTCGGGTCAATGTGATGCGTGCCAAGGGTTCCTATGGGATGGTGCTGCGACAAATTCCGAAAGACTTACTATCTTTTGAGCAGATTGGTTTACCGGCGGTCATCAAGAATTTGATTACGCGTCCGCGGGGCTTGATTCTGGTTACGGGACCCACAGGATCGGGTAAATCAACAACCCTGGCATCGATGGTGGATTGGATTAATGAAAATCTTGATGGTCATATCATTACCATTGAAGATCCGATCGAATACTACCATGATCACAAAAAATGCTTAGTGACGCAGCGCGAAGTCGGCAATGATGTCCCTTCTTTTGCTGATGCGATTCGTAGTGGACTGCGACAAGATCCAGATGTGATTCTAGTTGGCGAGATGCGTGATTTGGAGACGATAGAGGCGGCTGTGAGTGCAGCGGAGACCGGGCATTTAGTTTTCGGTACTTTACATACGACGGGTGCGGCTAGAACAGTGGATCGGATTGTGGACGCCTTTCCCGCGAACATGAAGGACCAGATTCGTACACAGCTGGCATCTTCAATTGTGGCGGTTATTTCTCAAGTGTTATGCAAGCGCAAGGGAGGTGGTCGTGTTGCTTCTTTCGAGATCATGGTTGCTAATAACTCGATCGCTCATCTGATTCGTGAGAATAAGACTTTCCGAATTGCATCTGACATCCAAACGGGCGCCAAGCTGGGGATGGTCAGTTTAGATGCTCATTTGTTGCGTCTGTACAATGCTGGTGAAATTACGGCTGATGAGGCACTCATTAAGTCACAAGATATTCATGCTATGCGAGATAAATTGAGGCAAGCAGGTGCAGTGTTGACTGATTGAAGTCCACTTATTTCTACTTTTTGACTCCAAACTCTACCCAAATTTACATATGTTCGAAGATCATAATGATAGCGTTTATGAAGCGGTGCGTAGCTCAGGCTTGATTGATCATTCCAGCCTTGAGGACACGAATGAACAGCATTTACATTCCGGAAAATCACTTGCGGAAGCGCTGATTGATGCGGAACTGACGACGCGGGACGGCCTTTTGCAGATCATAGCAGAATTTCTGGGCTATGAGCGGGTCGCTAATTTGCCGACAGAAGTGGATGCGGAGGTGTTATCACTGGTGCGTCCAGATCTGGCTCGCATGTATGGAGTCGTTCCGATCAGAGCAGATGAGGTTTCGATCTCGGTACTCGCTAAGGATCCATGCAACCACAGCATCATTGATGATCTGACGTTTGCATTAAATCGGGATATTCAGATTTTAGTGTGCGATCCTGATGCATTGGATGCGCTGCTCATAAAGTCTTATGGTGAGGAAACCAGCTCGATTGATGATGTGCTAGGTGAGCTGGGAGATGAGTTGTCTGACTTAAGCGGTGAGGCGTCTGATTCAGAATTGGCGGATGCTGCCAATCAAACACCGATCATTCGCTTCGTCAATTTAGTGCTCCAGCAGGCGATTAAGGATAAGGCCTCAGATATTCATTTCGAGCCCTTTGAAGACGAGTTTCGAATTCGCTATCGGATCGATGGTGCGCTCTATGAGATGGCCCCACCGCCGCAAAAATTGGCGGTGCCGGTGATTTCGCGAATTAAGGTCTTGTCGAGTATGAATATTTCCGAGCGGCGCATTCCGCAGGATGGGCGGATTAAAATGTCCATTGCAGGCCGTCCGGTCGATTTGCGGGTGTCGACCTTACCGACACGCTTTGGGGAGAGCGTCGTGTTGCGTGTCTTGGATAAGTCTGTGGTGAATCTCGATCTGGAGGCGCTCAGTTTGCCTGATGATATCATGCAGACAATTCGCGATATTGTGGCGCGGCCCAATGGGATTTTTATTGTGACGGGTCCGACTGGATCGGGTAAAACGACGACTCTTTATAGCGCGCTAGGTGAGGTCAATGATGTCGAAACGAAGATTTTGACGGCGGAGGATCCGGTCGAGTACGAAATTGAGGGTATCATGCAGGTGGCGGTGAATCACCAAGTGGGCTTGGATTTTTCTCGCGCTCTGCGAGCTTTCTTGCGGCAAGATCCAGATAAGATCATGGTGGGGGAAATTCGTGATCTGGAGACAGCACAAATTGCGGTCCAAGCTTCGCTGACGGGGCACGTGGTGCTGAGTACGCTGCATACGAACGATGCGTCGGGTGCGGTCACTAGGCTGATCGATATGGGCCTAGAGCCCTTCTTGATTTCGGCTTCCTTGGAGGCGGTCTTAGCGCAGCGCTTGGTCCGTCGGATTTGTACCAGCTGCCGTACCGCTTATGAGCCGAGCCAGCAAATAATCGATACACTCAATGTGGATCCGCTGGAAATTGCCGATAAGGACTTTTACTATGGTGAGGGCTGTCCTGACTGTAGTCAAACGGGCTACCGCGGCCGAGTGGGCCTATTTGAGATGATTGCCGTGACCGACTCGATTCGTGAGTTGATCAATGCGCGTGCGCCCACTTTAGCTATCAAACATAAAGCACTCGAGCAAGGCATGCGTAGTTTGCGGGCCGACGGCTTGCGTGCAATTTTTGATGGCAATTCAACGATTGAAGAAGTCCTCAAATATACTTAACCCCAAAATTATAGACGGATGGCTAAATACTCCTACATCGCAATTAACACGGACGGTAAGCAGAAGAAGGGCACTTTGGATGCCAGCAGTCAGCAAGATGCCAATGCACAACTCAATGCCAAAGGCCTGATGCCGACAAAGGTAATCTTAAGTGAGCAAGGTGTGGCTAAAGCATCTCAGGCATCGACTAAAAAAACGAAAAAAGCTTCGGGCTTTGGGCGCGTCATCAAGTCCGAGGAGTTATGTACCTTTACGCGGCAGTTGGCGACTTTGATTCAGGCCGGTCTGCCTTTGCTTAAAGCACTGGAGGTGATGATTCGTCAGGAGAAAAATTTACGCTTTAAGGAGGTGCTGGAAAAAATCTGTGAGCAGGTTCGCTCGGGTAACACTTTTTCGGATGGCTTAATGCAGCACCCAAAAGTCTTTGATCGTCTTTTTGTGAATATGGTGCGAGCTGGAGAGGCTGGCGGCGTTTTGGATGTGGTGCTGGCTCGGCTTGCGACTTTCATGGAGAAGGCGCTCAAAACACAAAAGAAAGTTAAATCTGCGATGGTGTACCCCATTGTCGTGGTGGGGGTGGCCGTTTTGATTGTGACACTGTTGATGGTGGTCGTGGTTCCCAAATTTCAAACCATTTTTGATGACATGCTGGATGGAGCGGCATTGCCAGTGCCCACCCAGTTTGTGATCGGGATTAGTAATTTCGTGCGGGATAATATTTTCTTAACGCTGATCTTATTGGTCGCTGCTTACTTTGGATCTAAGTTTCTGCTCAAAACCAAGGCGGGATCTAAGTACTTTGATTTGTTGTCGATCAAATTACCTAAAGTTGGTGACTTGGTGAGTAAAGTGAACATCGCTCGCATTACCCGTACCTTTGGAACCTTGCTCTCCAGTGGGGTCCCCATTTTACAAGCGATCACCATTACTAAAGACATTACCGGAAATTGCTATTTCCACGATGCGATCAGTCGCGTCCATGACAGTGTACGTGACGGCGAAGCATTGGCAGTTCCGATGGAGCGGGAAAACGTCTTTCCCAACATGGTGACCAGTATGATTGATGTGGGCGAGGAAACCGGCGAACTTTCTCAAATGTTGAATCGTGTCGCAGACAATTATGATGAGGATGTGGACAATGCGGTGGCAGGGATCACTTCGATCATTGAGCCGGTGATGATTGTCTTTCTGGCGGTTGTAGTCGGTTTTATTGTGATCGCGCTCTTCTTGCCGATTGTTGAGATCATCAAACAATTGACGGGTTGATCACTTCGTCACGGCTGCGGCTTAGTGGCTTCGGATAACAGCGCTTGGCAGCTTTGTCGCTGGATGGCCTGTTTGGGGCATCATTCTGCTGGAAATTGTAGCAGCTTTTTTAGCTGACCTACACATTCCGTGATCGAGTTAAACTGCACTTTTGTGTGCGTTTCTAAGTCTTCGAGAATCCATTGAGCATCGTTATCAGATTCGAGTACGCTTAAATGGTAACGAACGCTTTCGGGCTGGGCGATAATGCCGATACCGCAGCGCTCCAAAGCACGTTGAGTCCAGATTTTTCGTAGGCCTGTTGCGTTTAAAGAAAGCTGTAGGCTGCCTTGCTGGGGTGCCTCCCATTGTCCGCTGTGAGGGTCCCACTGCAGCTGTTGCTTTGAGAATGTTTTCGCTAGACGCCCATCGAGTGCAAGTGCTTCCGGGATGCCTTGCTCAATATTATTTTCGTTTGTGATCAGCCAGATCTGATCGGCGTAGCGAAGCGCCAGATCCAAGTCATGGGTCGAGAGTACGGTGCCGAGTCCAGATTGGTGTGTTATGCTGCGCAGTTGTCGCATTAACTCGACACGACCGCCGATGTCTAAAAAGGCGGTGGGTTCATCCATCAGAAATATGTTGACTTCTTGTGCCAGCGCGCGGGCTAGGCTAATGCGTTGATTTTCTCCATCACTCAGTTCCCGCACCGGTCGCGGGGCCAAGTGGGACGCGGCGACGGCTTGGAGCGCCTGCTGGATTTTTTGATGGTCATTCGGATTTAATTGTCCAAACCAATTTGAGTAGGGCTGCCGACCCAGTGCCACATAGTCATAGGCGGATAGCGCACTGTGCCGCAAGGGCTGCGTTTGCACTAAGCTCAATCGATGGGCGCGCTCGCGCGGTGATAAAGCTTTTAGATCATGCCCCTTAATTTTAACGGTACCTGCTAGCGGCTTTTGGATGCCGGCCAGTGTCCGCAATAAACTCGTCTTGCCACTGCCATTGGCGCCTAAGAGGCACACGAATTGGCCCGCCCGCAGTTTGAGTTCTAGCGAAGATAAACACAGGGCTTGTGTTGTGGAGCTTGCGTACCCAACGCTCAATTCAGTTGCGCTGAGTAAAACTGTTGACTGGGAATTCATCGAAATGCGTATGCAAGCCTATTTTGTCGCAATAATGCGCTGATGATAATCGGAGCCCCCACCAGTGCAGTCAGCGCGTTGAGGGGTAATACCAAGTCCAATCCGGGGGCTTGCGCCACGAAGTCGGCCGCCAAGGCCAATAGGCTCCCCATCAAAATGCTCGCTGGCAGCAGGTAGCGATGTTGTTGGCTGCGAAAACACGCCCGGCACAGATGGGGTGCAGCCACTCCGATAAAGCCGATCGGTCCACAAAAGGCGGTCACTGATCCTGCCATGAGGGATGCGGCCAGAAGAGCGAGAAGACGTGTCCTTTGGACGGCCACTCCTAGGCTCATTGCGAAGGCGTCTCCTTGTTGCAATCCATCCAAGGCTTTCACCATCGATGCACTTAGCAGCAGTCCAGATACAAGGATCGGCCCCAACAATATTAGCTGCTGCCAGTGGACGCGACTAAAGTCTCCAAAAGACCAAGCGATAAAGCTTTGCAAGGGCTCAATTTGGCTAAAAAAGAGCACAATGCTGACGGTGGCCCCGATGGCATAACTCAGCATTAAACCCAGTACCAATAATGTCAGGACGTCCACTCGGCGTGCTAGGAATAGAATGAACGATAAGCTGAGGCCCGCGCCCAAACAGGCCGCCACTAAGGTGCTGGAGTTTCCCCATAGGCTGGCTGCCCCCCATTCAATTTTTAGTGGGATAAAGAGCAAGAGCAGTAGCGCCACGCCGAGACTAGCCCCGGAATTGACTCCGAGCACAAAAGGGTCGGCCAGTGGGTTGCGAAAGAGCGTTTGCATCAGCAGCCCCGCCGAACTCAAGGCGGCCCCGGCGAGTATGGCAGTCAGAATGCGGGGCAAACGAAAGTCCCATAGGATTTGTTTGAGCACCGTGTCGGCTTGCTCAGGCTGGAAGAGGATGTGCGCGAATTCCGATAATGCCAGCGGCTCAGAGCCCAACCAGAGACTGAGTAGAGCCAGCGCACATAAGGCGACCCCCAAGAGAGCCAAAAGTATCCGGTCTCGTCGTCGTGCGGTGAGGATGAAATCAGGTGCTGGCATATTCTTTAGCGCAAGCGCTGGTAGTAGCGCGCTTGGTGATCGGGCGCTAAGCTAGGATGAAATATATGGATCAGGTCGGCCAGTACCTCGTCTGCATGCACGACCCCGCGTTCCCAGATATCGTTGCCACCGGCTGGGCGCGTGGATCGCGTATAATTGTAGACGGCTTGGGTCTGAAAAGCTCGAAAACGAGTCAGCCGAGGATCGATCTGAGCGACTTGTTGTAACTGTGTTGCAGCATTCGGGTGTAACCAGACGGCAGCATTGGCCGCTCGGGTGTAGACTTGTTCTAGGCCTAAAGGAAATGCGCCCGTTTGCGCCTGGTGACGCCATAAGTAGTCGCCACCGGCATCTGAAATGAGTTGAGCGGCATAGCTCTGGCCACCTGGTAAGTGCCAGATGCCCGCATAGGGAGCGTTGCAGAGCACCGTCGGGCGCTCAGTCAATGATCTACATGCGCTGGCGAGCTGATGGTAGCGCTCACGGATACCCTGATAGATTTTTTCGGCTTGCGCTGATCGCTCAAAAAAGGCCGCCACAAAGCGCAGCCATTCGGCGCGCGCTAGGGGGTGTGCTTCTAAATAATCTGTAGTGATGACTAGCGGCAGGCCACTGCGCACGAGTTGAGGGTTCAGAGCCAATGCATCAGCAGTGGTCCCATTGCACAAGATCAAGTCTGGCTGTAGCTTTAGCAGGGCTTCAATATTCAAGCTCTGCCCAGTTTGGACCGATAGCGTCCGGCCTTGCTGGAGCTGTTCCTGAACTAAAGGGTGATAGATGTGGGTCGCATTGGCAACGCCCACGATGTTTTGGGTGCAGCCAATAGCCCCCAGGTAGCCGATAAAGGGCGTCGCCAGTGTGACGACCCGTTGAACTGGTGTACGGATCAAGCTGCAATCTGGCGGTAGCTGCGGTCGAGCGGCTTGTCTTGGGACTAATGCATAGCGGCGCTTGGCGCGTGTGCGGCCGTCGCTCACGGTTAATAATTGGTAATCAGCCGCTGCTGTGATCGTGAAGTTTTGAGCCGCATCTAGCGGAGAGACTTGCGCAGTGAGCTGGGTGCCAGACAGCCAGCAGACTATCAAGGCCTTGAAGATGCCTGATGCGACACCAGAACGGATCCAAATTCTACGCACGAGAGTGACAAAAAAGATGCTTGCCGAGAAGGCAAGCATCCAAGTGAGCGCTTGCTGCTTGAGTTTGTTAAAATTCTAGCTTGAATCCACTCATTATATTTAAGCCGGAGGTGTTGTATCCATAAACTTCCTGATAATTTTTATCTAAAAGATTACTTATGCGTGTCCAGATGCTTATATTTGAATGAAGGTCATATTCTGCAGCAATGTTAACTAGTGAGTAACTTTTCGCGATGCCACCAACGTCATTACGCTTACTAACGTATTGATATGAGGGGCGTATGTTAAGTTTTCCTGACATGGGATTATAATTCAAGGCAATATTTGCTAGGTGCTTAGGAACTCGGACCGGTGTTAGATTTGTTCCAGATGCCTTGCCTCTTGAATAGGTATAATTTGCAGAAAGTTGATAGCTAGAATTTAGGCTATATCGAAAACTGGTCTCAAAGCCATGGCTTTTATACTTATCGAGATTAACGTACTGGCTGGTATAAGCAATTTTCTCGCTTATATCATTATAAAATAATGTCAGGTCCAGTAAGGCGCGATTTTTAAACAGGTTTTTTTCAATACCTAAGTCCCATGCAGTACCTTTTTCTGGTTTTAAATTAGGGTTTGCACCCCACTGTCCGTAAAGCTGAGCAAATGTAGGTGCATCGAATGATGTTCCGCAGGATCCATGTAATCGAGTTCCTAGATCGTGTAGTCTATAGCTAAAGCTAGTCCGCCAAGTATTGTTGTTCCCATAAACATTGTTGCGATCACTACGTCCACCGATGGTCATGTCGATGTCCGGAGTAACTGCAAAATGGTTGTCTAAATAGATAGAAAAATTGTGTCGGTCGTCTGATCCCGATCGGTAGTCTTCTTTTCTGTAGCTACCCCCAGCAGCAAGATTCCAGCTTTCAATTATGTTGACGGAGTTTCTGATTGTCAGCTCATGCCGATCTGCATCCGACTCACTCGTACCCCAGCTGCCGATGCTAGTGCTTCGAATTTCTGTCAAGTTATACTGCGCGATTGAATCCCAATTTTCTAAAATTGAGGATTTTATACCTGTAGAAATGGAAATTTGATCTAATTCGTGGTCGCCAATTGAGTCAGTAGCTCCTGTATCATATTCTGCGTCGCTTTCAATTACGTTTAAGTTCGCAAATAGCTGAGTTTTTTCGTTCACCTGGTATTTTACGTGAGTTAGAAGACTTTTATTTTTATAACCGTCTTTTTCGCTGTTTCCAGATCTTGCTGAAAATCCATCACTTGAATAGAAGCTGTAGTTACTCATTAGATCTATTTTATCTTTTTTTATCTGTAACTGAACGCTAGAACTTCTAGAGTTGAAGGTACCGAATCCGTTATTGACACTCAGGGCTGTGCCGTCTGCGTTATCACGACTTTTTAGACTAATGATACCACTATGCGCATCGGCGCCGTACAGACTACTCTGAGCTCCTTTGAGGAATTCGACGCTTTCAATTTGATTCGTGAAGACGTTACCCAAGTTTAACATAAATCCATCTGCGGGGTTGTTGACTTCTACGCCGTCTAATAGGACGAGAGGTTGTTGTTGGCTATAGTTTATCCCGCGTGTCGTCATACCTATAGTGGCACCTGGCCCTCCATTATTTCTAAGGTAGACTCCTGGTAATTCTCTGATAGCATCAATGAGGAATGTTGTTTGCCCTTTCTCTAGGTCACTTCGACTCAGTTTATGTACGGTACTACCGACCTGCGATCGTTCCATTTTGTAACTGTTTGCAGATACAATGTATTCAGGCAGTAAGTTAGCTTCTGCGGTATCCACTTCCTCTGTCTGCGCAGAGAGCTGAATGCTGGCTATAGCAGCGATGACTGTCGGCCAATAGTGATGAAGTTTATTAATTTGCATATTTTTGAGTGCGAGCGCGGTCGCAAGCGAACTCAATTTTATGCTAGGAACCGTCCATTATTTATGGATGGAAGTTGCACTCGATTGGAACTCGTGACGACTGCTGACGCGGCAGTTGTGTGCTGGACTCATGAATCCAGCGAGTATGAGATCGTCTGTCAGTGGCAGGACTCCAAGTTTGCAGCTTCTGATGGGAAGCAACCTAGTTCTATTCTGTTTATGAGAACTGTGCTAGCGACCAGCTAGCACAACGAATTTGTGACTTGTTACCTTAGCGCGACTGTCGCCGGATTTAACGGCGTTTCCTGAGTCAGACGTGTGGATTATTGTAAGAACATATTATCAAATCATGATTTAATAATATGTTCTTGGGGTCGTTTTTTTTCAAAGGCAAGCTCTAAAAATTAAATACTTGTAGGGCACCTCTGAAAACCTACCAAGACCGAGACGAATACAATTTTGATTTTGAG
>CAWVTP010000024.1:0-21168 GCA_963933035.1 uncultured Puniceicoccaceae bacterium | reverse complement strand
TATTTAAGATTCGTTTTTCTTCCTTTGAATAATGCTTTAGATTCTCAATGAACTCATAGATCTCCGGAATCTCAGATTCGTCCTTGAGAATAATATGTCTTACATTTTTCGCTGAAAACTTCAGGGGGTAGGAATCTTTCAGCAGCCTGTGATTCTTCTCAAGCAATTCTTTGTTTTTATACTTTTCAGGAGACATAAATGAGTCGATGTGATCCCTTTTGATCTTTGGAATGAACCTCCATTCGCACTCCTTATAGAAGTATCTCTTTAATGACTTATTCTTTCTTATCATCGATCCCATTAATGGTTTTGTATGCGCTAAAAATCCATAAAAGGCGATACCCAGCTCCAAGATGTCATTTTCTTTAGTTACTTTTCCAAGACGGCGAAAATCCTGAATGTGATCAGAATTATGGGAAATATAGGTAACAGGTGTGATTCCTTTCGGGACACCCCAGCTCTGCTCAAGGCCGATCCCATATTGACCATAGAAGTCTACGTGATCGTCGACTCGACTTAAAGGAATATCACAAAAACATACCATTGGGAAAGCTACCCTAGAAGGGTCCGATACAATCCAAGTTACGTCTTCTTCTGAATAGCGAGGGTGAAATCCTGATTCTAGTATTCCCTTTAAGGATTTAAGCTTCTCCGTGTAGTGAAAAAGGGATTTGGATCTCGCTGATGCCATTTTATTCTTTTGCGAACGTAGAGCTCTGGCGCGCCGTTAGGCGTTGTCCAGAAGCGACTGGTTGGACCTATTCATGTTTTGAAGCTAGCCTTTAAAGATTTAGCTACAACACCCTTTGGAATTTCATTATTCATGAACTCGACTGATTCTAAGCCTATAATACTGGCGGTCACTCTTATCGTTTCAACTCTCTCAGATCCTGAGACCTGAGACAAATGATTCACAAATTCAATGGTAGAGCTTGCTGCAAGGTATAGTAAATCATCCTCCCACCATGTGAGGCTACCGATGCCCACTTCATCTGGGTCTATGTCAGACCATATAATGGGCTCTTTATTGCCTTTTATTTCTGCGTTGATCGTCATCCCACTCAACTTCTCTGGGAATTCAATTTCGCCTGAAAATGCGATTCTATTTTTACTTTCTAGCTTTGCTTTGTCTGCGAGTAAAACGCCACTCTCACTGTGAATCGAACTAGGAGTCATTCTGATAATTAAATCTGATGCTCCAGCTGCAACAACTCTGTCGATTTCAGTATCGTATCTAGATGGGTCGATTTTCATTTTTATTCGTCCAACAGTGTTATATCCGCGACTGAGTCGCGGATATAAAGGGAGTTAATTTTTTATTTTGCCTGTATTCGTCAGCGCTATTAAAACATTAAGTGATTAACTATCACGTTCATGAAGGCAATTCAGTGATGTTATTTATTGTGCTTGGATGGATCATGGAGTCCTGCAAAAGCATGATTCAACGATGCTTGTTTGGACGATGATTTATTTTAGCCATAGAGTACGACATCCACTGATAATGAACTGTCTGAAAATTGAAAAAATTGAGCTCCTTTGGGATTACGCTTCCACAATTAAAAACCTCTATATCGCTAGCAAATAAATGATGCGTAAAGGTTTTGTAGTCGATCGTTTTCATGAAAAGGCTCTGCAGTTAAATAGAGCAACTTGATTTAAAAAACCACAAAAGATCCCACTTGATCAATCAATCCCTACGGGCTTTAAATTCCAAATTTGATCTGCGTATTCTTGAATCGTGCGATCTGATGAGAATTTGCCGACGCTGGCAGTATTGATGATTGCCATTTTCGCCCAGCGCTCGCGATCGGCAAACGCTTCTGCCACCGCGTCTTGGACGCGAATGTAGTCAGCGTAATCCGCCAAACACAGATAAGGATCTCCCTGATCCAACCAACTCGAACAAATAGGTTCAAAAGCGGCCGCTTCACCCGGAGCAAAATAATCCGAGCGCAGCCAATCGATCACCGACTTCAACTCCCAATTGGAGTTGTAATAATCATAGGGGTTATAGCCGCGAGCTTTGAGGGCTTCCACTTCTTCCACACTGTTGCCAAAAATAAAGATGTTGTCCTCCCCCACTTCTTCTTTAATTTCCACGTTGGCGCCATCCAAGGTGCCAATGGTGAGGGCGCCATTGAGTGCCAGCTTCATATTCCCAGTGCCCGAGGCTTCTTTGCCCGCGGTGGAAATTTGCTCGGAAACATCCGCGGCCGGAATCATCATCTCGGCCAAGGTAATCCGATAGTTTTCCGGGAAAATAACTTTAATTTTACCCTGCACGCGGGGGTCATTGTTGACTTTGTGAGCGATCAGATTGAGGGCGCGAATGATGCACTTGGCTAGCGCATATCCGGGCGCGGCTTTGGCGCCAAAGATAAACACCCGTGGCACCATCATGTGATTGGGATCATTCAGCAGGCGTCGATAGAGCGTGAGAATATGCAGCAGATTCAGGTGCTGTCGCTTATATTCATGCAGGCGTTTGATCTGCACATCAAATAAAGCATGCGGATCGATCACCTCGCCGCAGTGCTGTTCCACCCATTGCGCAAAATCCACCTTATTGGCATGTTTGATCGCCATGAACTCTGCTTGGAAGCTGGGATCATCCGCATAGCGATTGAGTTGTTGCAGTTGTTTTAAATCCTTTGGCCAGCCATCGCCAATTTGACGGGTGATCAAGGCACTCAATCTTGGATTGCAGGCCAGCAGCCAGCGCCGAGGGGTGATGCCATTGGTCATGTTGACAATTTTCCCCGGATAGAGGGCATCAAAATCATGAAATAAATTCTTCCGCAGCAAATCGGTGTGCAGGGCGGCCACTCCGTTTACCTTGGAGGAGGCGACAACTGATAAGTAGGCCATGCGCACCATTTTGGGATGGCCCTCTTCAATGATGGATAGAGCCGCCTGCTTCTCCGCATCCCCTGGCCATTTGAGGGCCACTTCTTCCTCAAGGTAGCGGCGATTGATCTCGAATATGATCTCAATGTGGCGCGGTAGCACCCGCTCAAATAGCAGCACACTCCACTTTTCCAGGGCCTCTGGCAGCAGAGTATGATTGGTGTAGTTGAAAGTCTTGCGCACCACCGACCAAGCAGCCTCCCAAGTCAATGCATAGCTATCAATCAGGATGCGCATCAACTCTGGCACCGCGATCGCGGGATGGGTATCATTTAATTGGATGACATTGTACGCATCAAAAGCGCTCCAATCCTGTCCATGCGCTGCGATATAGCGTCGGATGATATCTTGCAGTGAGCAGCTGACAAAAAAGTACTGCTGCACTAGGCGCAGCTCTTTGCCGTTTTCGGTATTGTCATTAGGATACAGCACCTTGGAAATTGATTCTCCCATCGCCTTTTCTCTGACAGATTCTACATACCCACCCTCGTTGAACAAATCGAGATCAAATTCCTCGGAGGCCTTGGATTCCCACAGGCGCAAAAAGTTAACGCACTGGGTACCATAGCCCACGATGGCGACATCGTAGGGCATGCCGACAATGGTCTTATAGTCGACCCATTGAGGGCTAAATTGTCCCTTGTCATCTATGCGATGCTCCACCCGGCCATAGAGCCGAATTTGTTGCGCATCATTGGGGCGCATAATTTCCCAGGGGCAGCCCTTTGTCTGCCAGGCGTCTGGAAATTCGACCTGATGGCCGTGAATGAACTTCTGCCGAAACAAGCCAAATTCATAGTGAATGCCATAGCCAATCGCAGGCAGATCTAGGGTGGCTAAAGAATCCAAGAAGCATGCTGCCAGTCGCCCTAGGCCGCCGTTGCCCAGCCCCATGTCCGCCTCTTCGTCGATCACCTTGGAAAAATCTTGCCCTAACTCCGTCAAAGCGGCTTTGACTGGCTCCGCGAGGCCACAATTGTGCAGATTGTTCAGCAATAGGCGTCCCATCAAATACTCCAGACTGAGGTAATAGGCGCGCTTCACCTTTTTATCATGATGGACCGCTTGGGTCTGCATAAAGCGGGCAATCACGTGATCCCGCACTGCGAGGCAGGTGGCGGTCCACCATTCATCCGCAGTGGCGTTTTGCTGATGCCGCGCTAGGGTGGTTTGCAGATGCTTTAAAATGGACGCCTTCAGGTCCTGGGTACTTACAGGGCTGGCCTGCGCGTTTTGATCGGATGCCGCTTGTGACGCCTCAGACTGACGACTGCTGGAATTTCTTGCCTTTTTGGTAACTGACTTAGCCATGTTTAAATTCGTTAATTAAAAAATCGCTTTATTGTTTAAAAATCAATCGCTTCAATAGTGAGGCGATTGCCCCGTGAGCATTCCAATTCACCAAAAATGCACAACTACAATTTGTGTGAATAAGACGTTAAATTTAAGATTGCTCAAAACACGGAATCAATGCCGCATCCTTCATTCCGTGAATGATCTTTTTATCGGCAGGACACAGCGTCGCCAAAATCCCTTGCAACTCAATCTGTTCGCGCTCTGGCTGCCTAAAGTAATAAGGGCACAATCGTACCCGGCAATCCATGGTCTCGAGCTTGCCCGCGCGATAAATGGGATGCTTTAATCGCAAGGGTTTGTGATAGGCTTGTACAATATGTAGATGCGATTGGGCGGCATCCAGTGCATGCTCAATCGCCTGCGTCCAGGCTTGCTGAGAAGAATCACTGCCGAGCGTGACACTGCGTGCCCCCCAGGCCGTCTCATGATAGCCACTTATTTTGATGATGTAATCCCGCTCACGTTTGCTAGCCTTGGCGAAATCACGCCAAGCATGCAGCGGCTGGCCATTGACAAGCGGGCCGTCCAGAACGGCTCCGGGCGGCAGCGTGGTGGCATCCATCACCCAAGTTTTGGGGATGATGCGGCGCAAAACCGCGTGCGAGGCTTTGGGCAGCGTCTCGCGCCAAAATGCAGCTAACAAGTGATGATGAAAGAGGGCCATGTTCAACTTCTCCTCTTGAAAGGGCCGCATCGGCGGTGTGACGGTCAATTGATCTTCGCGACGCGCCTGCAACAAAAAATCGGCGATCGAAATATTCGCGATATCAAAGAGCTCCCAAAAGCGATAAATCACATCCACCCGCTGCGGCTCCCCCGCATTGGGAACGCAGACGACGTCCCCGATCGGGATCAACTCATCGGGGTGATACACCCATACCGAGCGTCCCAGATCACGCAGCTGGCCTGCCAGCCATTCCATTTCTGGACGATAGGTAGCGGCCTCGTCACTGACAACGATGGCAATAAATGGATTTGCATCCTGACAACCCGCACTGATTGCCGCATAGAAGGCATGTACCATGTCCTGTTCTCCGGCGCCAATCAATTGTTCACCATGAATCGGAGTATACAGTTCATTCAAAAATGCCGTCAACCCAATCCCCCCAGGAACCGAATCCATTTCTGAGAGCGTAAAGCCATCTTTAGTGATCAACAAATCAGGCCGCACAATGTCCGGGAGCAATCCGCGAACAGCTTTTGACTGAGCGTGCTCAAGTAGGGCCGTCGCCTTTCCCCGATCCAAATAATCGGCCACCCAAGGAGTGAAGAGCTGCTCATTCCTCAAGAGACTCTTGCCTTGCAAACTGCGCGTATACAGCACTTCCAAGGCGGCATAGAAATCGGCACAGGCCTGGCCAATCGCTTCGATTTCCGCGACTTGCTGGCGACTCAAGCCAAAAGCACAGGGGGAATACAACCAAGTCTTGCTTTGAAATAAAGTCTGCTGATTGAGTGCAGATTCAATCACTGCATAGGGGAGCCCATCAGTATCGGTCGTTCCTGCGATCGCCATTACTCGCCCCCCCGATCTGCAGCAGCTTGGCGTGACAAGGGCCCACCAGCGCGCAACCAAGCATGAATAAAGGGGTCCAAATCACCATCCATCACCGCTGGCACATTGCCGGATTCAACGCCGGTGCGCAAATCCTTGACCATTTGATAGGGTTGAAAGACATAAGAACGGATTTGATTGCCCCACGCGATTTCACCTTTTTCACCGTAAAAACGCTCCATTTCGCTACGCTTTTCATCTTGCATCTTTTCATACAAGCGGGACTTCAAGGTGCGCATGGCGGTTGCCTTGTTTTTGATCTGCGAGCGGTCGTTCTGGCAGGTCACCACAATATTGGTTGGAATATGGGTCAAGCGGACTGCCGATTCCGTGCGGTTGACATGTTGCCCCCCCTTACCGCTGGCACGATACACGTCGGTACGAATCTCAGAGGGATCAATCTCGATATCGACCGTATCTTCAATCTCTGCAATCACATCCACCGAAGAAAAAGACGTATGGCGCCGCGCATTGGAATCAAAGGGACTGATGCGCACCAAACGATGCACGCCACGCTCAGCCTTTGCATATCCAAAGGCATGCAGGCCCTCAATACGCAAGGTGGCCGCACTGATGCCAACTTCCTCTCCAGACGTCACGTCCAGCAATTCCACCTTGAAACCAGCACGCTCTGCCCATCGACTGTACATCCTCAGCAACATATCCGCCCAATCGCAGGACTCAGTCCCGCCGGCACCAGCATGAATGGTCAACAAAGCATTGCAGCCATCATTCGGGCCGCTTAGAAATGAGGATAACTCCAACTGTTCCAACTTTTGCCGCAATGCCGTCAAGCTGTCGTTGACCTCTGCTTGGAATGTTTGCGCTTCATCGCTGCCACCCAACTCATCCACCAATTCAACGAGCGCCTGATAATCAGAAAGCTCCGCCTTAAATTGCTTCATTGGATTCACTTGAGACTTGAGTTGATTGCACTCGTTGATGACCGCTTGCGCTGCGCCCTGGTCATCCCAGAAATCAGCCTGCCCCATGGCTTGCTCAAACTCCGTAATTTTCGCTAACTTTTGTTCACAGTCAAAGATACCTCCAGATATGCCCAGAGCGGCTGTTTAACTCCTCGATATGGGAACGAATTTCAGGTGTAACAACTTGCATAATACCCGACAGGTATCAGCTGATCCATTCGATTAAAGCTAAAAATATACTAGCGCTCAAAATGGCTCAATCTTTCAACGTATTTAGCCATTAAATCAAATTCTAGGTTAACTCGATCCCCAGTCGATTTTGTGTGAAGATTGGTGACCTGCATAGTGTGCGGGATCAGCCATATAGCGAAATAGTTCGACTCGACTTCTGCCACCGTCAGTGAAATGCCATCAATTGTGATACATCCCTTAGAAACCAGATATTTGTGAAAGGCCTCGGGCGCCTCGATACGTAAATACACATCTTTGCCGCGTGCTTCAATGCACTGAATCTGCGCGGTACAGTCCACATGCCCCGAAACAAAATGCCCACCCATCCGTGTGGTGGGTAACAAGGCGCGCTCAAGGTTTACCAGCGATTGAGGCTGCACCGAGTCAATCGAGGTCAGACGCTTACTTTCATCCAGCAAGTCAAATGCAATGTGCTGACCATCGATGGAGACAACTGTCAGACAGCAGCCATTCACAGCCACACTGTCCCCCATCTTCACATCATCCAGAATTTGCTTCACCTGCAGCACGAGCCGCCAAGCTTGTGCATGCTCCTCAAAACTGACGACAGTCCCGACCTCTTCTACAATACCCGTAAACATACTATGCACGTAATAGATGTACGGAAATTTCGCAAATACAAAGACAGCAAAAAAAATGCGGCTACGAGCCGCCTACGGGCAACATAAAAACCAGCTGGTGCCAAAGGGCAGATTTGAACTGCCGACCAAAGGCTTATGAGTCCTCTGCTCTACCACTGAGCTACTCTGGCATACAACTAGTTGTAAATTGAATTAATTTATGTCGTGAAACGACAAATTGTGCATAAAAAGCACAGACGACATAAATTAATGCAAAGAACAAACCCTTAAGTTGAGATTTCACACAATTCGACTTCATCATTGGTTGTCAAGTTCAGTTTGCCACTTTTTCCAAGGTACGACCTGCTATCTGGTTTTGACGGGCATGCTTTATCAATGCACCTCCAAACTTTGGATCAATCACAGTCGAAGGCTTGGAAATCATGGCCTTTACTCGACGCGCGGAAATTACTTCACCCATTTCAGCGATCACTTTGCAGGCTTCAATTATTTCTGCTCGATCTGCGGCATGCCTCAACCTAGCTCTGACTTTTCTATTCATCTTAAACCTTTGAGATATGGCTTTTGCCTCCGCAGGAAATGCATCTCTTAGTGCTCCCACAGATCGCCCAATCTTTTTAGCAATATCGGTAAACGAATCATAATAAAATTCATTGTTACACATTATCTCACTTAAACGTCCACGGATTTTCTCATGATCCATTGGTCGCCTCACAAATCCAGAGCTTTCATTTGTCAGTACCGCTAAGCTTTCAACTAACTTTCCATCATGGTTCACAGGCATGCGCTTACGAAGAAAATCATCAATCTTAAGCTGCATTACCCAGGCAAAATTAAACAAATGCTCAATTTTTGGTTTGGAAGTCCCACGAGTCCACATGCCCAATGAATTTCCCTGCACCCCGAAATACTTGGGACCAAAACCACGTGTGCCTGTTAAACCAAAAGCATCGAACCAATAGTTAAGCGTATCAGCTAATGAATAATCCTCTGGGAGCGGATCTTTGCGCAGCGAACTCAAGAGAGCCTCAGTTTGATCAGAAACCCACACTTCATAATCCATCGACTTGTACGACTCGATGGTGGTACTTGACTTACCCAAAACATAACTAGTAGACAAGTCAGCTTGACAACTGTATTCCGTACAAAAGCCGACTTTACCACGAGCTGATAGTACGTTCACCGCCTTACCACATTTAGGACAACGTATATGTAACGGTACCCGGAAACGCGAACATACTTTTATCCACTGAAAGCGCCACAAAATCGGGATATATGGTTTACTCAATGCTTCTAAAAAGGTTGGACACCATGCTAGATCCGACCGCAAAAAACCTCGCCTTGAAGTAATCGGGGCCAAGAAATTCAGTGTGTGTGCTTCCAATCCTGAAACACCTGAAAGCCGGGATATCATCTCGACAAAACGGACAGCAAAGTCCGTCGTACCATCGAGGCGTTGCGCAAATGACTTTACCGCAAATGCCGCGCGGCGCTTATCTAGGAACTCTTTAGCCGCTACTCCAACAATATCAGTCAAAAATATATTAGGGGAAGTTCCATGTTCCGCGGCGCAGTTTGATAGGTAACTTGATATACACTCCAAATAACGACCATCTAGATGCTTAGGCGCAACCCTATATAGAGGCTGACGCTGCGGAGCAGCTAGAACCAGATCGTCCGAAAACTTTTTAATGTCGTTATTATTCACGACCAAACCCCCTCTTGAATGCACGTGGCTTAGCCTGAAAAGGGCGGCTATTAGACTTGTTTCTAATCTTTGACTGCTTAGCCCTTGGAGCAAATTTTTGCCATAACGTCTCATTTGATAGAACCAATGAGGACATGTATGCTTCACCATCTAGAATTTCGCCCATCGCCTTAGTTAAGTGCCATTCTTTCATCTTTGAATCTCTAAAGGTATCCAGAGTGATTTTCTTTTCGCCAGCTAGCTCTAGGGATCTTTCAAACCATGATTTCAGAATTCCGATACAGCCCAAACAGCCCCTGTAAATTTCCTCTGCATGATCTAAAGGTGAAAACTCCAAATAATCGCAAAGCATATCATCAAAGCTGCACAAGGAGATCATAAATGGATCAGAAGCATCGTGTAAATCTGGGTATTGATAACGAGGAAATTCAATAATTTTAAGGCGTCGAGTACCTTGCGATGTCGCCTCAAGACAGCTATGCATATTATAGGTACCAACAAGTACCAGTTTAGTGCTTCCCATCTCATCAGCCATACTTTTCAAACGGTTAGCCAGCAACTGCATGCGATCAGCGACATCACGTACTCCATAAACAAAATGATGCGCCTCATCTAAAATTATGGCTTTAGGTTTACGATGCTCCAATATCCTCAAAAAATGCCTGTAGAGCGTCTGTTTAGTACCCCGCCCCAAATATTTTTCGGTTGGAAATTCAAAGCCCAAACTGCGTTGCTGAGCCTTTGTTTTGTAATCCCTAAAGTGAACACCTGCACGAACGGCTGGATCGAATAAGGCCTCGATCATAGTGTAATAACAATCTTTCCATGGAAAAGCTCGTGTTTCAGGCGCCGGAACTCTGGCGCCCACGATTGGGATGTATTCCTTGTCCGACTGCATTGCGTGCAATTCAGTCTGCATAACTTGCGAAAGGACATGTCGGACCAAAGAGGTTTTCCCGACTCCAGGAGGTCCCATTACAGCCAAAATCGGCTGCTCCATACAGCCATAAATTGAGTTTACTAATTTATGAGATACCTCACTAAAAGTAGGGTGCAAAACCAACTGATCACGAAATTCGACAACTCTCTGATTGATGTTTTTCACTTTGATAATTTATTGTGCATTTTTAATTATTGGAGCCGCTTGAATAGCTGAGCGATCCACACGTCGCCTAGACACGGTATTAAAAACTGGGCGTAATTGAGCTCGCTGCATATCATCAGGCGCAGCTTTTTGATCTACGCGAGCAATCTGATTAGCCTTATTTGCTTGGGACTTTAGTGCGGCGCGCTTGCCCTCTTCGGTAGAACGCAATTTACGAACAAATGCACCATAAACAGCAGCTACCTTCTTTCGCTCTGTGGAGCTACGGTATTTTAGAGCTAGCCCCGTTAACTCTCGGGACACGTATCTCAACTCCCACTCAGTTAAAACGTGTAAGATTTCTCTTAGAGGCCCTGAACGGACCTCTGCCTCAACCCATGTATTCTCAACGTAAAGATAGATACGGCTAAGGTCATAGGGATCATACTTTGCTTCAACTTCTTGTCCCTCAACCTTGGGTTGGAGCATCTCTTCACACCAATACCAGTGGTGCTTATAACAAACACCACGGCCGCCTTGTACTTTTAACGTGCCCTTTGGCGTGTCGGGTAAAAATAAAATTTTGCAGGCATTATAAGGCAGATTCATCGGACTACCCCCTGTACCATTTGGATGTATTTTCATGTCTGCCTCCATCGCCTCATTTGGCGATATGCTAAGCGATAGATGTACTTGATCGTGATAAAGCTCGATAAACTCACGAATCACCTCATCAATGCTTCCTAAATCCCAGCACGCTCGATTAGCTGGGTTGTTTTCCTTGTTGATACCAGTTGCACGACTTAATGCGTGCGTAGATCCGGCCAGCTGGTGAGCAAATCGTTGGTCAAAAACACCAAAAAAACGCTCGATAATAGACCCAAATCGTGGATTTGCGGGTGGCCGATACGTGACATGCGTCCCAAAGGCAGCTACGAGCCCACTAATTGCCAAGTTTTTAAATTCCTTTCCATTATCCATCACAATTTCATTTGGCAGCGCTCCCCAATTGGTATAAACATCTCTCAGGGCTAGAAGCGTCGTATTTGCACTAGGAGGCTCAAAAGTGAGCGCATAGCCCAAAACCATACGTACTTTTGGAGCGATCACTAAAGTCATCCAAGGCCGCCCCAGCTTTTTACCCGTCCGAGGGCAGATCAACAGTAGATCCAACTGTTTAGCATCAATATGCGCCCGATGCCAGGCATAGTCACCCAGAGAATGCGGGTCATAATTTACACCAGTACCACCAATCAGAGAATATGCCGCTCGACGATTAAGACGCTTACGCAATTGCTCCGCTTCGGTAGTTTGACTATCGACGTACGCACGAAATGTATTATAGCTAGGCTTATCAATTGATCGCTCTTCGCAAACTGCCAACAACTCGCCGTAAGCGGCACTGAGGCTAGGAGCCTGCTTAGTCAAATAAACTTCCCGCATGACCGCATCCATTGTGGCGAAGGTTGCATCACTTAAGCGACGACCATAATTGCCTTGCCTAACTGGCTCTAAAAATAGAGCAAAATCAACCCCGTAGAATCTAACCGATTCCCGTAACTTTTTACGCCATCGCTGCAGGGTACGAACAGTAACACCCTTAATGGGCTTGTCGCCACGCGCACAGGCGGCTCTGTAAAGCGCCTTCCGCAATGTTTTTGGCGAAGATTTTTGAATCATCGCCTGAACTTCCAATTTAATATCTAAGGTATTCGCCTGCTTGAAAAGTGTAACATTTTTTTGAGCAACAACATCAGCAATATCTCTCTTTGAGTAGGTTTTCAACGAACTCTTACCGCTCCGGCCTTTAAGAAAAACCGTATCGCGCGCGACAACATCGACATCAAACTCAATACCATCGAAATCAATCACATCGCCAGCTTCGACTAGCGCCGCCCCTTTAACAGGAATGCGTGTCTTCGCAGTCGCTTTGTAGGCCTGCGCGACTAAACTGTTGCTGTAAACGGTCATGAGATCTGGACGCGCAAGTAAAGAAGACTCAAGATCTACATAGACAGAGCCGAGTTGATAAGCCTCCAATATGTCATGCGCAGTGCAGTTACAAATTGTACACAATTCCTCAATCGGCTTAGGCCCTGCACTCACTGCAGCTTCTATTTTACGATGCATAAAGTTAGCCTGATCGACACGCAATGGGCACGCAGACAGATATTCTAAATTAGAAATCAAATGTGGACTAAAATCTCTATCGGTTACCAGACGGAATCGAAATCCCAATGTTACCAATTCCTGCTCCATGATGGGCGAATGCCAATTGCCATCTTTTCCCTCTTTCCAGCGGTAGGGATTTTGTTCAGATAAGTTTTTTAGATCGGCAACACTTTTGCATTCCACCAAGGTCAACTCTCCATCTGCATCTACCGTCGCATAATCAAAAGTACGCGGCATAGTCCTGAGGTCACCATTTTTGTCCGGAAGTGCCAATGTAACCGCCGGCGGCTGAGAGTAAAACTTTAAAATCTCAGACGAGTGCTCGAATAGCCAAATGGCAGCTCTCTCAGGCTGATTCGACTCAAAGTCGATAGAATGTCCCATTTTTGTAGACATCACAAATCCCGTTCGATTGCCACGGCTCGCTCGCACATTACGAGAGGCCTGCGGGGCAACTTCTAACTTCCTCAAGTATTCTTCTGTAATTTTCATAATATACTTTATTTTGGCTCAAAAACTTTAGTCCTTCCCAGCGAAACTAGATTACGAAGCGGCATGCTCATTCATAAATGATTCAACAATTAACTATAAAAGATTCGACATAAAACCATAAATAACCTAAAAGTAGTCAGATATAGCAAAAGTCAAGCAAAAAAATACTACTCCATTTAACTTGATACAACAAAAAACATCTTTAAACCAATCACATATGAAGGTGAATGACGTCAAAAAAGCAAAACACTTAAGCAACCGAGAAGCATATCTTAACAGATTAAAAACGCTTATTGATGAGATTGGCGGAATAAAAGCTTTTGCCAATAAGACCGAAGTCCCATACCAAACTGTCCGTCAATATTTGAAAAATTCGGAGCCAACTCGCCCTGTGTTAGTTAAAATTTGCGAAAAACTCGACATCAACCTAGATTGGCTCTTGCAAGGAAAACAGGCAACCGACCTCACCTGCGGCAAAGAAAGCACGTATTTCAGGCAAACATTAAATAACTTTATAACCTCAGAGACAGAACGCACTAGAGTTGCGAACACTGCACAGATAAATATCCACAGAATGGACGAGATCATGAGCGACTCTGAACCCACCCTCAGCGAAGCCATCAGATTGGCGAAGGCTTTGAAAAACAAAGTACCCCTGTTACTGAACCATTCAATAGGTGACCAAATTCACATAATTCCAGAGTTTGATTTCGTCGCATATAACGAATTAATTAACAAGGATTTCGACTTCAAAAAATACAGTTTCAGTAATTTCCTAGGCCTTAAGGAGGTCCTTAAGCAGGGTTCTATAGGCAAAAAAAAGGAGGAAATACGAAGGAACTTTAATTGCAACCCGGAGCACCTCGCTGTCTATAGAATGCACGACCACAGCATGCACCCGGATGCACCGCTTAATAGCTTATTATATATAGATCTAAGCCATTACTCGATTCAACATGATAAATTATTCCTCTTTAGAATCGACGGACAACCTAGCGTTAGGACTGCCTTAAAATTAAAGACCGGAGATTGGTCCCTCGCAGCCTACAATAAAGACACATCACCAATCATATTCCCACATGATCAACTTATTGATTTTTGCTCGATCATTGGAAAAGTTGTTGGCCTCGAAAAGATGGTATAATGTTAACTTTTAAAATTACATCCCCAAAAAAGAAGTATACCTCTGAAGACAATTTCCAAGTCAATAGAGAGAATACGCTATATCTGTTCAACGAATTAATTTACTGGCACCTGAGTGATAATGCGCATGCATCGCACATTGCTATTGATCAAAATTCTACAAAAAAAATATTATTTCAAAATAGAATAATTAAAGGTCAGCGAGTTCAAACGCTTTTTGAAGCTGATGTAGATTTTTTAAATCCACTAATAGGGCTATCAATGCACTTAACAGGTCATCCAATTGATCCAACGTCTTTCCCAGACCCCCAGAATCCCTACGGCAAGATAAGAATACTGGCAAACAGACATTATTTTGACCTAATGATGAATGCGATCACAACTCCAAGTCATAGCAGAACACTCACTTTTACCAAATACGATCCACGCATGCCTTGACAATGAAGACCGCGCATCGAAGTCGTATCCGCTATCCTTTGGATAAGCAATGTCAAAGGCTTTACACTTACGCACCGTCAACAAATCTCAGCACGGCTAATTGAAACACTTTGCCGATTAAGCGCTCGGCATCTTCGATGACATGGTATCGCACATTTCTTAACAACATCTAAAAATGAAGAAGGTAGCT
Organism: uncultured Puniceicoccaceae bacterium; assembly: GCA_963933035.1. Taxonomy (GTDB): domain Bacteria; phylum Verrucomicrobiota; class Verrucomicrobiia; order Opitutales; family Coraliomargaritaceae; genus CAWVTP01. The sequence goes on along the minus strand of CAWVTP010000024.1, from coordinate 6,364 downwards.
TGGTTGACAGATCTACACCTAGAATTCGTTAGGTATGAGGACGAGAAGCAAAGACTTCGAGCGCTTTTTGAAGAGCTTCGCAGCCTCGCTCCTGATTATATCTTAATAGGTGGAGATACGGCCGTTGCTGATTCGCTCGAGCGAACGATGGAAAACTTGGCAGCGGAGTTCCCTGTGCCGATATATTTTGTCTTAGGTAATCACGATTGTTATTACGGCGCCATTGGCGACGCACGCAACACCTCTGCAAGGTTATCCGAAGCATCCGATAAATTGCACTGGTTAACTGATGCTGGCGTTGTGCCGCTTTCAGAAAAAACAGCCCTCATCGGTCATGACTCATGGGCTGATGGTCGTTTGGGAAGCGGCAATCAGTCGCCTGTTTTGCTCAATGATTATAGATGTATAAAGGATTTTGAGTGTTTGAGACCAAAAGAGCGCTTCGAATTAATGAATCAGTTGGGAGATGCGGCCGCAAAATATGTTGAAGAGTATCTGATAAAAGCCTTAAAAAACTACACGGAGGTTATTTTCCTAACTCACGCTCCACCTTTCCGAGAAGCTTGCTGGCACGATGGTCAGATCTCAGAGGATGATTTCCTTCCACATTTTACATGTAAAGCTGTTGGCGACGCACTTAGAGCAACAATGAAAGAACACTCTAGTTGCAATCTAACAGTTCTATGCGGTCACACTCATGGTTCTGGCTACGCGGAGATTCTGCCAAACCTAGTTGTCAAAACCGGTGGAGCCGAATATGGGCATCCAAAACTTCAGGGCATAATAGAGCTGAGCTAGGTGGTATGCCGTCTAAAATCATTGGCCATGACAGGCATGCTGCACTCAAAATTGCGTATACAACTTAGTTATTTTTATAATTGGGATTGGCAAAACAGTTTGCGTCATGGCTATAGAAAATGCGCTGCTCACCCAATTTTATTAAAATGAGAAGACTCATGTATTCGGGGCGGTTAAAAGAGGCAATCGCCTAGATTGCCTCTTTAGATAAGGTAAACGAACCTAAATTTAGATTTAAAAATTAAACTTTAGCCTTGACCTATGTCTCAGCTCAGTTTGCTTATGCAGAGAATTTTATCATGTCGGTCACACAGCCAAAATACAATCCACTCAGGGGCTTAATCCGAGCACTGTTAGCAGTTCGTGTGATTAAGGCATTTGAGCTCACAGAATGTTTGCATCAAAGATGAGCCGTTTAATTTTAAAACACCTATCTTCCCTTTTGAAAATATGAATATAAGCCTATAAAATAAAACAACTTACAGCTTAAATTTGCGCAGGTTCGCATAGTTGTTTGGCCTAGTCGATCCGCTTGAAAAGGCCCGCAGAACTCACCCCTTAAGTAAACTACAGTACCAAATTGAAAATTCTACACACAGCAGACTGGCACTTAGGCCAACAATTTTACGAACGAGACCGACTTCAGGAACAATCCTGCTTTCTTGAGTTCTTGCTGAGCCAAATCATTCAACAGCAGGTCGACCTACTGATCATTGCAGGTGATATTTTTGACAGTGCGCATCCCCCCCGAGCAGCAGAACAACTTTACTACAACTTCATCACCAAACTGCATGGTCTCGGACACTGCCAAGCGCTCATCATTGGCGGTAACCATGACTCAGCTCCCCATTTAGACGCCCCGAGTAAACTGCTTTCCCACCTAAATGTCCATGTCATTGGCTCTTTGCCCGAAAATAGCCAAGACGCCATTTTTCGCTTTGAAGCCGCTGGCCAAAAACTCTGCGTCGCCGCAGTGCCATTCCTCCGCGACCGCGATGTTCGCCGTGCCATCGAAGGCGAGAGCTTCAACGCCATGGAAGCGCGCACCAAGGCGGGCATCGTAAAGTGCTACGAAGAGATCGCCGAACTCTGTGACAAGCAGACCCATGAAGTGCTGATTGCCACCGGCCACCTCACCGCAATGGGTGGACAAGTTTCCGACAGCGAACGCTCCGTTCACATCGGCAACTTGGGTAGCATCTCCTCCGCCCAATTCCCTGCGGCCTTTGATTACGTCGCCCTCGGGCACCTCCATCACCCACAGGCAGTCGGTGGCCATGAGCGCATCCGTTATTCCGGCAGCCCCATCCCCCTGAGTTTTTCCGAATCGCAGAACAAAGAACTACGCCTGCTGACCATCGAGAGTGATCACTCACTCAGCCACAGCGCCATCGCGATTCCACTAGCTCGCCGCTTGCTACGCCTCAAGGGCAGCGCCGATGAAATCACTCAGGCCATTCAGGAAATTGAAGTCAGTAGCGATGAGCTTTCCCCCTGGATCGAAGTCACCCTGACCGACGGTGACATCAGCCCGATGGTCAACGACCAAATCCGTGAAACAGCCTCTGCTAAAAAGACCGCCGTACTTAAAGTGGGCCGCGAGCTGTCCGCTTCACAATTAAACCCACTTTCGGGCGAGCCCAGCAAAGCGATTAGCGAATGGGAGCCATTGGCTGTCTTTGAGCAGCGAATCGACGGCTACGACGGCGACCTGGAACCCAAAACACTCAAGCGCTGCTTCAATCATGTGCTGGAAGCTGTTCAGGAAGGCGGTACTTCGTGAAAATCCTCAAGATCACTTTTCAGAACCTGAATTCACTCAAAGGTGAGCACAGTATTGACTTAGACGCCGGTCTCCTCAGCGAAGCGGGCATCTTCTCCATCACCGGCCCGACCGGTGCCGGAAAAAGCACGATTCTCGATGCCATCACCCTGGCCCTCTTTGGCAAAGCCGCCCGCTATGAGTCCGAGGTCAACCCGGGAGAAATGATGACCCGCGGCACCGGCGAGTGCGCAGCCGAAGTCCTATTCGAATGTTGCAAGGGGCGCTATCGTGCCAAATGGACGCGTGCCCGTGCCCGCAAGAAGCCCGACGGCAAGCTACAAAACCCCAAGCGCGAAATTTCCGATGCAGAGGGCCAGATTCTCGCCGAAAAGCTACGCGATGCCGATACACTGGTCACCGAGCTCACCGGACTCGACTATCCGCGATTCCTACGTTCCGTGCTTCTGGCTCAGGGCCGCTTCCGCGAGTTTCTCGACGCGGGTGACAACGAGCGCGGCGACTTACTCGAACGCATCACTGGCACTGGGATCTATTCCGAGATCGGCAAAAAGGCCTACGAAATTGAACGCGAGCAGGCAGAAGGCATCCGAATTGCTCGCCAAAAGCTCGAAGGCGTCCAGCTAAAATCCGATGAGGAATTGACTACACTCAAGGAAGAAGAAACGAGCAAGCGCACCGAAGTTGCCAACAAACAAAAGCAACTAAAGGAGTTTCATAGCACACTCCAAGTCTTCAAACACGCGCAAATCCTTTCCAAAGAACTCCAAAGCTCTGAAGCAGCTCTGGAAAAATGCCTTGAGCAGCAAGCAAGCTTTTATCCTCAGGCGAAACAGCTCGACTTACATGAGGCCACACAGCCCTTCCAGGAAAGCCTCATTAAACTCGACGCGCAGACTCAGCAATCCAAGGACCTACACACCGAAGCTGAAGACGCCGCTGGCACTGCAAAAGAAACGCAGCAAACTGCAAGCTCACAGCTAGCCGCGACGGAGCAACACGTCAATAAACAGATCGCATTCACTGCCGAAGCCGTTAAGAAGCTTGAAGTTCAACAGGCCCACACCACCGAGCAATCCACTGAAATCCAGAACTGGCTCAAGGCCCATAGCAAAGACGCAAAGCTGGAATCAGTTCTCGGCGCACTACGCCCGATCGGCGAGGATGCTCGCCAAAAGGCGAACGAGCTCAAAACCCACGAGGCGGAACTACAGAAATACCTGCAAGCACACATCGCCAGCGAAAAAGAGAAGAAGTTAAAGCAAGCCCAGCTGGAAACCGCCGAAGAAGCCTTAAAAACAGCAAAGTCTGCACTCCAGAGCACCACCGAACAATTCACCAAGGCTACAGATGGCAAGCCCATCGAAGATTGGCGCAAACTCGCAAAACAAGCGGGCGAGGCCAGCCAGCAGGCGAAGCTCATCCACAGCGATCGCCAACAATGGCTGAGCGCAGAACAATCACTCGCCGAAAAGGCCAAGGCGCTCCCTGAGCTGGAAAAGCAACTAATCACGGCGAACAAAGCTACCGAAAGTGCACAGGCCACGCTCAATAAAGAAAAGGGCATCTTGGAAGATAAGCAAACGATCTACGAACAAGCTCAAGTTATCGCCAGCCTCGATAAACACCGCAGCAAGCTAATAAAGAATCAACCCTGCCCGCTCTGTGGATCCACAGAGCACCCCTACGCTGAAAATCTTAAAAGCGATGAACAAGCAGAAAAGAAAGCGGTATCCGAACAAAAGAAGGTGGTAGAGGCGGCCGATAAACTACGGCAAATTGAATACAGCAAAGCCAGTCGTCTAGATGAAAATGTCAGCAGCCTGCAACAAGAGGTCGAGCAACAAACAAAGCGTATTAAGATACAAGGCGCAGAGCTCAGTCAACGCGCACAAACGGCTGGCTTTACCGACTCAATTGGAGCAGCCGGAGCGTTCAGTAAATGGCTCACCGACCTCGACCAAGCACAGGCCGTGACCGAAGACAAGTTAGCACAGATTGAAGCGCTGAAAGACGCTCAGGCCAAAGACAGCGAACTGTTCTCCAAAGCCGAAGGCAAACACAGCGCCGCCCGGGATCGCGTCAAAGATGCGCAGGATAAACAAGCGGACTTAGCCAAGCAAATCCAAGCCAATCAGACGGCCCAAGAGCGCACAACACAGGCGATCCAAACCGCGCTGCAACAATTCAACCAGCACCTGAACGGGCACCTCGCCCCCATCGAGCAAGTCGCTGCAACCCTTGACAGCACTCAACAGATCGAGGCGCGCTACAAAAACTACCAAAAGCAAGTCGACGCTAGCATAAAGCTCGTCAACAAGCTCAAGGAACTGGAAGCCCAGCTCAAAGACCTCAACAAAGAGTACACACGCCTCGAAAGCGAAGTGCTCCACTGGAAGGAGGAACTCCAGAAGCTAGAGACTCAGCCAGCTGAATCGGGCGCGGAGCTCATGATCGCCGACAGCGAATCCGTGCGACGCACCCAGTGCCAACAAGCGCTCGACGCAGCGAAGACCGCACAGGAAGCACTGAAGCAAAAGACCGCCGCCTACAAAAAAGCCAGCCTCTCCATGCGACAACTCGTCGACGAGCTCGTTGAGAGAGTCGAGGCCTCGCAGTTCGATTCCCTGGTAGCATTACGCGCCGCACGCTTGGATACAGCGACCTTGGCCAGTTTGAAAGAGGAGAAGGAACGACTCAAAACCCAGCACGACACCCTCAAAGGCCGTATAGAGAAGACCAAGGAGGAACTCGCCGAGCTCAACGAGCAGGAGCTCCCCGATGCCGAAACCGTTGCAAAGCTCAAAGTCGATTCGGAAGCACTCAGTAAGCAAGTCGACAGCCAGAATCAGCGTATTGGTGAAATCACTACACTGCTCAAGCAAGATGCCGCTGCCCGCGTGGCCCAAGCTGAACAAATCAAGCAAATCGAAAAACTACAGGCCGATGCCCGTCCCTGGGTTGAGCTCAACGCGCTGATCGGCTCCGCCAATGGCGACAAGTTCTCCAAATTCGCCCAGGGCCTCACTCTCGCCCAGCTGCTCCAACTGGCGAACCGTCACCTGCTGGAGCTCAACGATCGCTACCAAATCCGTCGCACCGAGGGCTCCGACCTCGGACTTGAAATTATCGACCGCTACCAGGCCGATGCCATCCGCCCAACTAAGAGTCTATCCGGAGGAGAGTCCTTCCTCGTCAGCTTGGCATTGGCGCTCGGTCTCTCCGATCTGACTGGAAGCAACACCCGCATCGAAAGCCTCTTCATCGACGAAGGCTTCGGGACGCTCGACGCCGGCACCCTCGACATCGCCCTCGCCGCTCTTGAAAACCTCCGCATGTCCAACCGTACCATCGGCATCATCTCCCACGTCGATGCCTTAAAGCAACGTATTTCCGCCCAGATTAAAGTCTCTAAGGGCAACAACGGCTACGGCAAACTAGAAGTCTGCAATGGTGGCTAAGACCTAGAAATGACAAACGGAACCCTAATAATATTGGCTCCCATTTATAGTTTTTAAAATAAAATGGCCAGTATGACTCATCGCATATTTTAAACTGCTTTCAGGGGCCCCCATCAGCGAATATAAGCGCCTGTAAGCGGTCACCGGCTAGCTCGGCTCTCAGTACGCATAGTGGCCTGTTTCAGTTTAAAAATTAAACACATAGCGCTTGACCTGAGCCCTCTCTTTGTTTGGCTGGTGCGCAGAATTTTATCATGTCGGTCACAAAGCCAAAATACAATCCACTCGGGGGCTTAATCCGAGCCCTGTTGGCAGCCCGTGG
>CAWVTP010000023.1:0-21689 GCA_963933035.1 uncultured Puniceicoccaceae bacterium | reverse complement strand
CAGCAAATCGGCAACCTCGGCACATGGGAGGTTTCCAGAGGTGCCCTGTAAGCTATGAGATTCACAGTTTTTTTGCGTGGCATTGACAAGCCTGTCGCTTCGTCTTGGTTGTTTGTTATCGTTTCGCTAACATCATGCAATTATCACTCTACAATACACTTTCCCGCCAACAAGAGCCTGTTTTTCCTGAAGATCAGCAGCGGTTACGCTTTTACTGTTGCGGACCGACTGTTTATGGGCCGGCACATATTGGGAATTTTCGAACCTTTGTGGTGCAAGATGGTTTTCGCCGCTTGGTCGAATTTTTAGGCATCCAGACCTGCCATGTCCGTAACATTACAGATGTGGATGACAAAACGATCCGAGCTTCGATTCAAGCGGGCATGTCATTAGAGCGATTCACAAAGAAGTGGCAGGATCGCTTTGAGCTAGATTGTGCGGCACTCAATTTATTAGCGCCGCAATACGCACCCTCTGCCGTTGGGCATATCAGTGAGCAGATCGAGCTCATCGAAAATTTAATCGCTCAAGGATACGCCTATGTCGGTGCCAATAACAGCGTCTACTACCGTATCGCCTCCTTTGCTGACTACGGCAAGCTGTCGCGTTTGAACACGGCCGGCTCATTAAAAAATGCTTCTAAGCGTCTCAATGATCAGGATGAGTACGATAAAGAATCGTGGCAGGACTTTGTGCTGTGGAAAGCTTGGAAACCAGAGGATGGACCAAATCGCTGGGAGAGTCCTTGGGGGGAAGGGCGACCTGGCTGGCACATTGAGTGCAGCGCAATGAGCATGCGCTATTTGGGGGAAAGCTTTGATCTGCACTCAGGGGGGATTGATTTAGTCTTTCCCCATCATGAAAATGAGATTGCCCAAAGTGAGGCTGCCACCGGAAAGCGCTTTGCACGGCATTGGTTACATGTGGCCCATTTACGCGTCAATGGTGAAAAAATGAGTAAGTCTTTGGGTAATTTATATTTGCTTGAGGACGTCAAACAGCGAGGCTATTCGATGGCCGCGCTGCGTTATTTATTACTGTCTGGGCACTATCGCCAACCATTAAATTTCACTTGGGAGTCACTTGCAGGCGTGGACAGTACTTTGCAGCGTATACTGCGTATGACGCAAGGAGATGTGCGCGTGCTCAGTCAAGCGTCTGGACTCTCTGCTTTGCAGACGGAATTATTTTTGCCGGTTGTCGCAGCTTTGTGTGAGGATCTCAACACGGCAAAGGCGTTTGGTGCGCTAAATAGTGCACTGCATCTATTTAAGGGGATGCGCCCAGATGAGCAGGCGTTAGCGCGTGCTGATTTGATCCAAATCTTGCGATTACTGGGTTTGCCAGAGAGATGTGAAACGGCTACAGCTGTCACAGTGCCCGCTGCGATTCAAGCGCTCGCAGAACAACGGCAAGCAGCTCGTCAGGCTAAAGATTGGGCACAAGCAGACGCTGCTCGAGATTCTATTAAGGCACAAGGCTGGGAGGTGAGCGATACAGCGAGTGGTTTTCAACTAAGCCCTATTGGCGGGGAGGGCTAAAGCTTTTGCGGTATTCAGGCGAAGGAGTGTATGGCGACTAAGCAGCAGGGACATTCAGAGCAAGCGGATCTTCAGTTTATGCAGCGGGCGATCAAGTTGGCGCAGACAGTCACGGAATTGGAGGTCGCGCCCAATCCACGGGTTGGAGCCTTAATCGTAGAGGCAGGTGTCATTGTCGCTGAGGGCTATCATGCTGAGGATGGCGGCCCTCATGCTGAGCGAGTTGCGCTGGAGCAGCTGGGGCGCCCCCCGCTGCCGGGTGCCACCATGTATGTGACGCTCGAACCGTGCTCGACTTCAGGGCGCACTGGCTCATGTTGCCAGCGTATTTTGGACAGTGGTGGCATCCATCGTGTGGTGGTCGGTTGCTTGGATCCGAATCCGGCGCATGCTGGTCGTGCCATTCCCTTGCTTCAACAAAATGGTATCCGGATCGAGTGGGGGATCGAGCAAGCAGCTTGTGAAGCTTTAAATCCGAATTTTAACCTGCAGATGCGGCTACGAAGTCAGTTTTGACATATGCTCAAAAAATCCGTTTGCATAGTTTGGGTTTAAATAGGCTTGCTTTTGAGAAGCTTTGTTTCAATGGCTAGTAAATGACTGCAACAAGTGAATTATTTGCCAAACGTGAAAGTGTTGAACAAGTGGAGGAGGGCTCAGTGCTGGCTCCGAAATTTGACCAAGCTGGGGTGATTCCCTGCGTGACCATGCATGCTGAAACCAAAGAGGTGCTCATGTTTGCTTTTATGAATCCAGAAGCGCTTGAACTCACGATTCAAACGGGCCTGGCGCACTACTGGTCCCGCTCACGTAAAAAGTTGTGGAAAAAGGGCGAAAGCTCGGGGATGTTTCAAAAAATTGAACGGATGTTGATTGATGATGATCAAGACTGTGTCGTGATTGAAGTTTCACTAACTGAGCCTTCGGTTGGGGGCGCAGAGGCCTCTTGTCATGTTGGCTACCGCTCATGTTTCTATCGAGCAGTGCCGATTGGTGAGCAATCCGGGCCGGTTGAATTGACGTATACTGAGGATGCAAAGGCTTTTGATCCAAAAGCGGTCTACGGGGACGCTCCAAATCCAACGCAATTGTAAGCTGCAGTCGAGCCCTTCCATTTAGAAGGGCTCGCTCACTTCGTTGACGAAGCATTCAGCTAATAATTTTTCAATGGTATTGGCAGCTAAGTCGATACCGATGAATATCAGTTCTTGTCGGCGATCGCCGTATTGGGGCAGCCATGATTTTTTAATCATTTCAGGGACTTGTTGGTAGCTGGCTTCTCCAGATTCAATTTGGTCAATCCACCATTTAGCGAGATAGTCCGCGCGCATTTGCTTTCCGGCAATTGAGAGCAATCCCACCCGATCGGGCTGACGGTCTGTCCAGTAAAAGCCTTTGCAGCGAATCACCCCCGGTAATCCACTGCGCATGACTTCTAAAAAACGTGTCTCTATAAAAGGCTGGCGAGCATTAAAAATATAGGTATCTAGGCCATAGTCTTTGTGCTGGCTAAGAGCCCCAACAGGTTGCTCTATAAGTGGACTATTGGGATTTTTTACTGTGCTAGCGGGTGCATTCGATACCAGTCCTTGGGAGCGACGATTTGTGTTATTGGAGGGAGTGGGCGCAAGAAACTTTAATGATTGAATGCGGCCGGCTTGGTTGTTTTGGATACTTTTTTGCCATTGAGCACCACTCAGGGTTTGATCTGCAGAGTAGCGTGCCTGAGTCATTAGTAAGGGGACATCGATTGTACCGTGGCTGCATTTCCATATTTCGGCTGAAGGATTGAGGCTATTTAGATAACGTTCACAAGCTGCCAAGCTACTCGCATCAACAGTATCGGTTTTATTGATCAGTAAAATGTCGGCGCACTCAATTTGCTCAATTAGAAGTTCTTGGATTGGCCGTCGTTTGTCATTTTGTAGCAGGCGTGTGCGGCGCTCATGCCCGATATTTTCTGGGGACTTAAAGTATAGGTCGAGACTTCCTGCGTCCATGACGGTAAGCATATTAGCGGGCACCACAAATTCGGTTGCCCGACGTCCAAAAAAATTCCGTGCATGCAAGCTTTTGAGTATCTCTTTAGGTTCGGCCACTCCGGTTGCCTCGATTAAAATATGATCCGGTTGCAGCTCTTGGCTTAATTGTAAGAGCGCATCGAGTAGGTCGGATTGAATACTGCAGCAAATACAGCCGTCTTGAAGTTCCAGAATGTGGTCGATCGCCGCATCGTTCGCTTTGAAGGCATTTTTGATCAGTGCGGCATCGATGTTGATCGCCCCCAGATCGTTGACGATCACTGCAATTTTTTGCTTTTTTTGCTCAGCTAAAATATGGTTGAGCACCGTAGTTTTACCCGCCCCGAGAAATCCGCTTAAAACGCTGACTGGTATTGCTGGTCTGCTTGGTTGATGTGGACTGGGGTTCCATAACATGAAGCTCATACGTATACTTAATAATTTGTAGAACCTTAGGTCGATTCAAAAGCTTGCGAAGTGAATTATTGACTTCATTCATTGAAAAGGCGATGTTAAACGCTTTCTAAGAGTTAAAATAAATCAGTACAATGATGCGCTTTTTCTACTTTTTTTTGACCGTAATTATTGGGGGCCATTGTTCGGCAGATAGCTCAGTTTGGCGTGTAGATTCTGCTGATTCGAGAATCTACTTGGGCGGGACTTGCCATATGTTGCGGGCCTCGGATTGGCCGTTACCGGCTGCCTTTGAGTTTGCGTATCGGCAGTCAGAAATAGTGGTCTTTGAAACAAATTTAGAGGGTATGGAGGCGGCCGATTTTCAAATGAAGCTGCTAGAGCGTGTTCAGTTAAGCAATGGCTTAACGCTGCAGTCTGTTTTGTCGCCAGAGGTTTATCAACAATTGGTTCATTACTGCGCCTCCAATCAATTCCCAATAGCAGTCTTACAAAGGCTGAAGCCTTCATTTGCGATGATAAGTTTAGCCTTGCTAGAGTATCAAAAATTGGGGGTGACTCAAGAGGGAGTGGATCACTACTATTTAAAACGCGCGCACAGAGATGCGAAGTCAGTCCGTTTTTTCGAGACGCTTGAAGAGCAGATTGACTTGCTATGTTCCTTGGGAGACGGCAACGAAGACGCTTTTGTCAGCTACTCTCTGGACGAAATGGAGTCGGCTGCTGAGGCGATTCATCAGATATTAAATCATTGGCGCAGCGGAAGTCGGGTGGAGTTAAATGCACTCATTAATGAAGAAATGCGCACAGCATCTCCAGTGATCTACCAGCGTATGCTGGCCGATCGAAACAAAAAATGGATGTCCTCCATTCTCGAATATTTTAACACTCCAGCGGTGGAGTATGTGTTAGTCGGCGCAGCTCATTTAGTCGGTGAGGACGGGCTGTTACAACAACTCGAGAAAAGAGGGTTTAAAGTCACTCAAGTGCAATCGAAGCCCTAAGCTGTATCCAATGTTGCGATTAGGGCACCCAGAAAGACAAGTTCGGTCTCGCCGGTATTCTTGATGGCTTGTGTTTCACCACTACGGGTGATTTGTAGAGTTCCCGGGGTGAAAGCTTGCTCCGTTCCGTTGTCGACAACGATGCCTTGCCCAGAAATACAGTAGTAGAAATCTTCTTCTGCGTGATGTGAGTGTGCACCTACGCTGGCGCCGGGTTCTAGTCGAACGAGTCCCACGCTTTTGATGGCACTGCCGGGAAACAAATCAATAAGTTTGTGGGCGTGTACGGTGCCTTCGCCGCCGCGCACAGCTTCCGCAATTTCAGGTAATGTACTGTGGATGCTCTTAATCATCTCGATAGCTTAATTTAAAGCGACAAAATGTCAGCCTCAAAATCCTGTGATTGTGAAGTCATCCAATTGACCCCGATCTTGGAGTAAGCGCATGGCTGTTTTTTCGGCAGCTCGCATTTTCAGAATTGCCTCAGGAGTATCGTCTGCATATCCCGCCAGGTGCAACCAACCATGAATAAAATAAAGGCTCAACTCATGACTGAACGGGACGCCCTGTTGACGCGCTTGCTCGATGGCGCGGTCAACAGAAATTAAAATTTCGCCAGCAGACTCCATAGCAGGCTCCGCGGCAAAGGTGATGACGTCAGTCGGATTGGGATCATCCATGAACTCGGCATGAATACTTGCCAGTGTTTGATCATCAACGAAAGCTAGCGATAGCTCACCTGCTTGAATGGGGAAAAGTTCAGATGCCTCCAGAGTTTCAACTTGTTTGCAGAGTGCCTCAAAAGGGACTTGCAGGCCATTAAATTGGTTGTTGAGTTCGAGTTGAATTGTCGAGTTCACTGGTTTGTTGAGCGTCTACTTCTTGTTGGCTATTTTCTGCAGTTGCAGTGCTCGCTTCGCTGGATTTTGGGTACTCGATACGAGCGTGCAGCATATTGAGGAGGGTACGGGCGAAGCTGGAGCGGATCTGTTTTAACTCCTGAAACGTTAGGGGGCATTTGTCGAGTTGACCATCCTCAATTTTGGAGCGGAATATGGATTCGATCAAATCCTCGACTGCGGGCTGGCTCACTTTTTTGAGTGATCGACTGGCCGCCTCGACGCTATCAGCAAAAAAGATGATCGCACTTTCCTTAAAGTCAGGCTTAGGACCATCGTAACGGTAGGTACTTTCATCGACTTGGATCGTATCTTTATTGGAGTTGCTGGATTTTGAATTTTTAGACGGCGATGACGCCTCCTGCACGGCTTCTTTTTTCTGCGCTAGGAAATAAAAGTATTGGATGAGGCTGGTTCCGTGATGTTGGCGAATCACATCAATCAATATACGTGGTAGATTGTGATGGCGAGCGAGTTCAATGCCCTCCTTGATGTGTGCTTTGATGACCAAGGCACTAATTGAGGGGGTTTGCTCATCATGCGGGTTGACCCCGCTGCTTTGATTTTCGGTAAAATAGTCGGGCTTCACTAACTTTCCGATGTCGTGATACAAGCAAGCAGCACGGCACAATAATGGACTCGCGCCTATTTTGGCGGCGGCATTTTCTGCTAAGTTGGCCACCATTAAACTATGGTGGTAGGTACCCGGTGCTTCTACTTGCATCCGCCTGAGTAATGGATGATTAAAGTCGGTAAGCTCCAACAAGGTAATTTCACTGGTGACTTTGAATACCTGTTCAAAAAAAGTGAGTAGACCGACCGAAAGCATGCCCGTTAAGCCCCCAACGATTAATGTCAGCACAATCTGTTGGCCAATCAGGGCCCAGCCAAAATTATTGATGCCTGCAATCAGGGCTGCCGCAAAGGCGGCCACGACAGCACTCATGAAACCCGCGCGCACTAAGTTGGCGCGTTGGCGCGTGCCAGCGGCAAAGTAACTGCCCACGACGCCCGAAAGGAACGCGATCAGCAGTAAGTCGATGGCATTATCTTGCATCAGTGCAAAGAGCACAGAAATAACCAGTGCTGCCAAAATGGCTGGCCCGGTGCCAACCAAGACTGCGATCAGTATGGGTGCGAGTGCACTCGGTGTTGCATAGGGTAAAATACTGAGCCACTGACGACTGCCGCCAAAGCTGATAGCGCCTAATTCGATGACTAGGCGCATAATCACTAAATTTAATAAGATACTGAGCGCAGCAATCGCGATTGCGCGATTGCGCTTATCTGTTTCTCGTAAGCCTTGTTTCAGATAAATGAAGATGGCCGCCAATAAGACTGAACTCAGTATTAGGCGTTCAATAAATAATTTACTGGAAAATATAGAAGGGTTTTGCAGCTGATTTTGTACTTTGCGGTAAGCTTGTACGCATTCGATCAATTCTGGAGTGATCACGGCTCCTGGCTCCACGATCGAGGCATCTTTATTGACTTGAATGACGACGGGCTCAATTTGAGCCATTGCAGTTTCAGCTGCCAGCATGGTATCCGTTTCGCTGTAGCGCAAGTTTGGCTTGAGTCCTGCCCGGAACAATTCGTATAAACTTCGAGCGGTTTCACGATCTTCAGAGAGGGCATTAATCCGCACGCGCAGCACAACTTCAGCATCATCAATCGATCGTGCATCTGGTAGATTATTTTGCCCGTTTTGATCCTTTAATTTGATGACCGCCAATTGATCGGGACGGCTACTGGCAGTCTGTAAGTCGTAGACACCATCAACATAGATTTTGCGCAAAATCTCAACTGCCGAACTAAGTAGCATAGAACGTTGTTTGGGTGCAATTTTGATTAAAAAGTCAGATACAAGTTCATTATCAATTTCGATCGATTGCGCTTTAATTAAGCGATTAGCCTCTGCTTTAAGCGCTGACTCCAGTGCTTCAATTCCATCTGCTTCGCGGTCTATTTGAGTTTTTGCAATGCTGCTGTTGAGTCGATTAATCAATAAACTAAAGGACTCAAAGGGCGCGAAACTACGCTTGAAAATCGGAGGCATTTGGGAGCGCAGTGCTTGTTTTTCGCGCTCAGTGCGCAGCTGGCTGGTGTACTCAAATGCAAAGTCGGCGACAATCCTTGTCGGAGCGGGTTGTCCCTCCACAATGCGAGGCCCTTTCGGCTCTTGCGCAAAAAAACAGATAAAAATGACGCTGATCGAGAATAGTAAAAAGAGGCCGACTTCAATCAAGCGGCTTGTTTCGAAGAAATCTGTGCGCTTTTCTGAGCGCGCTCCACGGCGGGCGGGCAGTTCCCGACGGTATCGAGACTTTTTGAATCGTAATGACATATACTGACGTGGTTTATCCGCTATTGCTTGCGCTATCCTGTGCGTAAGCATCGATGATCTGTTGCACTAATGGATGGCGAATCACATCGCAGCTCTGGAAGTAAAACAGTTGCAGTGTGTCGACTTTTTGCAGGATTTTGCTCGCATGCTGTAGGCCAGATGGCTTGTTGCGAGGTAAGTCGATCTGACTCAGATCGCCAGTAATCACCATGCGACTACCGTCACCTAGACGAGTTAAAAAAAGCATCATCTGTTCGCGGGTCGTATTTTGCGCCTCATCTAAAATAATGAAGGCATTAGAGAGTGTACGCCCTCGCATATAGGCGAGGGGAGCGATCTCAATCACACCTTTTTCGATGAGGCGATCGGTTGATTCTTTGCCCAGCATGCTGTGCATGGCGTCGTATAATGGGATCAAGTAGGGGAGTATTTTTTCCTGTAGTTCTCCGGGCAAGAAGCCTAAAGCCTCACCTGCCTCAACGGCGGGTCTGGTGAGGACGATACGATCGACTTTTTTTTCAATCAGGGCTTTTAGGGCTGTGGCCATGGCAAGAAAGGTTTTTCCGGTGCCAGCTGGTCCAATCCCAAAAGTGATTGGGTTGCGGTCGATCGCTTGTAGGAAACGCTTTTGATTGAGCGTCTTAGCGATAATGCGCTTGTTTTTAATCTCAATAATACTGGGCTCGCTATAAACGGTCCTCAGCGCATCCTCATTTTGCTCGTCAACGGAACGAAGTGTTAGGCTAAAATCAGCTTGCTCGATTTCAATGCCTTGTTGGCGAGCGGATTCCAATAGTTCGAAGGTGAGCTTGGCTTTGTGTATGTTCGCAGTGGCGCCATCAATTTGCACCCAGTTATCGCGGCTAGCAATCGACACAGAAAATTGAGCCCCTAATCTCAAAAGATTGCTAGGGTCATTCACGTAGAGCTGACTGAGTTCGCGAGAATTGGAAAAATGCAGTGTTTCGCTGGGCATGTGCAAGGTGGTGGGTGGACGACCGTTACAACTCCATACTGGGTAACGGAGCTATTGGGACCTGCTTGAGGCGTTGCCACATGGCGTCTAGAGATTCTGGCAAAACGCGACTGTGCCCAATGACGGGCATGAAATTGGTGTCTCCATTCCAACGGGGGACCACATGACAATGAAGATGAACCGGGATGCCAGCTCCCCCGGCTTGCCCAAAGTTAAAGCCCGTATTGAAGCCATCAGGCTGGAGTGCTTCCGTTAATAGCCATTGCGCGCGATCGATCAAATCAATCAACTCGTGCCGCTCCGCCTCCGTGAGTTTATCCAGACTAGCGACTTCGCGATAGGGTAAGACCAACAAATGTCCTGCATTGTAAGGGTAGCGATTCAGTACAATGTAATTCCAGCGAGCCCGAAAAAGAATTAAGTTTTCGCGATCATTTTCGGATAGATGAATTTGGCTGAAAGGATTTTTGTGCTTGGGCGCATCTTCAGATAACTCTCCCGTTATATAGGGCATCCGCCAGTAGGCATGCAAGCGATCCATGGTGTCTGGCTCGTTCGGATCATGAGGGATTTCGGATGCGTGACTCATTAATTACGCGCTGGTTTAGCGAATTTCGCCTTGGCCATGGATCACATATTTGTAAGTGCAGAGTTCATTCAGCCCCATTGGCCCGCGTGCGTGCAGTCGGTCGGTAGAAATTCCGATCTCAGCGCCGAGTCCAAATTCAAAGCCGTCCGTAAATCGTGTGGATGCATTGTGGTAAACGGTCGAACTATCCACCGCTTTAATGAAAATATTCGCATTGGCCTGATTTGAGGTGATGATGGCATCGCTGTGGCCGGAACCATACTGATTGATGAACGCAATCGCATCCGCCAGATCATCGACGATGCGGATGCTGATAATGGCATCATTGTATTCTGTGCCCCAATCGACTTCGCTCGCAATGGTTGCGGGAATATTTGCGGCCTCCAAAAGCTGTTTGCAGTCGGCGTCGACTCGCAGCTCAACTCCTTGAGCGACCAATGCGCTAGCCAAACGGATAAGTAATTGGGGGCAGGCGCGATGAACCAGTAAATTTTCTGCAGCATTGCACACGCTGGGACGCTGACATTTGGCATTGACTACAATCGACTCTGCCATCTCGGCATCCGCGGTTGCATCCACATAGATGGAACAGACACCCATGTAGTGCTTGATGACAGGGATGCGACTGTTTTCTACCGTGAAACGAATCAACTGCTCGCCGCCGCGTGGGATGATACATTGGATAAATTGATCCTGTTGTAGTAGAATCTTGAGCGCGCCGCGATCAGTCGTCGGGATGAGTTGAACGGCGTCGGAATGAATGCCGCAAGCTATCAAGCTGCTTTGGATGATCTTGGCCAGTGCTTGATTGCTCTGGAAGGCTTCCTTCCCCCCGCGTAAGATGGCGGCATTGCCAGATTTTAGGCAGAGAATGGCGCAGTCAATTGTGACATTCGGCCGCGATTCATAAATGATACCTATAACCCCCATCGGTACCCGCATCTTGCGCAAATCAAAGCCTTTGGGTGGGTTCAGACGTTCCAGTTCTTGCCCCACAGGGTCGGGTAATGCAGCCACTTGGAGGATGCCCTCGGCCATGGCGCGAATACCAGCTTCGTCAATTTTAAGCCGCTCCAGCATGGGGCCGCGTAAGCCACTGGCTTGTGCCTGCTCCAAATCAATGGCATTGGCCTCTAAAATTGCGGCACTCGCCTGAGTCAAGGCTTGCGCCAAATGCTGAAGAAAAGCATTCTTTTGCTGACTCGACAGCTGCGCGAGCTCCAGTGCGGCGGCGCGAGCGCGTTGGGCCAGCGTCTCGATTGTCGCTGTAATTGATTCTGTTATCATGATTCTCTTTGAACCCATTGCATCAACTGCCCCCACGTCGCTGCGGGCAGTTGACTCCCTTGGATTTGAACGACTGCAGCACCCATTTTAGCACCCAGTTGCGCGCATTTGCTCAGGGGCCATTGCTGCAGCCAGCCATAGAGAAATCCCGCAGCCCATAAATCGCCTGCAGCAGTGGTGTCGACAACGGTGTCAACCTTGTCGGCTGAGATGGCTTGGGTCGATTGCCCGTCAGCAATGTAAGCGCCCGCAGCTCCCATTTTAACGGCAGCAATCGAACAAAAGCGCTGCAAGGCTTGGGCCATCGCAGCATAGTCCTTTCCAGCGCCGCAAAAGGCAGTGGCCTCGTCTTCGTTGGCAAACACAATATCTACGTACTTTTCTAGTAGCTCAGGTAAGATGGATTTGCTAGCTTGTACCACCTCAAAGGATGCCAGATCTAAACTAATCGTACAGTTAGCTGCCTGAGCGCAACTGAGCAACTTGCGAGTCAGTGCTTCGTTAAAAAGCAAATAACCTTCGAAGTGTGCATGCTGACAGTCGAGGAAATCATCAACCGTAACTTCATCTGGGCTTAAATGCATGGCAGCGCCGAGGTCTGTGCGCATAGTTCTTTCGCCATCGGGAGTTACCATTGAGAGGCAGTGACCATTGGCCTGACCGGCCAATTTAAAGCTGCCGCTGTTTCCTCCCTGTTTTTCAAATTGTTGGCGGTACCATTGCCCTTGTTGACAATGGCCCAATTTGCCCAAGAATTTGCTCGCAAGGCCCATGCGACTCACCGCGAAGGTGGTATTTCCGGCCGAGCCACCTGGGCTGGCAACGATGGGACCTTCGATGGACTCAATGAGAGCTTTCATTTCGCTCGCATTCACGAGTTCCATGCCGCCCTTGGCTCCAGCAATGTCGGCGATGAAAGCTTCGGGCACATGCGCAATACTGTCAACAATTGGACTGCCGACTCCGATAAGTGTGCTCTGTTTTTCTTTTGATGGCATAGTTGTTACTCAAGTGCTTTCTAGACGAAAAAACCGCGCAGTCTGCTGAGCAAAATAACGCGGCTTTAAGGAATATAGCTAGAAATTAGAGTGTATCCTTGATGTGTTCGTAGAGCGTCTGCGATTCCGCAAGATTGCCCAAGACTCCGATTCGGATGCGAATTTCTACTTGCTCGGGTGCAATCTGCTTGATGCGCACATAAATCTTCTGGTCACCAACTTTACGAGCGAGGATGGTTATGGCATCTGTGCTGTGTAATTCGCCAGTACGAAAGTACCCCAATTCATCCATCTCATTAATGGCTGTGCGAAAGATGGTACCCGCATCATTTCCCAGTGTCGCATAAAAATAGCCCGCCTTGTAGTCGGCAACCTGTTCAGGGTTGTTGAGCGGGTCAATGGCAACTGGTGTGGTGCAGGCGGGAAAGAGACCCAGAAATACGAAACCGAGTAAAAAATTTAAGTGAATGGCATTCATAATAGCGTACTAAAGATAAGTTGTTTTAAGCATACATGGGCGTGCCGGCGGTGATTGCAATCAAATTTCTCATTCCAGCAGGCGAGTTTTTCAGTCTAAGAGGTCCTCTTAAACCCTAATTATGCAATAGGCTGAGCATGGTGCTCGGCAACTGAAGGCAAAGGGAGCGTATAAATATACGTGACTGCTGGCCTGATAGGCAGCCATGTGCCGTGGTCACCTAAGGTCTTTTTGAGCACCCTTATACTAGGCACATATCTAATGCGATTCATTATATATGTGCGTAGTATAAGGTAACTTACAATCATAACTCTAATGCTCAAAAAATCCGTTTGCATAGTTCGGGTTAAAGTTAGTATGAGACCTTTACAGCGGCATGCTGGGACGCATACTCATTATATGCCACAGCAAGCTTGTCCCTATTTACCGAAAGTCGGCCTCCCCATGAGCTATAGATCGCTGCGGGATGCTCGACTCCATCGAGATTGGGCATCCTACTATCAGGGTGGACTTGCGTATGGACAATTTTTGTGGCTCAACGGTACAGCAGGGCGCTCGCTATTAGCATTGGTTCGGGCAATGTATGCGAGTGAGCAGGTTGAGGATGCCACTGTTTTTGACATATGGCCCTTGCCCTACCGAGCGGTGGCCTGGATCGCTATGAAGCATCCAGCTCTTGATTTCCCAGGGAATCCGCTGCTGAGTTTTTATCATCAGGCCAGTCGTATGCCTGAGCACTTTAGTGAATTGCGTCGCTGGCGCGCTTGGGCACTTTACAGTTTGATCAAGGCCTTGCGCCCCCAATTGAAAAGTTCACGCATTGACACAAGACTAACACCAGAGTGCAGCCAGATTAAAAATCATTTAAAGCGGCTCGGCTTAGGGCAGGAGTGTTGTATTTGGGAATCTGCATTTGATTTAGCGGGTGACGGTCCCTTATCAGAAAGTTTTATACCAACTTAAGAAGGTATGACACTATAAGTGTTTCAAGTAGCGTTTGCTGAAGAGCGTATCCACCCCTTGCCAAATAAGCTGATAACTTTGTTAGGTGCTTCCCACCAATCTTTCAAATGTAAGCCGAGAACTGTATCCATGCGCTCAATTATTGGCCAAAGCTTGTTGGCAGTTTGGTCTTGTATCAGGTCCCAGAGGTTTTCGATGGGATTGAGTTCAGGGCTGTATGGAGGCAGTGCCACAATGTGGATGTTCTCAGGAATCATTTCATGGAAAGTTTCTTTAGGATGAAATCCAGCCCCATCCCAAACGACGATAGGTTCATAGCCAGGATACTGAGTTTTAATTTGCTCCAAAAAAGCGCGCGTCCACTCCAAGCTCACACTTGGAGTCTGGACAAAGACCGTTTTGCCTGCGATCGGATCGAGTGCCCCATAACAATAACTCCAATCATACTTGATTTGCCAAAGCTTGTGAGGGCACTGTCCTTTTAAGGTCCAGACCCTCCTAAGATTTGGGAGCAGACCGTACGCCTTTCATCGGCAAACCAAATCTTGATCGGTCTCTTGCCAGAAATAGGCTGACGACGTAGAATACCCAGAAAGTCACGCTCAAAAGCGCGCCCATAAAAACAACAATGCAATCTTCTTCATCTTCTCTGCTGTAAACGTACGGTATTTAATCTCTCGTCTGAACGCGTGCTTTCCTGGTTCTTCATCGACAAGTCAAAGTAGTCCAGATTTCCAAGCTGCGCTCCGCCGGAAACCGTTGAAACTTTCCAAATGGCCGTGCCTCCGGAAATATTACCGGCTTAAGCTTCATAAAACGAACCAACCGCGGCATACAATCCATGAAGTCGGAAATCAAATCCTAGTTGGAAACAGGCTTCTCGCTTTTCGGTTTGGGAGGAGCTAACCTCGCCTGCTGTGTATTCTCATGAAGCATTTTTTTGAGTCGCGCCGCGACCTCCGGATATTGGCTAATTATATTGGTGGTTTCGCCGACATCATTCTTTAAATTAAACAGATACTGTTCTTTTGGGTTATCTTTAGGTCCTTGTCCTTTTGGAAAACACCAGTTTCCATAGCGACGACCATGATAGTATTTCCAGTCGCCGCTGCGAACCGCACTGATATTATAATAAAACTCACGGTAGCCTGTCTTGGCCTCTCCCGTCATCAGGCTTAGCATGTTATGGCCATCCAACTTAAGATCTGCCGGAAGCCTTGCGCCAGTCATGGCGGCAAAGGTCGGCATTAGGTCCATTGACGTTGCTATCTCGGAACATACTGTACCCGCTTCAATCTTTGCCGGCCAGCGCATGATGGTCGGAACCCGATAGCCACCTTCAAAACTGGACCCCTTTCCGTCGCGCAGCGGCTTGGCCGATCCGCTATGCTGGCCCATTAAGAGCCAGGGACCGTTGTCGGATGAAAAGATAACCAGCGTGTTATCAACGATTCTGTTAGCCTTGAGGGCGTCTAGCACTCGTCCGGTGTTGTAGTCAATTTCAGCGATCACATCGGCATACAGTCCTTTACCGGTTTTCCCTTCAAATTCAGGCGATACATAGAGTGGCGTGTGTGGCATTGGATTTGCGAGGTAGAGAAAAAACGGCGTCTTTGCTATTACGCATTCTTCGATAAAGCTAATGCTCTCATCGGCAAGCCGGCGCGTGATCGTCGTTTGATCAAGCGGAAATTCGATACACTCCTCGTCGCGCATAAGTGGTACTTTATTCTTCATTTTCGGCTGCTTTCCTTTCGGAGTGTCGACAAAGGATGCCCTGATTGTTTCCGGCGTTATGCCATCAAGGTAGCGGCATTCGGTGGAATATTTCATGCTCTTCGCCGGATACATATCGTTACTGTAGGGGACCCCGTAATAGGAGTCGAAGCCCTGATTAGTCGGCAAATACTGAAGCTCGTCTCCCAGGTGCCACTTGCCTACCGCCAGCGTTTTGTAGCCGGCGCTTTTAAGCAGCTCCGCAATCGTGAAGTGCGACGGTTCGAGACCACCGGGCCGATTCGGGAAAAAGACACCAGGTACACCAACTTTGTTCGGTAAGCGTCCAGTCATCAACGCAGCGCGTGAGGGGGAACATACGGATGAGGCCATATAAAAACTGGTGAACTTTCGTCCTTCTTCTGCCAGTTGATCTATGCGGGGTGTCGGGTTTGTCTTCGACCCGAAACAGCCGAGATCTGCAAAGCCCATGTCGTCATTCAAGATGAGCACAATGTTAGGTGACTCCGAAAATGATAAATTGAAACAAAAAAGCAGATAAAAAACGATAAACTTAGACATATAAGGCTGTATTAAAACTTTCTGGTGCACTCGAGTTAAATGTAATGAGCTATTAGAGTATTATAAACTGTATAACAAAGAGCGATAATTTAACATAGCAATTTGCGGCTAATATTTGTTGATTTGCGTCATTTGCGCGTTAACATTACACTGTGTCTAATTTGGTAGTGATTGTCATGTCTGAAGAGTTTATACGGCGGATTACGCCGGCTCTTGTGAAGCATATGCGAGATTCACAAGATTTTCGTATATTGAATATCGACCGCCCAATATCTGAACTGCGGTTTTATGTAGAGCTGTACCGGCCTAAAGCATTAATTTGTGAATGGTTACCAGAGGTAACCGATGCTTTGTTGGCACTGGGTATCCCCACAGTGATTGCGGACACCGACCGTATGTATAAATCTGCAATAAGTGTCAATGTGGATGATTTCGCCGTTGGCGTGACTGCCGCAAAATCGTTCCAGCAGCTAGGGCATCAGCACCTTGCTTGTATCGGCAATGAGTTGCCGTATTCGGATGAGCGTATTGATGGTTTTAAAAGTCAATTTAGTTCAGTAGTTTCTGTTTATTTGGAGCTCGATGTTTCCATCGGAAATTATAGTGAATATCTTTTGAATCCGCGTCCAGAATTGGTCAACTGGCTCAGCGCATTACCGAAGCCAGTCGGGATTTTTGCGGTGCATGATCCACTGGGACGCTTTTTGATTGGGTGTTGTCAGAGTTTGGATTTGCTTGTTCCGGAGCAGGTCGCAATCATAGGCGCAAATGATGATGAGCTGGTTTGCTCATTATCGCATCCCATGTTATCGAGTGTCACAATCCCTTGGGAGAAATTAGGAGACAGTGTATTAGACGCCTTGCAAGAATTAAGCTCTGGCAACCCACTCCCGCAGAGGCCTTATCTAGTCCCGCCAGGACCTGTGGTGACTCGACATTCTTCTCATTATCGCTGCATCTCGGATGCGTTGATGCGGCGATGTTTGGACTTTTATGACGCGCATTTAGGGGAAGCCATAAACGTGACGGCGCTCTGCGATGAGTTAAAGCTCAGTCGCCGACAGGTTGAACGAAAATTCAGAGCGTATTTTCAATGTAGCCCGCATCATATGTTGACGCGCATGCGTATTGAGAGGGCAAAAAAACGACTGCTAGAAACGCAATTGTCAATTGCGGATATTGCCGTGCAATCGGGGTTTACAGATGTGGCTCGTTTTTCCGCCGTGTTTAGACGGATGGAGCAGCAATGTCCTTCCCAATGGCGCCGGGCTAGAACTTGAGGCATTGGCTATTCCCCCTTCTCGGGCGGGGTCACCAGTAAGCGCGTTTGTAGTCCTGGTAAATAATCAGAAAAAGCTTCGCTCTCAGGTGTTGTCCGGAGGGCTCGCTGTACCATGCCCATTTTGGCGTCAAGGTGATCAATCATTGAGACAAAAACGGCCTCCGGAGTGGCGGCCATGGCGGCTGCGCCCCATTCTTTTTCGCCTTGATGGCTTAGAATAATGTGCTCCAGGCGTTCGGTTAAGTCTGCGTTGAGCTTGGCTTGTAGCGCAGCTTTACGCGCGGTACGAAAGCCGAGTACCACATGGCCCTGCAAGGTGCCGATACGACTGATCTTGGGAGCTAAGGCGCCTTCGTATTCTTCTAACTTGCCGATGTCATGTAGCAACACGCCCGCAATGCTCAGGTCGGGATCCACTTCTGGGTAGAGTGGTAGCAGGGCTCTGGCAGCGCGCACCATGTGGGTGGTGTGCTCGAGGAGGCCGTGCCGGTAAGCATGGTGCATGCTAATCGCCGCAGTGCTGCTGCGAAAAGAACTCCCCCATTCATCCATCACTTTTTGAACGGTGGCGCGTAATGCAGAGTGTTGTATGACGGCGATGGCGGCTTCGATATCTGCCCACAAGTCTGCTTCGCTTTCCGGGGGAACTTCAACTAACTGATGTAGTAAGCCCTCGTCTTCTGCCTCACTGGCCTCAATCACCTCGGCGGCTAAAAGTTTGGGCGAAAAGCGACCCTGATAGTAATCCGTCGTGCCGGATAGGCGCAAAATCGCGCCTTCATTTAAATCCTCGCACAAGCTGAAGAGCTCACTGTTTTCAAAGCAGTTGGCGCTGAAACTGCCACTGTTATCGCCTAGTTCAATTACTAAAAAAGGACGTCCATTACGTGCGGTACGGGTATTTTTTCGGCGCAGTAAAAAGAGTCCGCGGAAGGGGACAGCTTTATCGGCCGCAAATTGTTTAATGGCTTCGACTTTGAGATAATCAGACATGGAGCTGGAAAGATGAGTAGCAAGATGGATGGACGAACGTGGCACGCGTCTGCACGCTATAGTTATAGTGCTTGCAGCATGTGCGAATGTAGCCCCAGGAGGCAAGCGGATAGCGGTGAATCTTGCATCATTTTATTGCAGCTGGAGCTTCTTTCTTGTCAGGGGGCTTAATTTCTGCAGCAGTGCAAGCTATGAAAATTTGTTGTATTGGTGCCGGTTATGTTGGAGGGCCTACCATGGCTATGATTGCAAAACAATGTCCTCAGCATGAGATTACGGTTGTGGATATCAATGCTGAGCGTATAGCGGCATGGAATTCAGATCACTTACCCATTTTTGAGCCGGGCTTAGCGACCGTTGTACAGGCACAGCGGGGTGAGAATTTGTTTTTTTCTACGGATGTCGATGCGGCGATTGTGGCGGCCGATATGATTTTTTTAAGTGTCAATACGCCCACCAAAACCTATGGACTCGGAGCAGGGCGAGCAGCCGATTTACGCTATCTGGAAAAATGCGCCCGCAAAATCGCAGAGGTGGCGCAATCCGACAAGATTGTAGTTGAGAAGTCGACCTTGCCGGTGCGAACAGCCGCTTCCGTTAAGCGGATTCTGGAGGCCAATTCCAAGGGGCGCAATTTTCAAATTTTATCCAATCCAGAATTTTTGGCGGAGGGCACTGCGATGCAAGATTTAGCAGCGCCGGATCGCGTCTTAATTGGTGGAGACGACAGTGAGGCGGGACAGGCAGCGATCGAAAAACTGGTGGAGGTGTATGCTAACTGGGTGCCCCGCGAGCGCATTATCACCACTAATTTGTGGTCATCTGAACTGTCAAAGTTGACTGCAAATGCTTTTTTAGCACAGCGAATATCTTCAATCAATGCGATCTCTGCGCTGTGCGAAGAAACAGGAGCCGATGTCGATGAAGTAGCGCATGCCATAGGTACCGACAGTCGTATAGGGCCCAAATTTCTAAAGGCCTCGATTGGCTTTGGGGGTTCTTGCTTTCAAAAGGATATTTTCAATTTGGTGTATCTATGTGAGCATTTTGGTTTACCTGAAGTTGCTGCTTACTGGAATGGCGTTATTGAGATGAATGATTACCAAAAGCGACGCTTCGCCCGCAGGGTGTTAGCGACTTTGTTCAACACCGTCTCTGATAAGAGAATTGCAGTGCTGGGGTTTGCGTTTAAGAAAGATACCAACGATACCCGCGAATCTGCAGCCATTTATGTTTGTCGCGACTTGTTGGAAGAAAAGGCGCAAATAGCCATTTACGATCCGCAAGTCAGTGCGCATCAAATCGAGCGCGAGCTGGGTACGCAAGATCCAGCGACAGGTTGGGAGTCGTGTTCCGATGTTTACGCAGCGACTGCCGGTGCACACGCCGTGTTGATCTTAACCGAGTGGGATCAGTTCAAAGACCTGGATTATACCCGCATCTACCAAGGCATGCAACAGCCTGCTTTTTTGTTTGATGGTCGCAACTTACTCGATTTGAAGGCGCTCAGAGCCATTGGTTTTGAGGCTAGCGGTATCGGTAAGGCAGGGGAGCGCATCTAGTCAATAAATGGATGTATGAAAACCGTCCTGATCACAGGAGTTAGTCGCGGATTGGGCTACGCGCTGTGTGAGGCTTACTTGGCTAAGGGCTGGGCGGTTTACGGGCTCAGTCGCCAGACGCCGCATGACTTGATCGATCGGGGGCTGAAATTTGTAGCTGTTGATTTTCAGCAAGCAGAGCCCTTGGGCACGGCTTTGGATACCCTTGTCCCGCGTGATCTGTCTATCGATCTGGTCATATTAAATGCGGCTAAACTGGGAGAAATTAAAGACATGGTACAGGTGTCGCTGGCGGATTTGCGCCATACCATGGAGATCAATGTATGGGCCAACAAGGTTTTATTAGATGGTCTGCTCTCAGCTCAACGCAGCGTGGGGCAGGTGATCGGCATCTCGTCTGGGGCCTCCATTAACGGCCATCGCGGTTGGAATGGCTACAGCCTCTCTAAGGCGGGCCTCAACATGTTGATTGCTTTGTATGCAGATGAGTTCCCCAATACCCACTTCACCGCATTGGCCCCCGGTTTGATCGATACCGCCATGCAAGATTATTTAACCCAATTGCCGGTGGACCCTCGCTATGAACCGCTAGAGCGCTTAAAGTCTGCCAAAGGTACTGAATTGATGCCGTCGCCCGCGCAATGTGCGCAGCGCCTGATTTCGCTATTTCCGAAATTAATACTGCTATCGAGTGGGGCTTATCGCGATATTCGTCAACTCACTTTACCTGAATGAAACGATTGTAAGCTCGTTGTCACAATTGATGGTGTAATGTTACACTAGAAGTGTTGATGATCATAGCTTAAGCGCTTGTTTGATGGCATGCGCTTTCATTTAGTAACGGAAACTTTTCACCCTGAGACCAATGGTGTCGCCATGACATTACATCGTTTGGTTCAGGAGTTGAGCCAACGGGGAACAGAGGTGACGATTATTCGGCCTAGGCAATCCCGTGATGAAAAGTCCAATGCGGAGGGCTACGTAGAGCATTTAGTATTGGGGTATCCCATCCCCACTTACCCAGAGTTGCGTTTTGGATTGGCTTCCGGTGGTTTTTTTGAACGCACTTGGACAACAAATCGGCCAGAGCTCGTGCATGTGGCGACAGAGGGACCGTTAGGCCTTATGGCGACTCGGACTGCGCGTCGCTTAAAAATTCCTGTAGTGTCTAGTTTTCATACAAATTTTCATCAATACGGCGAATATTATCGTTTTTCAGCACTCAAAAAACTGACGCTTTCTTATTTAAAATACATCCACAACCTATCCTTGGCGACTTATGCGCCCTCCGATGAGATGATGGAGCTATTGCGTCAATCTGGGTTTAAAAATTTGCGGAAACTGGGTCGAGGGGCGATGCAACTCTTTTTTCGCCGACTAAGCGTTCGGAAGCTTTGCGAGCTGAGTGGGATGCGGATCCAGATTCACTGGTTTGCCTATTTACTGGACGCGTCGCATGCGAAAAGAACATCCCCTTTGCGATTGAGTGTGTCCAATCTTTACAGCAGGTCCACCCCTCGGCGCGGATGGTCGTGGTGGGGGATGGCCCCATTCGCAAACAACTAGAAGCGAGTTACCCAGATGTCATTTTCTGTGGGATGCAAAAAGGCGAATCACTAGCTCGCCACTATGCTAGTGCCGATTTGTTCCTCTTTCCGAGCACGACTGAGACTTATGGAAACGTCGTGGTGGAGGCGATGGCTAGTGGTTTGGCTGTCTTTACTTACGACTATGCTGCTGGCCGCTTGCTGATTGAATCGGGAGTCAATGGCTACTTGGCGCCGATGAATGATCCAGTGCTCTTTTGTGAACAGTTATTGAAAATACCGTATAAGATAGAGGTTTTGCAGCAAGTTCGTAAAAAAGCTCGTGAAAAGGTTCTCAATATTTCTTGGGAACAGGTGACTGAAGATTATTTGAGAACTTTGCAAAAATGGATCCAAGCAGACCCATTAGAAGGGCGCGTACTATGAAAAAAAGGCAAGGATTCGGGCGCGTGATTCGTGCATTTTTTAATTCGATGGATGGCATTCAGGC
>CAWVTP010000022.1:0-22066 GCA_963933035.1 uncultured Puniceicoccaceae bacterium | reverse complement strand
CAAAATCAAAATTGTATTCGTCTCGGTCTTGGTAGGTTTTCAGAGGTGCCCTAAGTATAACAGCCGAGCACACTGATCACAAAAAACTGGATACTCACCTTTAGCGACTGCGTTTGACACTTCATTCGAAACCCGCAGGTGACAGCCACTGCATACGTGAGCTTGCAAGGTAACGATGTAAGGCGCACGGCGGGATAGCTTTTTCACGCGATCATAGTGCTCGATCGACTCCGCATCCAATTGTTGCCGCGCCCCATTAAATTGCTGCTCAATTGAGTCGGCTGCTGCTTGCAAATGCACCTTTTTTTGCTGCAAAAGAGCTATCTCGGATTTCCGTTTCTCGATCACCCCTTGGACTTCTTCACGTAAATGCTCACGAGCTTCTCGAGCGGTATCGATCGCCAACATCAATTCAATCTCTTGCTCCTCCAGCTCTAAAATACTGTTTTGAGTGAGCTCAATTTGCTGAGTTAACGCTTGGTACTCCTCATTTTTTTTAACCACAATCTGTTGCGTTTTAAATCGGGTAATGTGCGACTCTTTGTCCGCAATGGCAGCCTCGAGCTGGGAACAAGCCAAAGCCTGTGCTTTTAAGTCTTGATCGGCTTGCTCAAGCCGGACCTGCGCTTGATCGATCGCGTCTTGCAGCTTATGCATCTGTTGCGGAATCGCTGCTTGCTCGCTAAGATTTTTTTGTAAGTCCAAATCCCTAGCTTGAACAATCAACAGGTTTTCTATTTGCGGCAGCGGCATAATCTATTCACAACATGAGAGTGCATATACTGAACAACACTGGACTTACAACACATGGATCCCACAATGCTGCAAGATAAAATTGACGATGCCACTTTGGACTTTACTTTGGGGGATGCGTCAGCAGCCATTAGCA
The DNA here is from genome assembly GCA_963933035.1 of uncultured Puniceicoccaceae bacterium. Taxonomy (GTDB): domain Bacteria; phylum Verrucomicrobiota; class Verrucomicrobiia; order Opitutales; family Coraliomargaritaceae; genus CAWVTP01. The sequence continues at coordinate 21,177 of CAWVTP010000022.1, read as the reverse complement.
AACTGAGTCAACTGGCTTCCGCCTATCCAGAATCCTTTGCCATATGGCATGCGCTCACAGAAGTCTATTTCTCGGAGCGCCAGTACGATAAAGCTTTATCAGCAGCTGAAAAAGCCCTAAAATTAGCGCCAGAAGACATCCATATTCATACCAGTTTATCGAGGATTTGGATGGAGCGAGGCGATAAAAAAAAGGCCGAGCACCATGGTGCGCAAGCTCGCATGCTTGGGTGGAAAGAGCAGTTACGTTCGCCAGAAGACAATCAAGATAGCTTTTAGCGGCATTGACAGCACGGAATCCACTCGACTAGATACATCGCAATGGAAGACCCAAAATATATACTGGAATTTGAAAAACCGCTGCAAGCACTTGAGAAGCAACTGACGACGCTACTCGCGCTCTCTCAAGAGTCGAAAGTTGACGTCAGCAGCGAGATCGAGGGCATCGAGAAAAAAATAGAATTGACCAAGGCTGCCATCTACTCCGACCTCACGCCTTGGCAACGAGTGCAATTATCCCGGCACCCAAAGCGCCCCTACTCTCTGGATTATATCGATGCTATTTTCGACCATTTTGAGGAGTTACACGGTGATCGTCGTTACAGTGACGATGCCGCCATTGTTGGGGGAACGGCTTTTTTAAAGGGACAAGCAGTGATGGTCATCGGCCAGCAAAAAGGCCGCAATACACGCGACAATCTGAAACGTAATTTTGGCTGTCCTCATCCAGAAGGTTATCGTAAAGCGATGCGCCTAATGGAGATGGCAGAAAAATTTCAACTGCCCATTATTACCCTCATCGATACACCGGGAGCCTACCCGGGTATTGGTGCCGAGGAGCGCCATGTCGCCGAAGCAATCGCGGTCAATATACGAAACATGAGTGCCTTGACCGTCCCAATTATTAGTATCGTGATCGGGGAAGGCGGATCAGGAGGTGCATTGGGCATTGCAGTGGCCAATGAGGTCATGATCATGGAGAATAGCTACTATTCGGTCATCTCTCCCGAGGGCTGTGCCGCCATTTTATGGAAAGATCGCGCCGCTGCACCCAAAGCAGCTGATGCGCTGCGCTTCAGCCCGAATGACCTAATGTCATTCGGCGTCGTCGATCAAATTATTGCAGAGCCCACAGGCGGGGCACACCGAGACTACGCTGTATCCGCTAAAAACTTGGGATCCGCCATCCTATCCAGCCTCGATAAGCTCTCTAAACTATCAGGCGATACACTGGTGGAACAACGTTACCAAAAATTTAGAAACTTAGGCGTTTTTACCGAAGAATTAGCCAGTAGTACAGATTCTTAGTATGTGCTGAAAGTGGCGATATGCTTTCATGTCAGCTCCAAAAATTTAGCCTAAATAAACTCAGTAGACGAGAAGCTTGGCTTAATTAAGACAGCTAAACGGTTCACATGAAACTATTGCAACAGGTTTAATCTGAAGCTTATTGACACATTAATTTTGAATACTCAAAATTAATTGAAAGTATAATCAAAATATAAGCGTCTAAATGTTTTTATGAAAATCTACAAAAAAAAGGTCCCATTAATAGGAATCTTATGTTGGCTCAGCTGCCTAAATATTGTTTTGGCTAATAAACCCTCAGAGCCTATATGGCACTGTGAGACGACTTTCCTTTGGGAGAGTCGCTATATAGACAGTGGGCGCAATGACTTGCCAGAAGGCGGTCTATTCTCTAGCGAATGGTTATGGTCTCAGCGCTCGCTATCGTTGGGATTGTGGCTAGGAGTCGCCGATAGCGCAAATTATCAAGAGTACAATTTGTTTGCCGAATACAACTTTCACATAGGGCCAGTGGAACTCGAACTGGCCTACACCCATTTAGAGTTTCAGCCGGACGATAGCGATGATGATGAGTTGGGCCTGACTGCTGAATACGAATACCGTAGCGGTTGGGTCATGGCCATGACGAGTGTGTATTCATTCAAATCGGAGGGCTCTTTTCTAGATTTCAGCTTAGCACGCCCATTCACATTTTGTGAGGAACAAGTGCGCATCACCCCCATGCTAGTGGCGGGCATCGATATGGGCTATCGCACCGCAGAACATGATGGTCTCAATCATATCCAATGGATGCTCGAAGCCGAATATGACTTATCTGAACATTGGACAATACTTGCTTACGCGGCACACAGTGACGCACGAGAGGATGTGAAACGCGAAATGTTGAGCGATCTTTCTTGGGTGGGGATTGGACTGAATGCGCGCTTCTAGTCAATTCCTAAGCAGCTCAATATCGTGAGCACTTAATCAGCCGACTCATTTTCCAAATAAGTGGTCACAGCGGTCGCACCCGACCACGATGGAAAGGGATCCGGTAATGTTGCCTTCCACGCCTGCACGCCCAAGTCCATTTCGGCATCCGTTAACAAGCAGGCATCAAAACACTGGGTGATAAAGTCGACATCCATTTGCTCTGCAAAGCCGATCACCACGATTTCTTGACGACGATCCCCGTGGGGCTCCACCCAATTAGAACGCACTAATTTGATCTCATCTGGATCATCCGGCCAGTGCGCCTGTGGCACTGTAGCAAACCAACGCCCCGCGGGGCTAACATCTGACTGCACCCCCGCCCGCGACCACAAACCAACAAAGTCCATGCGCGTTGCCAGCCAAAAGAATCCCTTGGAGCGCAGCACGCCCGGCCAATCTTGAGCCATCCACTTGCGCAAGCGCTCGCCGTGAAAAGGCCGGCGGGCGCGATAAACGAAATGCTCAATCCCATACTCGACAACTTCGGATACGGGTTCTTTCTGAATTATCTTCAACCAATCCGGGGCCTGCTTAGCAGAATCAATATCAAATCGCTGTGCATCCATCAGCAATCTGGGCTCCACCTGTCCAAAGCGAGTCTGCACCAATTCAGCACGCCCATTGATGGCTTTAATAGCAGCCAAAACGCGACTGAGTGTGTCCGCGTCTACAAGATCCACCTTATTCAGTAGAATCACATCTGCAAATTCAATTTGTTCCACCATCAAGTCGATCAGTGTCCGATCATCTTCTTGGTCGACCGCTTGTCCTCGATCACGCAAGCGATCCGCAGAAGCAAAATCTCGCTCAAAATTAACTGTATCCACAACGGTGACCATCGTATCCAGAAGGGCACTGTCTTCCAAACTAAATCCGCCCTCGTCGCGGTAGAAAAAAGTTTCGGCTACCGGCATCGGCTCAGAGACACCTGTCGACTCGATCAACAAATAATCAAATCGTCCCTCAGCAGACAGGCGCTGCACCTCTTGCAAGAGGTCATCTCGTAATGTACAACAAATACAACCATTGCTCATTTCCACCAACTGCTCTTCTTGGCGACTCAATTCAGCTCCGCCTTCAGCTACCAGTTGAGCGTCAATATTGACCTCGCTCATATCATTGACAATGACCGCCACACGTTGGCCAGAGCGATTATTTAAAATATGGTTAAGTACGGTGGTTTAGCCAGCACCCAAAAAGCCTGACAAAACCGTCACTGGTAGTTGTTTCATAAGTCCAATCCAAACAAGTCAAAAGTTAGAACCTCTACCTAGATGAAAGACTTTAGCGGGATGTCAACCGCCTACAGGTACCTAGTGAAAGCTTTTATCAACAGAGATGCCTGGATGACAGCAATGCGAATGCAGCCTTCACGCTAACAATACGCTTGCAAAGCTAGCCTTGATGTAGGCAGGCAAACACTTTGGCCAAGGCAGTACCATTTTCCGGCGATCATGAGCAATGCAAAATCATCATACAGCACAACACTGATCAGGCGCACCACGCGCAGAAGCACAAGATACTCATATTACGGCGCTGATACGCCATCAGAGGTGACCTTATGTCGCCGCGGGGACTTCTTCCGCTTGCGAGTCAACCGCACACTCACAGTTGGTGCAGCACTCCAGATCATCCACTAAAAAACCACGACGACGATCATCACTCAAATCCGGCTCCGGGTAGCCCAGTCGAGCCGCAATTGAACGTGCAATCACGCCGAATCTGGCTCGAAACTTATAAATAAAGCAAAACTTGGAATGCTTCTGCACCAAAGACGGACCTGAGTAATACAATCCCTCATGCAGCGTTGACGCATCCTCCTCGGTAAACTGGGGCGTCGAACCATCCCATTCAAACAAATCCTGCACATGCTTGAGCGCAGAATGAAAACCGGTCGCCGCGATCGGTGGATGCGCACAATCAAAGATCTCACCGTCGGCTGTTTCCACAACAAAACGGTCGGCTAGAGCGTTGACCGCAGTCACCGCCGCATTGCCCCGCAAACGTAGGCGATCGGGCGCTTGTTTCACGGTAGTCAGTAAACGATCACGTGTGTAAGGGCTCAGCACTTCACTCGGGTCAGGACTGTCTGCTAGCCAGGGCTCTCCGCTGGATAAAAGCAGAACTCGCTTCCCCAAATTAACCAAATTGTAAGCGGCATCGATACCACTCTCGTAGCCACCAATGATCAGCGCATCCTCTCCCGGATAATCCTGCCAAGACCCAAAAGAACTCGAATGCACGCAATGCTCGGCGCCAGCAAAACTCCCCATTTTCGCTTGCGAAAACTCACCACTGGCCCAAATGACGCAGTCCGAAGTTAGCTTACCGCCATCGGTTGTCACCACAAATGTGTCTTTAAGTGGCTGCACTTCATACACACGCTGACCTTCACGTACTTCCAAGTTAAAATGCTGCACCACCACTTTTAGGTAGTCTGCATACTCCTGACCACTTAGATGCTCCTTCTGAAAAAAATCAGCTGGGCTGGTGTCGGGAGAGATCGAATTCAGGTCGGTCTGAAAAAATGGATTTGCGTGAAAAGAGGGTGTAATCAGCCGCATTTCGCGTGGCCAAGCCCGAAATGAAGCCCCGACTTCTTTAGCTTCGAGTAGTAGGACATCCTGAATACCTGCACGTTTCAAGGCCAGCGAACAACCAATACCTGCGGGTCCGGCTCCCACTACAATGACTTGTTTATGCATAAGCAATAGCGATGAAATAAAGCTGCATAAAGTCAAATGCGAATTCGATTTCTGCCCTCAATGTTGGCATCTCGGACAATAATAAGTTCCGCGCTGACCCAAAGTTATTTTTATCACGTCGCTATCCTGACAAAGCTGACATTTTTTTTGGTAAAAAACCACCAAGCTTTGGACGCCCCGCCCTTTCTCGCCATGAGCGTCTTGGTAGCCACCACCAAAGGCCACCCCGCCCATTTGAATGGGGGCGGCCAGCACGGTATCCACTGCGCGATATAATTTTTCACGTTCCTGCAGCTTGAGACTTGCCACTAGCCGAAAAGGTAAGACCCCAGCGTGCGCACAGATTTCATTCGCAATATAATTACCCGTGCCAGCAAATAAACGCTGATCAAGCAAGCTCACCTTGATGCAGCGCTGCGGGTAACGATCCAGCGCCGACAGAAAATACTCCAAGGTGAATTCAGACGACAGCAGATCAGGTCCAAGCTTGGCAAGCCTGGCCTGCGCCGCTGCACTCGACAAGTAATATAAATGCCCAAAACGTCGCGGATCCACGTAGGCTAGATAACCATCCTGCCCCTCAAATTGCAGGTGCGTGTGCTTACGCTTGACCGGTTGATCACTCATCAACCAGCTGCCCGACATCCCCAAATGACTCAGGATGTGCCAACCATTCGCAACGATAAAATTCAACAATTTCCCTTTACGGTCCACTCGCAAAATTTGCTGACCCGCAAGTGCGTCCAATGGGGTGTGTACAATCGATCCTGCAACCGGACTCCGCTCAATTGAGCCAATCTTAAAGGGCATCAGAGTATTCAATTGATCTTGAATGGTTTTGACTTCTGGTAATTCAGGCATAGAGCATTCCGTTAGACATGTTTATTGCAAATAGCTTTCGTCTCCATTAAACCACGAGCACGTGACTCGTCACAACAAACAACAGCACGCACAATAGGATTCAGCAAGAAAATGGCAAAATTATTCACATTACGCGCAGCCCTTCACCACATTGGTTTCTGGGAAGCCATCTCCTATCTGGTGCTCCTACTCATTGCGATGCCGCTCAAATACATTTGGCTCGAAGATTCAGCCGTTCGCATTGTCGGCATGCTGCATGGTGTTTTGTGGATGCCCTACGTGGCGCTAGCTTTTATTGGCGCCCTGCAAAAAGGCTGGTCTTGGCGCATTGCCGGCTACCTATTCATTGCCAGCCTACTTCCCGCTGGCCCCATCATTGCCGAAAGGAAACTGTTCAAAAAAATGTCTTAAGCCTGCTCTTCCCGCTCGCATCGCTCAACATTTGATCACAAAATTTCGGTATTCAATAAGGGCATCTCAAACAGGGGGGTAGATGCGGATGGCGTACAAACCAGATCTCTCAGCGAATTCGGCTATAAAATTCGCGCGAATCCAGGCCTCGATAAAAGTATCAAAATCGACGTCGCCCGAAGTGCTCAAAATAAGAGGCGCCAGAATTTCGGGCATACCCTCCTGATAATGAACCGTACAATCAAACGGTTCTAAATAAGCCTCCGAATTTTGAGCTTCCGTACCGGAGTAGGAAACGACTGTAGTCACACGACTTCCATCTGGCGCAGTCACTTCTATGCGGCAAGCTGGAGAAGCTTTGCTTAATGGAACTGCTGGAACATGAAATTCGCTAAAATGATCCACAAAATTACGATTTCGCAGCAAAAAAAGCTCATTCGCTTCTTTGACAACAGCTCCTCGACTCGCTATATCCCAGTTCGTTTTTTCTAAAAATTGTCCCAATTGAATTTGAGGCTCATAGTAGGCGTAATTTCGCTCAATTTTATCAAAATGATCCAGCACCAGTCTTTGTGATGCATTCCATTTAGTGGGCGCAAACAGCGGCATAGAATCCAAGAGTTGCCATTGTTCCTCTATTTTTTGAGTCTGCCTTAAGGTATCTTGATCAACATAGGCTAATTGGAAAGACTGGAGCGCTTCAGCCGATCCTGAATCTAGTTTCACATCAATAACAAGGAAAAAGAGTGCGACACAACTTAACACAAGGCCCAGTATAAGCATGTAGCGGCGCTCCAAGCGCATGCAAAACTTCTTCAACATGGCTTAAAATCAATTCAACGCGTTGGCGCAATTAGACTATCCAGCGGTACCAGTGCTGGCATCGTAGGCTCATTAGCCGCCACCTTAACCTGCACAAAACCCGCCTTTTTTGCGAGATTACAGAGATGCAAAAAAAGTTCCATCTTCAAATCAGCAGAGGCCTTAATCAACAAAGCAGGATTCGCATCCTCACTGCGCTCAACCAGTTGCTGCAGGGCATCTTCAATACTCCGCAAATTATGAACACCTCCCTCAAAATAGAGCGCATCGTGATGACCAATCGTCAATACAGATAAAAAGGAATCCCCTTGGCCCATTTTCAAATCTGATTGTGGCAAATCCACTTGCACTCCCGGCAGCATTACATAGCGCGTAAAGAACAAACTGCACAGCAATGCTAAACAGACTAAATCGAGAAGCGGCAAGCCTAGCAGCTGCACCTTCGGTGCCTTCAACTGGGTTTTTAGTCCAAAAACAGTAGTCAAACTGGGTTCCATAGAAGATTCCCCTTAGTCAGGATTCGAGTTTTTGTGGACACTTGTGGCGGTCGCTGTAGCGGGATCTGAATACGCCATAAACTCGTAAATTGCATGTCCCTGCCATTCGAGTTCATACAACATCATTTTGACTCGACTGTAAATAAAATGGTAAGCTAGCAAAGCTAGCAAGCCAAGGCCAATACCCAAGGCGGAAGAAAACAGGGCTTCTCCAAGATATACACTGAATTCGCGACTATTTGAATTCGCAGCATCAAAACCAATAACGGCACGTGCGATCGCAAGGATGGTCCCCAAAAAACCCACTAAAGGTGCAATGCTGGCAATCGATGCTAAGGCAGCAACACGCCGCTCTAACAAGGGGATCTCCAATAATGCCGCCGTTTTGATGGCCGAAAACAAGGTCTCTCGTGACTCTCCAGAATGAAGGAGTGCTGATTTGACCACTCTCGGGATGGGGCCAGGAGTTTCTTCACACAAAGTCAAGGCTTCCAAGAGGCGCTCTTTTTTCACTAAATTTTTGATCCCGTTAACAAAGTCCTCAACCCCAATATGACTTTTATGCAAAAAGAATACCCGTTCTAAAAAAATAACAGCTGCCATGATGGCCAAGATCAGGAGGGGATAGGTACTGACGCCTCCCTGCGTAACAAAATAATACTGAATTTGCTCCATAAAAAGTCTGATTAATTAGTGACTGCAGATTTCGTAGAATTTTTGCCAAATTGCTGTAACAAGTCTTGAGCATAGGCACGGCCTGGCAAATTATAGGCGATGAGTTTCTGATAAATTCTTTGGGCTGCATCGAGATCTCCCATAACTTTCAAAAGTTTCCCCATTTCGAGTAAAGTTCGCGACAACCAATACTGACCGCGGTCCAGAAAACTTCCTGCAGACGACTCCGACAAGAGCAAACGCCCGGTCATCTGAGTAAAGACTTTAAGTGCCTCCTCATTGCGACCTTGCTTCAATAAAGCGATCCCCCACTTGTAACCAACCTCTGCCTGAGCATCCAAGGGTAGTTGCGGTAAATCTATCAGCCCTTCTAAGACAAACAAGGCATCTTGATATGCCTTCGGCTCGTCCCCTGCAAGCGCCAGTAGACAATCCGCACGCGCCAACTCAGCCAAATAACGGAACGGGTGTTCTGGATGAGAATAATTCAAATTTTGATAAATGAGTTGTGCCCCCGCAAAATCATTTAATTTGCGCAGCAGATCCCCTTGGCGCATGCGTGCGTGAAAGACCAATTGATTTTGAGGATAGCGCTGAATAAAATTCTCGTGTAGCTGAATCGCCTCTAAAAAGTACTCGCCCCCCCTTTTTTCACAATAAAGGGCGGCCTTAAATAAGGCCTCGATAGCAATTTGACTATTTGGAAAAGCGCTCGCCAAATCCCAAACTTTACTTTGCGCGAGTTGAAACTGACGCTGCTGGGCATACCATTCGGCTTCGATCCAATACGAACGCTGAACCGCCTCGCTGCTGGCATGAGCGATTCGTAAATCTTCAAGTAGCAACATCGCAGAGACCTCATTGTCTGTACTCAAAAAAGTGCGTGCAAGCAATAGCTTCAGCTCTGCTAATAATTGCTCAGCCTTCTTCGCTGGCAAAGCGTCGGCTGGCAGGGCACTAATTCGCTGCAGTAGAGCTTCAATACGCGTGGATAGTTGATCAAATTCACTCGTTAAGAATGCGAGATAGGCTTCCATCCAGTGTAACTGCAAATCAAGAATAGTGGCTACGGGTCCCTCCATGGGGGCCTGAAGACGTTTTCGGGTGCGATTCAAGGCAACTGAGTACAGGCCCTGACCAATTGCATACTGAGCGACATTCCATTCAACTTGCCACCTCAGTTCACTCTGCAATTTGATCATTCCCGCCCAAGCATCCAATTGCTCAAAATCGTCAACACCAGGCTCCAAATGCAAAAAGCCTCGGCTCCAACGTAGATACAGTTGATCACTACCTTGACTGTTTTGAGGATCTTTCAGTGCTAAGGCATAGTAATCAACGGCATTTTGATAATCTTCATTAAGATAATAACAGTCTCCAATAATCTGGTTCAACTCAGCTACAATCGATTCGTCGGTTGCTGCCTGTTGAAATTTCAAGAAATAGTCAGCAGCGGCACGATAATGCGGTGGACTTTTCAGTAAGGCAGCGTGAGCGAAGACACGGTAGACTTGCTGAAACTGATCCACCCCCGGCAATTGCTCCATAATAAAGCGCGCGTCCGCCTCAGCAGCTTCCAGAAATTGAGTCTTTTTACTGATTTCATTAGAATCTTTAGCAGCCTCAGCCTTATACAGCAACAGATAACTGCGCATGTAATACAGTCGGCCCAGCAGTGGGTGCGGCTGATCCCGCTGTATCAATTTCGTCAGCAGATTTTCAAGATCATCTAACTGAAATGTAGTATCATTGGCCAAATGATACAAGGCTGAGCGAAGCACCAAATCATCCTGTGCATGGCTGAGCAAATCTTCCATCAACTTAATGCGATTGCGACTTCCCGATTCGTAAAAGAGTGCTTGCAGCAATAAAGTCCGCTCCAGTTCTAAGGTACCATCAACTAAGGATTTCTTATACGCTTCAATCGTTTGAATCGCTCGCTTTGTTTGACCTGCATTTTGTAATACAAAGGCCTCCGAAATCAGATTTACTTCGCCTGATTCGGAACCACTTATGGCCCCATCTAAAAGTGGCTCCCAAATTTCCTGGGCGCGAAGATTTCCAGCTGCAAGTGGCAAAAAATCTAATGCCTGTTGAATCAAAAGACTAAATGTATTTGAAAACTGCCGACTATCCAGCAGGGCTTTATTCAGAGCCAATTGAGCATTTTCCCAGTCTGCATTCAACTCGGCAATGAGCGCCTGTAAAATCGAATACCAGACGCGGTCAAAGGCCGTTAATGCCGCCATCTCGATCTTTAAAAAATCCGTATTCAATTCGCTTATCTCGTCATTAAGCTCTGAGTTACTCGCAAATTTTAAAAGACTGTTATACAAAAAATAGAGACTCCCATGGGATTGAGGCTCCATCGCTGCCAATTCAAGCTTGGCCGCCTCAAACCTTTTTTGCGCAATCAGTGTACATGCGATTCGACAGCCAACTAGCGACCGCAACTGAGGATCTTGCAAGTCCTGCGCTAACAAGCTACGAAAATGACGTTCGGCGACAACAGGCAAGCCCGCAACAAAAGCCTGCTGAGCGGCATCAAATTGCCACTGGTGACGGATGACTGTGGCATCAGCATCAGAATCTGAAACATTTCCAGAGGCCTGAATCAACAAACCGCCTAAAAAAAGCTTACCGACGAAGCAAAATTGACAAAAATATCCCATATAAATTGGCTGGCACAGATTGTTCCACAGCATACAGACGAGCCACAAACTTGGCAAGGCCTAGCAGGATACAATGCACAAAATCAGGCAAGCTATTTTCTATAGAGAGCCCCCAAATTTTACTAACTATGATGACGACAACCCCACTCAGTAAACTCGCTAATGATCAGTTATCTGAATCAATGCAGGCCCTCACCTGCGAAAATTTTACGCTGAGCAAGCTTTAAACAACAGGCTGGCGTTATGCCCACCAAAGCCAGAGTTGTTGCAGATGGCGACGTCAATCTGACCTGTTCGCGCTGCGTTCGGCAAATAATCCAAATCACATGTCGGATCCTTTTCAGCGTAATTGATAGTTCCTGGGGCGCGTCCCTCTTTGATGGCCTTGGCACAGACAGCAGACTCAATCCCCCCTGCGGCTCCCAGCAAATGACCCGTCATCGATTTAGTCGAACTGATCCATACCTTATAGGCGTGCTCCCCTAAAGCGCGCTTAATAGCACCCGTCTCAAAGCGATCATTATAGGGAGTCGAAGTCCCGTGCGCATTAATATAGTCAATTGCACTCGGATCTAAACCAGCCTGCCGGGTCGCCGATAAAATAGCCGCACTCAATGCCTTCCCCTCTGGGTCTGGCGAAGTAATATGATAGGCATCACAAGTGGCAGCATAGCCCGCAAGCTCACAGTAAATTTCCGCACCACGTGCTTGGGCATGCTCATAGGTCTCTAGGACTAACACACCAGCGCCCTCGCCCATGACGAAACCGTCGCGGCCCAGGTCAAAAGGCCGACTGGCCTGCTGAGGGGTCTCATTGTACTGAGTACTCATCGCCTTCATCGAACAAAAGCCCGCATAGCCAAGTTCGGTTATGGCGGCCTCACTACCTCCAGCAATCATGATATCGGCATCGCCATTCGAAAGCATTCTAAAGGACTCTCCGATCGTATGCGTCGAAGAGGAGCAAGCGCTCACGATGCCATAGTTAGGTCCCCGAGCACCCAGCTCAATCGCCACCACACCGCTGGCAATATTTGCAATGAGCGATGGAATCATAAAGGGCGACACCTTGCGAGGCCCTCCTTTGTACAAACGGCGACTTTGGGTCTGGATGGTTTCCATACCACCAATTCCAGAGCCAATCAGCACTCCAAAACGATCTGCGTCCAGTTTGCTACAGTCTATTTTGGCATCCTCTAATGCCAACTTACTTGCGCCGACTGAAAATTGCGTATAGCGATCATTTCGTCGGGCTTCTTTGGGGTCCATAAAATCCCCCGCTTTAAAATCTTTTACTTCTGCTCCCACCTTACTGGGATAGTCAGTCGTATCGAAGGAGCTCACGTGGTCAATCCCACTCTGCCCTGAAAGCAAGCCATTCCACAATGCGTCAATTCCCAAGCCGTGCGCATTAATGGTACCAATGCCAGTAACCACAACCCGCTTTAATTGTCGATGCTCCCCCATAATAAAAAAGAAACTGGACCTGTTTGCAACAGGCCCAGTGATCAAAAAATAATTAACCCGCTTTTTCAGTGATGTAGTTTGTCACATCACCAACCGTTTGCAGCTTTTCTGCATCCGACTCAGGGATTTCACCATCGATTTCATCAGAAAACTCTTCCTCGAAAGCCATAATCAACTCGACTGTATCCAGGGAGTCAGCGCCTAAGTCGTCGATAAAAGAAGCCGTAGGCACGACTTGCTCTTCGTTAACGTTGAGCTGGTCAACGATGATTGTTTTAATACGTTGTTCGATTGTTTGTTCGGCCATAATGTATAGTAGGTTTAAATTAACAAAAGCAGGATCACATCACCATTCCACCGTCAACTGTAAAAACTTGACCCGTGATGTAGCCCGCATTCTCAGAAGCAAGAAAAGCCGTCATGTGCGCAATGTCATCGACCGTCCCCATGCGCTTCATGGGAATCATCGCCTTAATTGCATCCTGTTGCGACTCTCCTAACTCAGCAGTCATATCGGTGGTGATAAATCCAGGTGCGATGGCATTAACGGTCACATTACGAGCGGCAAACTCTTTAGCTAAACTCTTAGTCAAGCCAATCATCCCAGCTTTAGCAGCGGCATAGTTCGCTTGGCCTGCATTGCCCATCAGGCCAATGACCGAAGCCATATTAATAATGCGCCCCCAGCGTTTACGCGTCATGGGGCGGGCCAAATGCTTAATCCAACTATAGCAGCTCGTCAAATTGGTGGCCATAACGGAATCCCAGTCATCTTCAGACATCCGGAACAAAAGCCCATCACGCGTTATCCCCGCGTTATTGACCAAAATATCAATGATCCCGTGTTCATTCAGCAATTGCTCACAGGCCTGTTGCACACTTTCTTTGCAGGCGACATCCACCGCCATGGCTTGAGCAGAATACCCGGCCTCTGTGATTTCCGCTGCGGCTGCCGAGCAAGAATTAATCGACTGACTCACGCAAATCACGTGAATACCTTGTTGGGCCAAATGTATGGCAATGCCTTTTCCAATACCGCGACCTGCTCCTGTCACGACAGCTACTTTCTTTTTATTATGATCACTCATGTACTTTAATGCTAATTTCGATATGCTGGTTATTTGATTATTTAATCATTGATCAAGCTTGAATCTTGTTTTCGAGCAATATTGACACAGACGCGCTCCTCGGACTAGTTAACTGCATGACGCAAACGAGCGAACAGAGAATCCAAAAAATTATCGCGCAATCCGGCCTCTGTTCCCGCAGAGAGGCCGAACGCTTGATTGATGCTGGTGAGGTGCGCGTGAATGGCAAGGTGGCCACGTTGGGTTTAAAAGCACTGCCGGGCACTCCCATATTCGTCAAAAACAAACCTTTGATGGCACAAGCTAGTGAAAGTTTAACCCTACTAATGCACAAACCCAAGGGCGTCTTATGCACCAATGGCGACCCGCATGGAGGCAAAACAGTATTCGACCTGCTGCCAAAATCACTACTCAATACCCGCTTATATTGCGCTGGGCGATTAGACAAAGATAGCGAAGGCCTGCTTATCATTACCAATGACGGCGATTTGGCCCACTCGATCACCCACCCTAGCACTCAGATTGTTAAGCGCTATCGGGTGCGTCTCAACAAAGATTTCAATCCTGCAGACAAAGCCAAACTATTGGAGGGCACCCATTTTGAAGGCGACTTCTTAAAAGCGGAAAAAGTAATTCTTGCTCCCGAAGAGGGTGAAGACCATCGCAAACGACTAGAAATTCATCTCCATCATGGAAAAAAAAGAGAAATTCGTCGACTATTGGAGGCACATCGCTACTTCGTCAAAAAATTGGTGCGAATACAAATAGGTGGCTTGGTTTTGAAAAACCTTCCCAAAGGAGGGATTCGAATTTTATCCAAAGCTGAAGTCGAACGCCTACGCACATCTTAATCTCATCTCGCATACAATGCCGCCATTTTCTATACTCAAACAAGCCTTACTGACCGCAGCTGCCTTTACTATATTCACCCACTCGCTGGCAGCAACAAATGGCGATCAGGTCGCTCAACAGCGTATCCAAAGCAATCATTCAGCTTCGCAGTCGATCATTCCGCAAGAAACCGCAACGAGCAAACGCACGACACCCGTCAGGCCCCACCATCAATTGATCGAAGCATCTCGAACTTTAGAGGGACAGTTTGTGCGCGTCATCAGCCGTTTTGGCCCTCGTTACCCCATTCGCTTACTCGATGGCAAAAAGAAGCGTTTGGCCTATGTCGACCTGTCACAAATATTTATTCGCGATCTACGGCCCTACCTCAATCAGTCGGTCATAATAAATGGTCCAGTGCGACCGCTGGTACCCGGCAGCGAGGAGCTCGTCATCATCGCTCGCACTCTACAGCTAAAACAGGGCCGTGAAGTGCTCCCATCTTCCAACCAAACAAACTAATCGACACCATGCACACAATTGACGGTAACGCCATCGCCAAAGACATTATCGAAGAACTGACCCATAAAGTCAGCCAATTAAAAACGAACAAACCAACGGTCGCCTTTATACGCGTTGGTGAGGATCCCGCATCGGTATCCTATGTTAACAAGAAGCAACAAACCGCGGCAAAAATTGGTATTGATACTCAATTGCATGTTCTGGCTGAAAACGTCAGCGAAAATGAATTATATGCTTTGATCGACCAACTCAACACGCAGCCAGAAGTCAACGGTATTTTGATTCAAGCACCCTTACCGCAGCATCTGAATGAAAATGCCTGCTTCAATCGAGTTGTCCCACACAAAGACGTTGATGGATTTAGCACCATAAATTTGGGAAAACTGTGCCAAGAGGACCCCGAAGGTTTTGTAGCCTGCACTCCAGCAGGGATTGTAGAATTGATTAAACGCAGTCAAATTGAAACCGAGGGCAAACATGTGGTGGTGTTAGGCCGCAGCCAAATTGTGGGCAAGCCGGCTGCGCTTTTATTTATGCGCAAGGCCCTTCCGGGCAATGCGACGGTCACCGTTTGCCACTCCCGCACCCAAAATCTTGCCCAAATAACCCGTCAAGCAGACATTTTGATTGCCGCTATTGGGCGCCCCCACTTTGTGACGGAGTCCATGGTACAAGCGGGAGCGGTCGTAATTGATGTTGGAATCAATCGCATCCCGGATAGCAGCAAACGCTCAGGCTATCGCTTAGTTGGGGATGTCGAATTCACAGCGGTCGGTCCCAAATGTTCCCACATCACCCCAGTACCGGGAGGCGTTGGCCCCATGACAGTCGCCATGCTCATGCAGAATACTTTTGAGGCGCATCAAAGAGCCCTAGACTAAAAGGCCAAATTGATCCTTAGAGCCCATTGCCAGCATGCGCCTACAACAGAAGCCCTCAAACCAAGCCCCCAAACTACTGGACAGCATATTGGCACCGGATGGGCCCATGCCAGCGACTCGTTTTTCGATTCGCGCGTACGCATTTTTATTGGACTTCATTCTCATCACTTCACTCTGGATGCTGGCTCTCAACAACTTTTTACTCCCCAGTTTCCATCCAGAAACATTCGAGGCTTTTCAAATATGGCTACAGGAGGTCGCTAATTATAGCCAAGCGGATAGCCTAGCTCCCCTGCCTGAGATGAGCCCAGCATTGCAGTCTGGGCTTAATTTCGCGCTAGAAATGCAAATACTATTTTTCTGGTGCTACTTTGCCGCGAACGAAATATTTTTTTCGGGGGTGAGTTTGGGTAAAAAGATTTTCTCTATCCGTAGTATCCATACCGTCACATTAGAGCCCCCCACAGTGATCAGCGGGATTACCCGCGCCAGCTTAAAAACATTGGCTGTCACCTTTTTATTTCCACTTTTCCTCTGTATCAGTGTCACCTGCATGCTGTTCAATAAACGTAAACAAACGGGTCACGATCTCATCAGTCAAACAACTGTAATTGACTCATTTTAAACTGGTCATTAAATATTTTTTGATCAGCCTAAATTATATACATGCTGTCTAGTAATCGTCGTCCATCACGATCTCTATCAGGCGTGTTGCAATCTGACACCGAATCACATGCCCGCTCAAGCCCACATTCTGCTCGTTGATGACCAAGCTGTGAATCTTATGCTCTTAAAGCGCAAACTGGAACGCGCTGGCATGTGCGTCGACAGCGTATCCAGTGGCTTAGCTTGCTTGGATTTCCTCGCCATAAAGAAGCCTGATTTGATTTTGTTGGATGTCAGTATGCCCGAAATGGATGGTTTTGAAACTTGTGAAAAAATCCAAAGCAACCCGAGTTGGATCGACATCCCGATCATTTTCATCACGTCCAAAAAATCCAAAGAAGAAAAGATACAAGGCCTGAGTGCTGGCGCTGTTGACTATATTACCAAGCCGATTGATTTTGATGAAACGCTGGCGCGGGTAAAAACTCAGATTCGACTACAAACCATGTTTCGAGAAAATCGCGAGTTACAAGGCCGGCTTGGAGAGGCTCGCAGAAGTGCTGCGATTGGAGCCGTGGCACAGGGTCTGACCCATAACCTAAATAACTTACTCGGAGTTGTGGTCGGCTATCTGGACCTAATGAAGTGCAGCTATGATCAACCCTCCATGATCCAACGCAGCGTTGAACACATTGACCAATCACTCGGTCGCATTATCACAGTGGTCCGACAATTAGGAACAATTGCCAACAGTGAGCACGAATACAAACAATCTATAGCAGCCAATGCTCTGATCGAATCGAGCATTCAGCGCTTCAATAAAGAGTCTGCAGCTCTGGGAGAGGTACGATTCGAAACAAGTGTGCCCGATTCAGTGCACATCCTTACGAATCAAGAGAATTTTGAAACCGCCCTAATCAAACTCTTCACCAACGCAGGCGAAAGTAACGCGGCAGTTGAGGGTACTTCTTCTGGCATAATCTTGGTACAAGCGCATCAAGATGCTAGCCAAGATCACCCACAACTGGTGATCACCGTCAAAGACCAAGGATCCGGTATCGATCCCACCATACAAGAACGCATGTTTGAACCCTTCGTCACGAATAAAACGGATGTTGGGCGTGGGATGGGGTTGACCATTGCGCGCCATATTATGCGTAAAAATGAAGGCGATGTCCAAGTCACTGACTCCTCAGATACTGGCACCAGCGTCTGTATCACCTACCCCATCGCCTAAAATGCAAGTCCCAATTTTATTTGTTGGAGCGGGCAAAATGGCGGCCGCCATGATCGCTGGTCTGATTCAAAAAAAAAGCTACTCACCGCAGCAAATTGCTTGTTTATCTGGTTCTGGATTAAGCGCTCAAAAGTTGACCAAACAATGGGGACTTGCGAAAATCGATTACGCGCAACTTCAGCAGACGCAAATCGATACCGTGATCATCGCTTGCAAGCCGCAGCAAATTGATGCGATTGATCCCAGAATCCTGGCGGCCACCCAAGGCAAACTGCTGCTATCGGTCTTGGCCGGCACGCCGATCAGCCGCCTAAATACTTACTTCGGAGCCGCTCGCAATCGTGTTCGCACCATGCCCAATACGCCCGGCCGTATCGGTGCCGGTGTGACCGCTTATGCGAGTGAGGCTCCTCTCACCGCTTCAGATCAAGCGACACTTGAATCGCTACTGCAAGCGCTCGGCTGCTACTACCCAGTAGATGAGGCTCAGCTAGATGCGGTCACTGCACTGAGTGGAAGTGGGCCAGCCTACGTCTTCCAATTTGTAGAAGCCCTACAAGCAGCTGGCTCAGCAATGGGCTTAGATGCCGAACTGGCCAATGCACTGGCAGTGGAAACCTTATTGGGCTCGGCACAACTCTTAAAAAGCAGCGCAGACAGCCCAAGCCAGCTGCGGCAAGCGGTCACCTCGCCTAATGGGACGACGGCCGCGGCACTGGATGTATTGAATCAATCAAACTTCAACCATATCATTTTACAAGCATTGCAGGCTGCCAAAGCCCGTTCGCAAGCGCTGGCTAAAGCCTAAGTGCCAACACAGATTCTATGAAAGCAATCCAAATCAATAACACCGTCTTGCGCGACGGCCATCAAAGCCTCGCCGCGACGCGAATGACCACCCAGCAAATGCTCCCCATTTGCAAAGAACTGGATGACTGGGGCTTCTCGGCCCTAGAGACATGGGGCGGCGCCACCATTGACTCTGGCTTACGCTTTCTCGATGAGTTCCCCTTCGATCGCCTAGATGCACTCAAAAAGGCTTGTCCCAAAACGCCACACATGATGCTACTGCGGGGGCAAAACATTGTCCAATATGCACACTTCCCCGACGACGTGGTCACGGCGTTTATTCAATGTAGTGTCAAACATGGCATGAATATCTTTCGCATATTTGACGCTCTGAATGACACTCGCAACATGGCCTGCGCAATCCGCGCGGTCAAGGAGGCAGGTGCGACAGCTCATGGTACTATCTGCTACACTAGCAGCCCGGTTCACACCACAGAAAAGTTTATCGAAATGGGAGTCGAGCTAGAAAAAATGGGGGCCGATGCCATCGTACTCAAAGACATGGCTGGCCTCATCCCGCCCGCCCAAGCCAGTACCATCATTGGGGGACTCAAAGCCAAACTCTCCATTCCCGTATGGATCCACACCCATGATACTGCAGGTCTGGGTGCCGGCACCTATATGGCCGCCATCGATGCCGGAGTCGACGCCATTGACCTTTCGATTGCTCCCTTCGCAAACGGCACTGGGCAGCCGGATACCACTCGGATGTTGGCGCTACTAGATGGGCATGCCCGTTGCCCTGAGGTATCGGAAGCACAAAATGAAGCGCTGCGCTCCATTCGCCAACACTTAGAAAGCGTCTACCAAGAACTGGGCGACTTCACCAGCCGTAAAAATGAATTGGTGGATATCGATACCCTTGAGTATCAAGTCCCCGGCGGCATGTTATCCAATTTCCGCACACAACTCAAAGAGCAAAAAATGGAAGACAAGTTTGACGAAGTCTTCCAAGAAATCCCCGTGGTGCGTGAGGCTCTGGGCTGGATTCCATTGGTGACGCCCACTTCACAGATCGTGGGCATGCAGGCCTTCCTCAACGTCAAATTTGGTCGCTGGAAAAAAATCTCCCCTCAGGCAGCCGACATTGCTCTAGGCTATTATGGTCGAACCCCTGCACCGGTCGATCCAGGACTGCAAGCATTGGCCGCACAGCAAATGAAAAAAGAGCCCATCACATGCCGACCAGTGGAAGCCCCCAATCTGCCGCTGGCCCATATGGAGGATCTACGCAAACAACTCCAAGTTAAAAACATGCCGGATGATGACGAACACTGCGTCATTTACGCCATGTTCCCCCAGCAATTGGAGGCACTCTGGAACAAAAAAAATGCCGCCGATCCCTGCAAGCGCAGTGCAGATAATCCGGCTCCCAGCAAAAGCGAAAAACCTTCAGCGTCGGGTGAGGCCAAGCACTATAACATTTCCATTAATGGGGAAAATATCGCGGCCACGGTAGAAGTCGTCCGTTAGTCCAGACTAGCTGCAATTCTCATGAAATCTTATTTAGACCTTCTGCGTGATGTCTTGGAAAATGGGAGCTATCGTGACGACCGTACCGGCACGGGGACCTACTCGATCTTTGGCGCCCAAGTTCGCTTCAATATCGAACATGATTTCCCCTTACTGACCACCAAAAAACTGCACCTGCGCTCCATTATTCACGAGCTACTCTGGTTTCTTAAAGGCGAGACCAATATTGCCTACCTCAAAGCCAATAAAGTCAGTATTTGGGACGAATGGGCCGATGAGAACGGGGACCTCGGTCGAGTCTACGGGGCGCAGTGGACCCAATGGCAGGCACCCGATGGCTCCTCAGTCAATCAAATCGCGGAGGTCATTGATTCGCTCAAAAATAATCCCGACAGTCGCCGTCACATTGTCTGTGCCTGGAACCCAGGAGAAATCAAACATATGGCGCTCCCCCCTTGCCACGCACTGTTCCAGTTCTACGTCGCCAATGGCGAGCTCAGCTGTCAACTCTACCAACGCAGTGCCGACATATTTTTAGGGGTGCCCTTTAATATCGCCTCTTACGCACTGCTGACGCGGATGGTGGCCCAGGTCTGTGGACTCAAGGCCAAGGAATTTATTCACACCTTCGGCGATCTCCATCTGTACGCCAACCATGTTGAGCAAGCCAAAGAGCAGCTTAGTCGCAGCCCTAGGCCTCAACCACAAATGGAAATCAATCCCAAAGTGGATCAAATCGATGGCTTTACAATTGATGACTTCAAACTGGTCAACTACGATCCCCATCCCAGCATCCGAGCACCCATCGCCGTCTAAACCCAGCAGATCTTTCCGTCATGCCACACTTCAAAGCCATCGCCGCGATGGCAGACAATACTGTCATCGGCCATCAGGGCCAGATCCCCTGGCACCTGCCAGAAGATTTTCGTTGGTTTAAAAAAACCACCATGGGGCAACACTTGCTGATGGGACGCAAAACTTACGATTCCATTGGTCGGCCACTTCCCGGTCGCAGCACCTACGTGCTGAGCCGCCAAGAGCAGACGATTCCCGGCGTCACTGTCATCAACGATCTGACGCCTCTGCGACAATTACCGGATAGCGCTATTGTTTGGCTAGCAGGTGGAGCGGAGCTGTACAGTCGCTACCTCAAGCTGTGTTCGGAATTGTACCTAACCCGCATTCCGATCAAGCCTGCAGGCGACACCTTCTTTCCCGAATTTGAATCCGACTTCGAGCTGCAAGAAACCATCCTGAAAACAGAGCACATGACGATTGAAAAATGGTCCAATCTGCGACAA
>CAWVTP010000021.1:0-22210 GCA_963933035.1 uncultured Puniceicoccaceae bacterium | reverse complement strand
GCTCGCAAGCGAGTACCTTGATTTGGCTGCGCCAAATGGCGGAGAAGGAGGGATTCGAACCCCCGGTACCGTTTCCAGTACAACTGATTTCGAGTCAGTCACATTCGGCCACTCTGCCACTTCTCCTATACATTCTTCAAAATGATTCTGAATGCGATAGCAAGCTTTTGTACACTGCGATTATAGACCGTTGCGTATCCACAGATAAGGGATCATCGAGCAGCTAGATATAGTCTAGCAGCGACATTTGCATAACTGTAGAACCAGACTTTAAGGCCGCCTCATAAACAACTTGCGATTGATTGAGCTGCATGATGGTTTCCGTCATGTCTATATCCAAGTCCTTTGAGTTCTGATACTCGAGTTCATTAAAACGGCTTTCGTTAATGCGCTTGGTAATGTCAATGCCTTGCTGTAAAGCTCCAAATTCTACGATTCCGATCAATACGTTTTCCTGGTGAAGTTCAAAATTAGGCGCCAAGGCGCTTATTGCGCTCGCCTTAGTGGCAAAGCTAATCTCTGGCGTCGTATCTTCACTTCTTTCAAACTGGTTGGCATTTCTCAATTCGACAAGGTCTTCCAAATAAGCCAAATAATCTAGATTACTGGAAGCCTTTGAGAAAGCGCCTAAAGTCGACCCCTCGCCCACTCGAAAACGGACGTCGTCTGTAGGACTGGTTGAGCCAGTGTACTCAACATGGCTGATCATCCCCACCAAATCATCTGGCACAACTGTCTGAGAAACTTGAGCCAATTGCGGAGTCCCATTATTGTCGGCAATACTCACTTCACCATACGGAACTGGAGGGATCGAACCGTCTACGGCATCAATGATACTACCACCACTCAAAACCTTTAGAACACCTACACTATCCCCCGCCCACTCAATTGCATGGCTGGGGGTACCCGTGTATGCCGTTGGCGGAGAAGTCGTCGCCATTCCCGTGGCTTGATCGACCAAGTCTCCACTAGAATTGATGAAAGTTACATCGCTCACTGCAACATCAGATGCGGGAATCCAAGCCGTAAAATCTCGCACAGGCACTCCACTACCATCCAGAAGTGAATCGCCCGTGTCGTAACGGTGTACAACAAATGGCTTTTCCCCGGTATTGGCACCCGCAAATAAATAATCTCCGGACATTTTAGCATTCAAAACACGAACCGATTGCTCCAATTGTTGATTCGCTTTGATCATACGAGCAGTGTAGTCGCCCGAATCGGAAAGTCCATCGCTCTGATTAGCATCAATGTGAGCTTCATTCACCAATATTTTGAGTTGTTCTAAAGAGTCTGAAGAAAATTGCCCGATCGACTCAGCTCGTACTAGATTGTTATTTTGAGTTTGTAGCCGAGCTTTTTCAGTAAAATTATTGAGTGAGCGACCGACAGCTTTTGGATCTTCGTAAGCTTCTGTCACACGCTGACCACTGCTTAATTGCCGCTGCAGTTTTACCTGTTCGTAATTTAGTTTTTCTAAACGACTGACTAAATTTTGATTATAATTGCTGTAGGAAACTCGCATCTTTCTAGATTTTTTCGTCAGGAATTAGCCCAAACTATTTATCAGCGTATCCATCATTTCTGATAATACATTAAAATAGCGCGAACTGGCTTGATAAGCCTGTTGATATTGTACCATGTTAGAAACCTCTTCGTCCATGGAGACTCCACTCACCTCCGAGCGCTGTGTATTCAATAAATCGACTACAGTGGATTGGACGACGAGCCGGTCTTGTACCCCAGAGATTTCTTGTCCTAGGCTACTCACTGTACGGGCCGCATACTCCGATAGCGTTAAAGAATCAATTCCCGCAAGTTGTTGGTTGGCGACATCCGCAATTGCCAACGCAATGTCATTAGCTCCAGCATAGATGGAATCACTAGACCGCAAGCTTGAAGCCTCCAAAGCAACAAAATCGGTGCCGACCCCCAAACCTGATGGAGCCATATACAATGCAATTGAAGCTGCTGTAACAGTTGAAGGCACACCGCTAATACTTGGTGGCGGCGTTGGCTGTTGAAAAAAACTGATTTCTGGCGTTACCGGAGCTGTTGTCGCATCATAAGCCTGATAGTAAATTTCATTCACTTCGGTTGCAACATTGTTGGCCATCAAATTTAACTCATCACGTATTTCAGCTACATGGGTACCTCGGAGCTCTAGCAAGGCAGGCAAACTCCCAGCACCGAGGTCAAGAGCTTCACCTGAACCCACAATGTTGAGGCTTTGACTGGTCGCATCAAAGAAGATTTCTTTCGCTCTAAATCCTGGTTCTAAAATCGACACGACACCACCATTTTGGTCGCTTACATTGATGGTAATCTGCCCATTAAAATCAGCATTTTCGACGACATCAATGCTAGCATATGCCGAAACTTCTTCTAAAAGTCGCTGCCTTTCGTCCCGTAAATCCAGTGCTCCGCCCGGATTACTCAGCTCGTAACGACTAATTTCAATATTTAGATTATCGATTTCAGCTAATTTTTGATTAAACGCATTCGCGTCCATCTCAATCTGTTCTGCCAATTCAGCTTCCATCAACTGAAACCGCTGGTCGATTCGATTAAAGTTATCCACCATTTCTTCAGCGGATTGATACACCACATGCTTGAGTGTGGCATCATTTGGACTGGCGGACAGCGATTCAAATGCATCAAAAAACTTATCGATCGAACCGCGGATCCCCCCAGAACTAGCGACGCTGTCATCAATCGATAAGGGATCATTGATTCGATCAATCGACTCACCCAAATTAGCCAGTGCTTGACTTAAGCGCGTCTCTTGAACCTTGAGGCCGCTCTCGTAAGCAACCTCACCGAGTAGCTGGCGCTCGATATAAGTCTCTCGAACCTGTTGAACACCCAAAGCCTGCAGGCCACTATTTTGAACACCTGTGGTCGATTGCACCGAGCCCAGCGAGCCGGTAACCACCCGCTGCCGCGTATAGTGAGGATTGTTTACATTCGCAATATTCTTACCGGCCTGCTCGACAGATCGACTGTGCGCCTGAAGCGCGTGGGCAGCAGAATTTAAGCTAGAAAATATACCAGGCATAATCGCAAATTATTCGGCGCACCCAAAAATCAAGCACGCTTCAAATATCCCGAAGCATGAGCTATGCCAGTATTAAAACCACGTACACCGTTCCGCTTATAGCCAGGAGCGGCAGTTTGATTCGGTGCGACGAGCGATAGAAAGTTTTGATTAAACTCATGCGCGCGCCGCAAAAGCATTTGATTCCTTTTTAAATACTGCTTACTCGCAACTAAAAGTCGCTCAACTTCTCCAATCAAACTCTCGAATAAAGCTTTCGACTGTGGCGGGACATAGCGGATGAGCGATCGCACTGTTACTCGATTTCCATCTACTGGGAGCTCGCAATAACGATACAGCTGCTCGACCTGCACCAGACGTTCCTGGCGGAGCTCGCCTAAACTTCGTGCCTGCGACTCTAGTCCAGAATTGCAATCGAGAATCCCCTCCAAATCCTGAACTTTAAGGCACGACCTTTGGGATTCTAGTACAGCAAAAAGTTGACCGTAACCCTCAATTTCTCTGCGCAAAAGCCCAAATAGCTCTTCCCATCCGCCATCAATTTTTATCATAATTATAATTCCTTTTATTCAATCATTCCTTAAAATTAATGCTCATTCTGGAGCACCATCTCGTAGTTGTATTTGCAACATGGATGAAAATCCAAACTTCTCTGTCTGCGCTAAATTGTCCGCTAAAACATCACTAATCATACTTTGATAAATCCCAGAGCCAGTACTTTGACTCCCCGGAGTATCGTGGAGCAAAGGTTTAAGGGATTGACTCAAGAATTGTCGCAAAAATATAGCTTCAAAACCTTTAGTCGCTGCCTCGAGTTCGGCATCCTCTCGTTTTTCTGGAATGGCTGTTGGCAGCTCGGTACGATTGACCTCTGATAGTTGTGCTCCAATTTCCATAATTTACTCCAGAATTAGCTCCGCATGCAAAGCACCTGCCTTGTTAATAGTTTGCAAAATTACCATCATATCACGAGGACTGATCCCCAACGCATTTAAGGCAGTCGTCAATTCCTGTAAAGTCGGCGACGCATCCAAGTAGGTGAAGCCGCCTTGCGTTTCGGTCACATTCAAGTTGGTCACCTCATCCTGCAAAGTCGTCCCACCCGCCAAGGCGTTTGGCTGACTAAACACAGGCGTTTTGGCAATATTTACTGTAATGTTCCCATGGCTAACAGCAATCTCTGAAAGCCGGACTGCTGAGGTCGCGACAATGGTACCCGTACGCTCATTCATGACAACGCGTGCCATTATATCAGGCTCCACCTTAATCGACTCTACTGATGCAATGAAAGGCACAGGATTTTGACCATAGGCCTCTGGGATTCGAATCCGAACCCCCTGGGGTGAGTAGGCTTGAGCGGCATCTGGAAAAAAATCATTGACCCGCTCGGCTAATTTAACCGCAGAGGCATAGTCGGGATTTTTAAGTAAGTAGGTCAAGGCACCATCCTTGATTACGGTGGTGGGGATTTCGGCTTCCACAATCGCACCATCTGGAATCGTCCCCACGGTTGGATGATTTTTTTGTAGCGTGGCATCGCCCCCTCCCTCAAAAAATCCACCCAACAAGATCGCACCTTGAGCGACTGCGTAAACCGAATCATCTGCACCCAATAAAGGTGTTTGCAGCAAAGTGCCCCCACTCAAAGAATCCGCATCTCCGATGGATGATATCGTGACGTCAATCTTGGACCCTTGCTCAGCGTAGGCAGGGATGTTCGCTGTCAACATAACCGCAGCGACATTCTTAGAAATTAAAGACCCCGGATCCACACTGACCCCAAAGCGCTCTAAGGTATTGGCTACACTTTGGACGGTGTAGAGCGCTTGGTTACTGTCGCCATCGCCAGCTAGCCCCACAACCAAACCATAGCCAACCAGCTGATTGTCTCGCCGCCCCTCCAACATGGCTAAGTCCTTAATCCGCATCTCTGCCTGCAGATAACTAAGCGAGATGAAAACAGTTAAAAACAGCCTTTGAACAATGGGTAGATAATAGTGCATGAGCAAAGAAGAATCAAAATGGGTTAATGAAATCATGAAACCGGCTTAACCATCCCTTACGTTGAGCCTCAGTCAAAGATCCCTCAGCAATGAAGTCCACTTGAGCATCTGCTATCCGAGATGATAAAATTGTATTGTTCGAACTAATATCTTTAGGACGAATATAGCCGCGAACGACCGCATAATTAATCTCATTCGCCATCGTAACGCGCCGCATTCCCTCGATCACCAAGTTGCCATTCGGCAAGCGATCGACAACTAACAGCGAAAGCTGCGACTCTGCTGACTGGGAATCACTAATATTACCCCCACCGGTAAAATCACTGGAGGCGTCCCAACCAAATCCAGGTAAATTTTCCACAGTGGCGTTCAGCAATTGTGATATTGTATCGGACACATTGCTTGACTTGTTGGTATCGGCAGCCTTTGAAGCAGAAATTTCCGCGCTCTCTTGAATGATCACCGTCACAATATCCCCTACTTGATGCGCAGTTTTGTCCGCAAACATATTACTTCGGGCACTTGATTGTTGCCACAGCGAACCTACCTGGGCCTGACTCGTCGACACCCAACTCAGATTAGCCAGCCCCCAAAAGGTGGCAAAAAATGCTAGTTTTCCAGTAGTCATTGTTATGGACATTAAAGCTCAAACTTCACCATGCCAGCTCCCATGACATAGGCATTAAATTCACGATTGGTATCCATATTGCGGACTGTTACATATTCGCCGGCCACCCCATTTTCCATGCATCTTCCGCGCATGCGGATGGAAATACCGCCACTTTGGGCAAATACATCCACTAGGGAATTTTTGCGGACAGCAGGTTGTTTCCGCAAGTCCGACCATTTTAGTAAACTCCCCGAATTAACCGCCCGTACTAACTCATAACCCTCCAGCAACTCACTACCTGGAATCGCAACCACTGTTAAGGAATAAATATCCCGGACCGTCGAGACTAGTTTAGCTGGATCTAATAAAGCCCCCTGTTTCAAATGCTGATCCACCTGCCATAATTCCCGGTACAAAGCTACATTTACCGTCAAACGCCGCTTTAGCTTCGATTCCTCATCAACGAGTAATTCAATAGATGGATACCAACGACCGCGTGCATCAGGAACGAAGGGATTCGACAACACTAAATCCCAATTCGATCCCTCTTTTATCTTGATCGGATCCCAATGAGAGCGCGAAGCCAGCGATACCCGATCATCCACTGCCACCTCAGAAATAACCATCGATTCCAAACGCCCCAAAATATCATGCATTTGAATCCAATCATACTTCACCTTTTGTTGGCTGGGGGTCACCGATGTGCGCGAGACCGTTTGCGAATCCTCCACCTTATTGGCAGTCAATCTTGAATCAACGGGTGCCAAAATAGATCCTAACTGGATCGGCGTACCGTTTAGCGCAAGGGAACTTACAAAAAAACAAATAACAACAAATGTAGGCTGCAATAGAGTCATTAGCGTTTGAGTTGGGCAATGGTTGATAGCATTTGATCCGATGTCTGAATAGACTTGGAGTTGATTTCATAAGCACGCTGGGCAGTGATCATATTAACCATTTCCTCGACCACGTTTACATTTGAACTCTCCAAATACCCCTGCTGGACTCTCGCAAAGCCATTCTGACCAGGAGTTCCTGTTTCCGCGGCACCACTGCCAGCAGTTTCTAGGTAAAGATTGGCGCCCGCACTTCTCAATGCCCCAGGATTATTAAATCGGGCTAGGCTGATCTGAAAAGTTTGCGTTGCGCCCCCGGCTCGGACCGAGACATTCCCATCCGCAGAAATGGAAATATTTTCGACGCCTGCTGGGAATGCCTGAAAGTTGCTCAAGACTGTGTAGCCGTTACTCGTCAAAATCGTGCCATCTGAGGCTATTTTCAGCGCCCCATCACGCGTGTAGGCGGTGGTACCATCCGGCATTTGAACTTCTATAAAACCATCGCCATCCAACGCGATATCCATCTGCTCACCCGTTTGCTTGACGGCACCTTGGGTAAACACTCGTGCTGTCGAAACGACTTGTGTTCCGTTACCAATTTCAACACTCGTTGGCAAATTGCTACCAGAGCCAGTCGCGGCTCCCGCCTCACGTTGTGACTGATAGAGCATATCTTGAAACTCGACTTTACCACGCTTAAATCCGGTCGTGTTGGCATTTGCCAAATTATTAGAAATGGTATTCAGCATCATTTGCTGTGCCTCCATTCCAGTTGCAGAAGTATAAAGAGATAGATTCATTGGCGGTGAGTTTGAAGATTAAACGCTGAAAGTTTGGATGGCCTTATCTTGCCGTTCATCCGCACTCTGGATCGACTTTTGTGCGATCTCATAAGCGCGCGAGAGCTCAATCATCGAGATCATTTCACGCATCGGGACGACGTTGCTCATTTCTAGTTGGCCTTGATTGATTACTGGATTCGGCAAAATACGCGGCATCGCTTTTTGCTCAGGATCCACCATCGCGCTCCCGATCGAGCCACTCAATGCCTCAGGATTATCAAAGGTATACAAACTAATCTGCGCCAGTTGTTGTCCATTTTGACTGACCGTTCCATCCTGCGCAACGGTGAAAGGACCATCCTGTACGTTGATCTGGATAGGTGCCCCAGCGGCCAACAAAGGAAAGCCCTGCGCATTGACTAAGCGCCCAGTAGCGTCTGCGTGAAATTCACCATTACGCGTATAATTAATTTCTCCTGCTTCGTCTCGAATTGAAAAATAACCGGGGCCTTGAATTGCGAGGTCATTCGGGTTACCGGTAATTTTGACCTCACCACTGCTCATTGAACGCGCCGATTGCCCTTGCAGCAGGTGACGTACAGCCTGACCATTTAACTCAGTCGCAAAGGAGCCTGGCTGTACAGCCTCAACAGAAAATGCAGAACCCTGAAAACCCGGCATCGAACTATTGGCCAAATTATGTGCAGCCACCGACTGCCAATGCTCCAAGGCGCTGAGGTGGGAGGCTCCTGTATGAATGGCGATACTCATACCACCTCCAAGCATCTTACATGCCAAACAATATTATTCTGAATACTGACAATCAATCACAATGACTTCCCCACAGGAACACGTCACCTGAATGCTTTGTACAACTCCATCAACTTTAACTGTTTCCACCTTATGCCCCTGGCCCTCATGACGACTCGCTTCAGACGTGTGGGTCGAATGCACGGCAGAAATAGACGCCTTAGAAAGCGGCGTAAAGCTTGACGATTGGCTCGCGCTCTTCTCAGAAGATAGCTTAGGTTTCATATTTGGAATCAGCGGATCCATCACAGATAGTATTCAACTCCTTAGAGTATAGGTTGGGTGATTTTTATTAAGTCATCAGACTGCACTGCCGGCTCCGTCTCTTTGACTACAGTTTCTTGCGAATCATCCATCAAGCGCTTTGTTGGATCTGGCAAACTCATAGAAATGATGACGCGCTGATGAATCAGTGGAAAATCTGAATCATCAGATTCATCAGGATTTGCAGGCTGACTTGCTCCATAGCCGCTGACACGCCCAATTCCCACTTCGCCCCCTGCATAATGCTGCAATTCGCGACGAATTTTATTAGAGCGATCGGTCGTTAACTCCCATGGCCCATAGTTCGCCTTAACCGGCATATCTGGCTCACAATGAGACTCAATGCTCACCTCAAACTCATAACGTGACAGGAGCCATGCAATATTTTGTATTAAAAACATTCCCCAGTCTGTCAAATCCACCCCGCGTGGCAGAAACATTGGTGAATCGTCCCGATCAAATATAACCATCCTCAGTCCGTCGGAGGTTAAGGTCATTTTAACCGGAGGCGGCACATCATTCATGTCCGACTGCAGCAACTTATTAAACTCATCAACAATGCCTTGCAGTATAGCGGGATCTGGGCTATTGAAATAATTGTCGCGCGCTTCATCTTCCGCACTAAACCCCATGTGTTCCCCAGTTTCGATCAAGTATTTACTGGTTTCACTCTCCCAGGGTGAGGGGGGATTGCGAAAATAATCTTGCAGCTCCATTAAAATGTCCTGCTCTGCTCCCAAAATCCATAGCACCATGAAGAGCGCCATCATCGCCGTCACAAAATCAGCATACGCGACTTTCCATGCTCCTCCACTCATGCCACTCTATTTTTTAACACTTTTGAGTTGCTCCTCAAATGCATCCGCAGTCGGACGCTCAGCACTCAACAATGTTCGACGTCCCATCTCTACCGCCATGAGCGGCGCTAAGCCCTTCGCAAAACTCACGATGGCCTGCCCCATCATCGCATAGTAGCGTTCCTCAGTCTCATTATTAGTGGCAATCAGGATGGCCAAAGGATTGATGAACCCATAAGCACCAAATACACCGAGAAAAGTGCCAGTTAAGGCAGCCGCCACCTTATAGCCCACCGCTTCAGCACCGTCTGCAATACTTCCCATCGTCA
The DNA here is from genome assembly GCA_963933035.1 of uncultured Puniceicoccaceae bacterium. Classification (GTDB taxonomy): domain Bacteria; phylum Verrucomicrobiota; class Verrucomicrobiia; order Opitutales; family Coraliomargaritaceae; genus CAWVTP01. The sequence goes on along the minus strand of CAWVTP010000021.1, from coordinate 12,718 downwards.
AAATAATTCCCAATACTGCTGCGCAGATACCGATACCTGGGAAAGAATCTCCCACCAAATGCAAAATATCAACTGGAGCATGTGACTCCTTGTGCATGCCTTTGATCTCATTATTCACCATGCTCTGCAACTCATCGGGCTTGACGCGCCCGTCCACCAAGGGACGCAGAGAATCCACAAAAAATGAAACTGCTTGCGGATTATTAAGAAATGAAGGATACTCTTTGGCAATCGAGCTTTGCTGGATATCGGTCAAATGCCCCTCTAGAGCAAGTAACCCCTCTTTTCTGGCCAACATAAAATAGCGGTACAGCATCTCGAGGCCCTCCACATAGGCGGTTTTCTTAAATGGTCCACCCTTAAGTGCCACGATCGTTTTCTGACAAATCCCAATCAGTGTCGAAATGGGACTGGCAATGATCATAACCCCCAAACTAATCCCCAGAATTGTCACAAATTCACTCGCATGCGCAAGCACCATGATACTGCCACCACCAATTGCCAGACCGGCAACAACAGACACAATCACGACAACACTGCCAATTATAAGGACCATAAAACTTACTATTCAATTAAATCACCTTCAAGCGTCTGTTGCAACTTGCGAATTGCTTGCGTGTGCAGTTGAGAAACTCTTGATTCAGTTATAGAAAAGACCTCAGCGATTTCTGCCAATCTTAAACCTTTGAAATAATAAAGATATAATATTTGCTGCTGTTTTTTTGGTAAACATTCCAAGCGTTCATGCAGCAACTGCGCGATATCCTTAAACTCAACAGTGTCTCTAGCATTATCTTGTACAGGATCATCGACCACGTCCGCGAGCACACCAGAGGCTTGATCATCCGACAAAGGCGCATCCAAGGACAAAAAGCTTACAGGGCGTAAATCTTCGAGCAGATCCGCAAACTCTTTTTTATTTAATTTGAGGGCCTCACGAATCTCGTCTTCGGTCGCAGCACGTTGTGTCTTTTGTTCTAACTGAATCACAGTTTGATCATAATGCCGCGCTTTTTTTCGACGCTCACGAGTAAATAAATCCATACGCCGCAACTCATCCAATATAGCACCACGCACTCGCTGCCGTACATACGCCCCAAACGTTAGCTCATTAGAGGTGGAAAATTTCTCCAATGCATGCATCAAGCCAATAATCGCTACGCCATGCAAGTCATCCATGTCAATATGATTCGGAATCCGCATTTTGATCCGCATCAATTCATGCTTAACGATTGGCAAGTACCTCAAAGACAACTCCCGATACTCTGGACTTTTCGGGTTGTGCAACACGACATTGCTTTGATAAGCAAAGTTTTTATTTTTATTGGACAATACAGGTAACATCAAAAGGAATTATCAGTAAATGACAAGATACAAGCCGAGTATTTTACCGTGAACAAATAAAAACAGTTAGGTAATAAAAATTTTACCTTTTTTTATCTTTATTTTTCTGCACTTCAAGTGCTTCATGCTGCTCGTCTTGAAGAGCTTTAACTGCAAAAGATTCTAACTTTCGGTACAGCAGACGACTCAAAAATCCCAGAACAAAACAACCAATCATAGCGTCTAGCAGTAAGTCATTTAAATCTCGCTGGTAAGCCAGTCCGGTTATAAATACGACAATAAATCCTGCAAAGCCTCCAAACAGCATAAAACGGTTCATTGCGGGAAGGTCCTTTCTAATAAATGCCCCATAACATCGTCAATACGATCCCCTGCCACATTCTGTCCGTTGGAAATAAACAATAAGGAGCGCTCAGGATCGAGCAGGAAAGACCATAGCTTTGCGCTTTGAGTTAATTCATCCACATGCGTTAAAACTTGGTGCGTCACACCCAACCTTTGGGCTGATTCAAGCGATCGATCTAGCACGCTTTCTTCATAGGCAGCATTCACAACAATAACTCGCGTAGTGACTGCAAGTCGATCCAGTACAGATAACAAGCGCTCTTGTTCCCTCAAATCTCGGCACGAATAACCAGGAAAATCTAAATAAATGAGCTCATCACTCATAAAATCCACCTCCGCCTCAGAACGGTAATAAGGCACGCCCAGAACCTCACAATACATGGACAGTCCCTCATCCATGTGCGGCCGATCGACTTCCATCCTCAGAACCTGAGGGCATTTACCAGCAATAAAAACATCACGTGCGAGTAATTTACACAGCGCAGTCGTCTTCCCAACACCCGCACTCCCCAAAAAGGCGACTCGATTCGTCAGAGCAGCGTGAGGCAATTCCTTACGGTATGATTTTAACCAACTGACAGCTTGCATCATGCCCGTCGATAGCGGCGCCTCACTGATTCTTCTCCAACTATCATCACTGCTCATGCGTGCCAATAGTCTGGGCGACAACCCAGCTTTCTCTAAAAATTGATGACAGGTTAAGTCTCTAGAATTCGATTGTTTACGAATCCGCTCCAACAAAGAACTTCGACGCGCTTTTGGCAATGCCTCCAACTCCTCCGAAGCGACTTTCTGAGTGTGCATCTTTTTGTCATCACTGGCCTCAATTTGGAGATGTGGGTCGTTTTTGACTTCAGGGATGTCGGACTGTTTTTTGGATGAGGATGGCTCGCTAGCCTCAGTTGGCTGATCTTGTGCCCCAACCGCATTATTCACAGCACTTACGGGAAGCTCAGTAGCAGGCTTAATTTGCGCCACCACTTCCAACTTTGGACTCGAGAGAAAACGCTCTAGACCGCTTCCTTTTACTTGCTTAACCGATAAGACTTCCGCTTCAGGACCCAATTTTTCACGGATTTGGAGTACCGCCTCTTGCGCCGAACTGACCACAAAACGATGCAAAGATCCTTCAGCCGGAACCCCTTTCTTAACCGCTTTTGCTGCTTTTTTCATGACTTTATATTATAGAATAATTCTCTAGCCTGACAATTGCCAATAATCGCATTGGTTTTATTAAGTAAGCGATGCGCCAACATCCGACTGGATACTCGCACTGACCACACCAAAATTATCAATTTCGATTTCCGAAGGGATCTCTTGGTAAGAAATCACCGACAAACGTGGCAACGAAGCCTCGAAAAAGCGCTTAAAGGGAAGTCTTAATTCCGACATCGTTAATATTAATGGATTGTAACCCGCATCCATCATTTCACGCATCAAAGCAGTGAGCTGGGATAAAACTAAGTGGGCCGTTTGCGGATCTAAGGTCAAACCGACCTCAAATTGATTGCGTTGAATGCGTTGCACAAAATGTTCTTCAAGTTTTGGATCCAAGGTAATCGCTTTGATCCGTCCGGGCTCATATTCGTAGTCCTCAATAATGTAAGGCGCCAAGCGTCGACGCGCATACTCCGAAAGATCGTTCGGTAATTTACTATGGCCAGCCATATCCGCAATTGACTCCAAAATGATATTTAAATTGCGAATGGAAACCCCTTCCTTCAATAGATTTTTAAGTACATTCTGGACTAATCCAACGCTAACAAGATCAGGAAACAATTCTTCCATTAAAGCCGTATGCCGTTCGCGCAAGTGATCCAAAAGTTCCTGTACCCGCTGACGATCCAAAAGATCGTGGGCATTTAGACGAAAGACTTCTGTCAAATGTGTACACAGAACTGAAACGGCATCCACCACAGTAAAGCCATTCATCTCAGCCGTCTTTTTACCCTGTTCATCAACCCAAATCGCATCCAGCCCATACACAGGTTCTTTGGTTTTCTCTCCCGGAATGGCCTCATTACTACCACTCACATTCATCGCTAATGAGCGATTCGGTAAAACACGTCCTGATGCGATCGGCTTGCCTCTAAGCAAGAAGCGGTAGTGATTTGCCTCCAGCTCAAAATTATCGCGAACGGCAACAGTTGGCAAAACCATACCCATCTCGCGAGCAAAGCTTTTACGCAGCCCGGTGATTCTTTCCACCAAATCACCTCCTTTAGTCTCATCAGCGAGCCGCAGCAAAGAATAGCCCAACTCAACTGTAAATAAATCTACATCAACCAGCTTTCTCAAATCTTCGTTGGCTGCCGCAGGTAGCTCAGCGGCCGCATCGCCCGGCTGACCAGCTGAAACGCTACCTGCATTTTGATTGGCCGCATCCAAGGCCACCGGACGGGTCGCACTGCTATCATCCACCGAATCGTTGGCCTGATCCAAGAGCTCAGAGAAACGCGTGGCGTCCAAATTATTCTTTTTTAATTGAAAAGCAAGAAAACCACAAATAGCTGCCAATGAGAGAAAAGGTATTTTGGGCATGCCAGGCAACAGTGCCAGCACCAACATGGCGACCGCCAGAATCCCAAAAGCCCGTGGGTAGAAGCCTAGCTGCCGCGTCAAACTACTCCCCATATTTTGACTATCAGAAGAGCGCGTAATCAACAAACCTGCTGCCAGCGACAAAATCAAAGCAGGAATCTGGGAAACAAGTCCATCACCAATCGACAGCAGAGAATACGTCTTCAAACTCGCTTCTAGGGACATGCCTCTTTGCAAGGAGCCAATCGCAATTCCCGCGACTACGTTGATCAGGGTGATCAAAATACCAGCAACCGCATCTCCGCGTACAAACTTACTGGCACCATCCATCTTACCATAAAAATCCGCCTCTTTCTGGATTTTACTGCGGCGCGCGGTAGCCGTGGCTTCATCAATCACACCAGCGTTCAGCTCGGCATCAATCGCCATTTGCTTACCCGGCATTGCATCTAGTGTAAAGCGGGCAGCTACTTCGGCGATCCGTCCAGAACCTTTGGTGATCACAACAAAATTCACGATCACGAGAATTAAGAAAACGACCGCCCCGACAAAATAGTTCCCCCCCACCACGAAGTTCCCAAAAGAGGCGATCACTTTACCCGCATCCGCCTCCAGTAATATCAAGCGCGTGGACGCTACGTTCAACGCTAAGCGGTACAAAGTTGCAATCAACAAAACCGTTGGAAATACCGAGAGCTGGACCGGCTCACGTACATAGACAATCACCAACATCACCAGTATCGAAAATGCAATACTAATCGTCAGCAACAGATCCAGCAAGACCTTCGGAACCGGCAAAATCAGCACAATCACCACAGCGAACAATGCTATGGCCAGCGCATAATCCCCATTCCGTAAAAAATTTAAGGGTGACTTGGACTGCTCAAGTTCACTCATGATTGTTGTAACTGCCTTAATTTACGCTGACGCTCTTTCAGCTGAAAAAAACGTCGGTTGTTTTTGTACACATAGGCGAGCACTTCGGCCACCACTCGAAACATTTGATTCGGGACCGCCTGCCCAGGTTTACCAAATTTATATAAGGCACGAGCCACAGGTTTGTTTTCGATAACCGGAATCCCATGCCCACGGGCTAATTTCTTAATCTTTTGCGCAATCAAATTTTTGCCTTTTGCCAAAACGACGGGAGCTTGATCTTGATCGCGATCGTAGCGCAAAGCGACTGCAAAATGGGTTGGATTGGTCACCACTAAGTCAGCATCGGGAACCGCCGCAAACATTTGTCGCTCGATTAGTTGACGCGCCATTTGCCGACGAGCATTTTTGATCATTGGGTCGCCTTCAGCTTGTTTATTTTCATCTTTAACATCCTGTCGCGACATCTTCAAATCCTGACTCGTTTTATACTTTTGATACAAAAAATTGATTGCGGCAATACAAGCCATCGCGATGATCAGTTGCACCAATAGATACAGGGTAGTCGTTTGAATAAAGCGGCCAATTTGTATCGGTTCCACCCGCGTATGAAAAATCTCGTGCTGCACCACCCGAAGCACTCCCAGCCAAATCACGCAACCAACCACTATAAACTTCGACAAATCCGTCACAAACTTGACCAAGGCCTGTATCCCGTACTTTTGTTTGAAGCCACTGATCGGATTGATTTTACTAAACTTAAATTGCAGTACTTTCGGAGTTAACTGAAATCGCGTTTGCAGCCCACCCGCCATAATTGAAAAAATAAGCGCTAAAACTAAAGCAGGAGCTAACAATGCCAATAGAGCAGCTCCGCCCGTTAACGCGTAATCGGCGACTTCCTCATGGGTTAATAAATATTTTGCAAGATTGCCGTAAACATAACTCATCATTAGCGCAATCTTCTCGGCCGCATTGACCGTCACAAACAGCATGACGATAAAGGTCGACACCAGTCCAAATACGACTTGTATTTCCTCTGCCTTTGGAAAATTCCCTTGCTCGAAAGCTTCCTGCTTTTTTTTGGGTGTGGCTTCCTCAGTTTTAGAGGATTTGTCTTCGTCGGCGGGCATGATGAAATGAGCTATCGAAAAGGTAAAAATTGCAACATCCTTTCAGGAGAATCATGAATCATACCAATTAAAAACTGTACGATCAGGACAAAGACTAAAATCAGTGCACTAAAGCCCGCAAAAATCCTAACCCCAAAGCTCAATATAAGGATATTCATGCCCGGTACGGCACGCCCTAAAATCGCAAATGAGAGCGTCACAATGTAATTCACTGCTATCAGTGGAGCCGCCATCTGCAAGGCAATCATGAATATTTTTCCACTATCCACGACCAAGGTTTCGACCACTGTCGTCTTGTTTATGACCGCCCCAATCGGCATCAATTCCAAGCTTCGCTTAAAGGCAAATAGCAACAGATGATGCGTTTGCGTCACAAAAATTAAGACGACGACTAGCATCGTCAAACCAGTACTCAAAACCGTCTCTTGTTGACGCGTCAATGGGTTGAATAAATTGCTTTGCATCAGCCCCATTTCCATCGAAATCATTTGCCCAGCCAAATGACATAGATGAAAAATAAACTGGACGGAGAAGCCAATCAGGGCTCCGATAAGCACTTCGCGCACGGAAAAGACCGCCATTTCAACTAAATGGCTGGGAACTACCAGATCCGGACTGGGCACTGTAATCGCAACAAAGGTAAAGGCCATAAAGAGGCTGGCGGCCGTGCGCACCATAATCGGTGCCGGGCTGGATAGAAAGGGCATCAAAAAAAAGAAGGCACCCGCACGCAGGAAAATCCCATACCCTTGGTACAGCTCTATGGGTTCAAAGAGCATCATCGCCACTGCCTTTAACCGAGGATATTACTCATGCGATTAAAAATATCTTGGGTAAAAATCAGCATTTGTTCAATTAACCAGTATGCGCTGTACATCAAGACGGCGGCTACGGCAACCAACTTGGGCACGAAAGCTAAAGTCTGCTCTTGAATACTGGTCACCGCTTGCAGCAGACTGATCAATAAACCCACCACCATCGCAGTCGCCAACATCGGCGTCACAATCAGCAAACACTTGGTGAGCATGACCCGGAAAATTTCGACTGCCATTTCTGCGGACATAATCTTATCGAAAGCTTGTCACTAAGGACTGGATTAATAAATACCAACCGTCCACCAAGACGAAGAGTAGAATTTTAAACGGCAAGGAAACAATGACCGGAGGCATCATCATCATCCCCATCGACATTAACACGGTGGCCACCACAAAATCGACGACCAAAAAAGGCAAAAACAATAAAAACCCCATCTGAAAGGCTGTTCGTAATTCACTCATAACAAATGAGGGAATCAAGACGGACATCGGTAAATCGTCCGCGCTGACTTGAGAAGATTGAGACAGCCCAAGAAAAAATTCAATATCACTCGGCCGTGTCTGCTTGAGCATAAACTCGCTTAATGGCTTCGCAGCCCGCTCCATGGCTTCCGTTGAAGTGATTTGCTTATTTTGTAGCGGCACAATGGCGTCGCTGTAGATGCGATCCCCGACTGGCATCATCAAAAAAAATGTCAAAAAAGCGGCTAAGCCCACCAAAATTTGGTTAGGAGGACTGGTTTGCAAACCCATCGCACTCCTTAAAAAGCCGAGCACAATGATGATACGCAAAAAACTCGTCATCAGCATAATGATCCCCGGGGCAATCGAAAGTAAGCTCATCAATACCAACAATTGAATCACCACCCCAAAATCGGTCTCCCCATTCGCATCCGACAAACGAACCTCAAAACCGAGTCCATCCTGACCACTAGAACCAGCAGCAGAACTAGAACTGATGTTGGTCGTTTGTGCTTCCAATACCGAAGCACCCAAAAATAAGCAAGCCGTCAGAGCCAGGCACCCGACAATTCTGCAACACAGTTTCATTCGGCAGCTGCAGTCGTTTTTTGAATCACATCAGAAAAATCCGGCACCAACGAGTCGGAGTCCGTATTCAGCGGGCACAGATAGTCAATCCGACCGGGACAGACCCCTAGCAAAAATTTTTCTTGTCCCACACGCGCCACTAATAAGAATTGACGCCCCCCCAACGGTCGCGTCTCCAAAATGTCGAGTTCGCCCGTTTTGCGGACTCGTTGCAAACCGTTTCGTCTTAGGTAAATAAAAACAATTGCCAAGACACATAGCAACAAGACCAATGCAAAGATAATTGGGCCCAAACTCGGACCACTCCCAATCGCCTCTCCAGACAATAGCGAGTCAGGCATACTTGCTTGCGCTAAGAAATACAGCATATCACTAACAATTATTGATCAACCATTTCAGTAATTTTAATCCCGAATGCATCATTCACCACCACCACTTCACCGCGGGCGACGATTTTATTGTTTAAGCACAACTCAATCGGATCCTTAGCACTTTGTTTCAGCTGAACGATGGTCCCAACTTCAAACTCAATGATTTCTCGCATGGAAATATTGCATGCACCTAAACGCCCAGTCACATCAACTTTGACATCCAAAATGCGATCAATTCCCATCGGATCTTCACTGGGCTCTATTGAATCGTTGGCCATAAATCTTTCTCCTTTTCTATCTTTTGGTGGATCTTAATTGCGCGATGATCGTCCTCAATCCCGACTTCGCAAGTGAAAAGCGCTTGGCCAGCCAATTTCAGTATAGCACTTTGCATGGCATCATGCTCTAGCGGCAAAACCGTCCCCACCTTCCAATCCTTGGCCGCCTGCACACTCACCTGCCCCATCGACAATTCAACAAGTCCCTTAACCGGAATCTTTTCATAGCCATTGCGCCAGAAAGGAGCTACTGACTGCTGACTGGATTGGAGTTCATAGCCTTGACGCTCTTTCATTTTCTTAATGGCGTCTTCAATCATTATCAAGGGCACACAAATCGTTATCTTGCCATTGGAACCTCGTATACTGGCATCCATGGCCAATGAAAACATGACCGCATCATGCTCACAGATTTGCATGACACTGGCCACAATCTCGTGTCCGATAATCTGCGGCTCAACTTCACTTTCAGTCACCCATTGTCCACACCACTCTTCCAAGAGGACAATTAAAAACTCCTCAATCAAATCGACCTCGATTTGGGTTAGGTAGCGTTCCATCCGGGCGGCATGGCCTTTGCCTCCTATAATACTACTGGCAATCGTCAGTGCCAAATTGGGATTCATTTCAATGAAGCCAACCCCCGGCATATGGTTGGCTCGAAATAAAGCAATGTGAGATGGATTCTCGACATCTTGCACCGCTTGATCGTAGTTTTTGGTGCTGAGCTGAGTCATATTTAGACTAAAATCGCAGCCCAAAAATAAAGTAAAGCGAGCCTCCAACATTTTGATAAAATCTTCATGCAGCAGGCGAAGACGTCGCATTTCTGTCTCACCTAGAAATGAAGGATTGCTGAAATCATAGGGTTCTATAAGCGGCTTTCTTTTCGCCGAAAACCGCCGACCATTAGCATCAATTACGTGGGCACCTTCTAATGAAAAATCACCCGCAGCTGATCCAGAAGGCTCCACACTTGCGGTATCGGCGCTCGATTCACTTGCCTCTGATGATACCTGCTGAAGCAATGAATCGATGTCATCCTGCCCCAGAATATCTGAAGGATCTTCATCTGTACCACTATCGTCAGCCATCTTCTTGAAATAAGATTTTTATAAAAGTCGATTTCATTACCGATCTCGATCGATTATCACTTTATTGGATAATTAAATCAAGAAAGTAGAGCTCTTCAGCAATCCCCTTACCGAGTGCCGTATTCAGGGCGCTGATTAAGGCGACCCGCAATTTGTTACGACCTCCGGTACCCTCAATATCCTCGATTGTTTGGTTACCCAAAACCGTTATGAGTGCATCATGCACCTGGGATTTTTTAGACTCCACCAACGCGCCAAGCGACTTGTCTTTACCAATCACTTCAAAGCTGACGCGTAAAAAACGCGAGCCCTTGGTATTCGCCAAGTTCGTTACCAACTCGTCAAAGACAACTCGATTTCCACTGGGCCCTAACAGCTCACCATCTGGGCCAGCATCATCCTCTACAGTTGGCTCATCCTTAGCCAGCACATTCTCACCACCAGCGCCTTCTGCTGAACTCTGGACCGGCAAACTAGCCGCCAGAGTGCTCGCTAATTTTGGTACAACGACAAACTGCATGACCGCAATGGTCACAATCGGAATAACCAACAACATTAGAATGAGTGGGACCCAAGGCACGCCCGCCTTAGGAGCTTCCTCGTCACCAGCACTCGCATTTTCTTCTTCCTCACTCATAACAAAAGCCTAAGCAGATAATTTCAAAGAATCGAACCAAAACATCCCAGCCATTCAAAATAGACTATCGCTTCAAGTTAATAATCTCTTGCAGCATCTCGTCTGAAACTGAGATCACCTTAGAACCCGCCTGAAATGCCCGTTGGGTGGTGATCATATCCGAAAACTCCTGGGTCAAGTCAGTATTCGATCCCTCTAGAGCACGCGACTGAATAAAGCCAAGGCCTCCTTGGTTAGCGGAAAGATCAGAGAGTTGCTCTGCCGTTAAGGTCTGCCCTAGACCCCAGGTCTGCAATCCGATCACACCAGCATTTTCAATACCCGAAAATAAGCCTGCCCCCTCCTCGGTTAAGGCATCGGCATCCATCACATCTTGGATCAGTACTTGAGCTCGCACAAAAGACGAACCGTCATTTAAGGTGAGCCGCAATTCACCGTTTTTGTTGACCGACCAATTTTGAATAGCTAATTGAAACTGATTTGGATCCGTGACATCGGGTAAGGCCATATCAACTTCAGTAGCGCCGGCATTTAACTTTATCCAATTAGAGTCATCTAACTCCGCTAAATCAGTCTCATATGGACGACTTTTTGTTTCAGGATTCCACACTGCTGCATCATGTGAATCACTAGCACCAGTCGAAGGAGGGGGATTGAATACTACCGGAACAACTGTCTGATCCTGAAAGCGAATATCGGCACTACTACCATCTGTTATTCGAACACCTAAATCATTAATGTAATAACCTTGAACGTCAATAAAGTAGTAATTTCCGTCACTATGCAGTGCTGCCCTGGCCTCTAGCGTAGAACCAATAGGATCACGAAGGATGACCGCCTCGATCTCGTTAAAATTAAAAGCAGGAGGAGGAGCACCACCACCATTTCTTGAATCTAAATAACGTCCTTCTGAATCCACCCGATAGAGAGTACCACCAGCGGTCGGCTCATGGACGCGGGTCCCATCCTCCAAGACAATTCTACCCAAGCCATCGATTGGCTCGCCATTGGCGTTCACGCGCACATCCTGATCTAGTCCAATTTGAATCTTACCAACAACGGAGGGTGCGTTTGCGGGGTCACCACCGACTAGGCCTAATAAAAAATTTCCATTTTTGTCGGCTAAATAGCCATCCTTATCAACACGGAATGAACCATCACGCGTCAGCATTTGCTCCCCCGTGCCATTATTGGAAATTCGAAAAAACCCATCGCCATTAATCGCCATATCCGAGGGGACCCCCGTCAGCTCAATCGAGCCCTGAGTGAACAGTTTCTGAGTGGCACTCAACCCAACCCCAGTACCAATCTGAATTGGAGCGGTATTACTGCCATCCTTACCCCCAATCGAAGCATCACTCAAAGATTGAGAAAAACTGTCAGTATACAGCGCTCGTTGTTTTTTAAAGCCCACTGTTTTGGAATTTGCGATATTGTCTCCAATCACCTCCATTCCCTTCACAAAGCCTTGCATTGCGCTAACTCCACTACTGAGCGATCCTATTAATGCCATATTGTATCCTTTCTTTTGTTAGTATTCGTTATTAATTCAGTGAGCGCAGCTTAATTGCCAGCACCTTCAACTTTGTAAATGGAATCAAAGGGAACTTGCTCTTCTCCCACGAAAGGCACCATCTGTCCGTCGATGAGCTCCACTCGATTCACGATGCCCGCGACAACTTGCCCATCAACGCTCGTCCCTTCCACCTGCTTGCCCAACAAATTGACTGTCGCGGCTGCCAATTGCTGCTCCTGAGTGACCGCTGTATTGTCAGCAATTTGCTCCATTTGTGTCAGACTACTGAAAGTGGCCATTTGCGAGATAAACTCCGTGTTATCCATCGGGTTTAAAGGATCTTGAGCTGTTAACTGGGTGGTCAGTAACTGAAAAAAATCATCCATCCCGAGTTCGTTATTACTGGAATCGACAATACCTTGAGGATTGGTGATCGCGGTCGGATCGCTAATAGCTGCTATTTCCATAATGCTAAGCTCTAAGCGTATCGCGTGCCAAGTCTTACCAGAAAGTGCCTCCCCAGCAAATAATCAGAGAAAATTGCCCCAGATCCCATATTTTGGGTGCCGATCTCGCCAGCATCACTCAGGGCAGCTATTGTCAATGCTTGCCGTCACATTCAAGGCACAACTCAGCAGCAAAAACTGCCGGGTTTTCATGAAACACCACCAGGCAACAGCTAAAGGGCACCTCTGAAAACCTCCCATGTGCCGAGATT